>JBBQNG010000384.1:0-3623 GCA_038329645.1 Burkholderiales bacterium
TGGGTCTCGATCCCGAACTCCTCGTAGTGACAGGCGGCGGACCTCGCCGCGGCGTGCAGGAACGTCGCTGAGGATTGGCCACGGCTCACCATCAAGGAGACGTCCCACGCGCTGGTAACGCCGATCACCACGTCCGCCAGCGCATCCTTCTCGAGCCAGATCTCAATTCGGATGTTCTGACGGGCCCACAGGTTCCGACGGTATGTCCGCGCGACCGTCTGAAGGTAATCGGCCTTTGAGTCCCAACTAGGCGGCTTACGCTGCCACCGGGTCCCGTCGGTAATGAACTCCCAGGGCAGCAGGCCCTGCCGTCGCATCCGGAGGAGCTCCCCTTGTACCTGCCGGTACCCAGGGTCGGTCTTGTCCACCACCGAGAGGATCTCGAGCTGGTAGTAGACCTGCCGGACCGTCATCCGGTCGTGGCGGTGTATGAGATCGTCTAGGACGGCTTCGCGGATCGCGGTTGCGGTTGCCCCAAGGGGCCTCCCTCGGGACTTTGTTGTCCTAGCGCAATGAATGCTTGTGAGGGTCATCGCGAGCCACGACCAGAGCACGTGCCCTGGTCGTCGGGAGCGGGTTCGAGAATTTGCGCGATCGCGGTCACGTCTACGGCGATCGCCTCGAGGCTGGCCGCGAGGCTTCTGAGCCGGCGGGCCAGCTCATCGTCCGTGGCGAACTCACTCATGCCAGCCCATCGCGATCTTTCCGCGCCCTCCGAAATGCTGGGCTGCCCGCGGCCTCCCGGGCGATCAGGGCAACGGCGCGGCGTGTGTTCCGGCGTCCTGCTGATCGGCGCTCTCGGATGCAGTCGCGACACACCATCCCGCTGGCGTGCACTTTCTTCTGCCCACAGCGGACGCATCGGTGGGTCGCGACCGTCATGCTCGGTCGCGTTTCTCGGCGGCCCTCTCGGGATCGCCGACACGTCGAGTCTGAGCAAAGAGCTGATCGACTGGGATCTCGAGCACGCGCGCGACGTCCTCGGCCTGGGACCGAGTCGGCACTCGCTGTCCGTGAACCCAGAAGGACAGCAAGCTCGGACTGATTCCGGCGAGCGAGGCGACCCTCCACTGCGGCAGTCCGCTGACGCGGGCCAAGGCCAGTGCGAACAGCAGCTTCTGGTTCACCGCGCCTGTGTCCGAACCATTTGAAAAACTTGTAGATGTGTTCACGTCCATGGTCGATCTAGGGTCCCAAGCCCTCGCGGCAACGTCGCGGACGATTTCGCGTGAAAAGTGTCCGATGAACTGGGACTTAGCTCTGATCGATGGTGATGGCGTGCTCGCCTGGGGATTCCTTGTCGAGTCGGGCGACCTCCCCCGCCAGCGCCGCCGGCCGTGGCTGATCCTCGAAGTATCGATCGGAGAGTTAGGGGTCCAGCGGGTCGCCGTTCCACGCCTCGTCCCGGAGGCCGGCTGGGCAAGCTCCGAGGCCTACGCGTCGTGGCTTGAAGCAGCTATCGAAGGGGAAACCGACCCAATCCCAGCGAAGGTCGGATTGGACGACGCCCATCGGCTCCTGAGATGGCGCCTAGAGCCAGATCGCATCCGTGCGGTGGTGAGTCTGGATCTCCGGGGAATGAGCCCGAGCGAGCTGCTCCAACGCGAAGAGCCGTGGCATTTCAAGGAACCTCATTGCGGCACCGACGTGAACAGTGTGCTGCGTACGCGCCGCCGGCACGCCCAGGAGGATCGGGAGGATCTTGCAGCGGCGGGCGGGCTTCCGTGGGCAGCATTCGAGAAGGGGATACTGCCCCACGATTGGCGCAGTCACCCGAGCTTCCTCAAGGCTCTGGAAGATTGGCGGCGGCATGCTTTAGACCTCGGCCATCGAGCTACGTGGGAGGACCCCCAGCCCGAAGCAACGGCGCGCGACGCTGCTCTGTTTTGCATCAGGCTCGCCGGGCGGCAGTGGAGCGGCCTACCAGCGATAGGGCCAGAATGGAGTGACGTGTCGGGAGATGTCGGCGGGGGGCGTGACACGCTTGCCGTCGCCCGGTCTCTTCTGCAAACGTCTGCGTGTCAATCCAACGAAGCTACCTTCGAGCGATGGGCCGCAGGCTTGCTCGCGGCCCCGGGGCAGCCTCCCGGGCAGAGTGATTGGCTCCTCGCCAGCCTCGAGCGGACGAACTCCATCGGCGAGCTGCGGGCAGCCTGGGGCTAGAGCGCACGAGCGTTCTTCTTCGGCGTGCTTAGCGTCGCCCAGCGTCCCAAGGGCATCCGTCCCGCATTGCTAGGACGTCAGATCCATCGTCACCCGCTGGCGGCCGTGGCTCGCGACCGCATGGCGGTACTGAGCTCCCGAGGCAAATTGCCGCCGCGTGTAGCGAAGCCGCCAGGTCCCGGCATCCCATCGGGCACCGTGGATCTCCAACGAACGTGGGAAGCGGCTGTGCTGACTGAAGAAGTACTGAATGTCGCCGCCGATCGATTCGGCCACGAGGCAGCGTGGAGCGTAACCTGTAGTGAGTCGCGGAAGATTGATGGCTCTGATGTGCTCGACACCAGGAAAGGCCGTCGGATCGACGGCGAAGTACCGGTTGTTTTTGCAGCTCGTGGTCTGGGCTAGCGCGGCTGGAGCCAATGCAAGCAACACAAACGCTCCGACGATGGCGCTCCTACAAAGTGACACAGCGCCACCCTACCCCCTGACGAACAGGGCGTGCTGCTCTCAGACCTCGATGACGTAGCTGAGATCTACGCCAGGGTGCTAGTTACGGACGTCCCGCTCCAATGCCTCGGCGACTTCTTCAGCTGCTTTCGCGAGTAGCCCAGACGCCCGTCGGTTGCCTAGTACACCGACAAGCTATACAGCTGGGCGATCCGATTGAGCGCCTCATCGTCGCGAAGGATGGGGCGCCTCGTGAGCTCTTCGATCGTGATCCGGTCAAACACAGCCCAGCACTCCCAATCGTTGTTGAGTCGGGATAGGTATCGAACCCCGGCATATATCGGTCGGTCGTCCTCGTCCACCTGCTCGTAGGTCCATTGACTGATGTATCGAGTGATTCGACGATCGTGCCCTCGCACGACCGGGATATCGAGATCGTCGTAGCCGTAGAACTTCAGGAGAGGCTCAAAATCCGGAAGAAGCGCCTGACGCGTCTGGATCGACTCAATGTCCAGGAACCGCGGCTCAGTCGAGGCAGAAGCCTCCTTGGGAAACCGCACGTGTACCGCGATCCGGCGCTGCCGCCAATCGGCGGGGATATCGCCGACGTTCATGAAGCCCATCTCGCGCCACTCATTGCCAATCACAGCATGCAGCTTGGTATCTGCCCGGAATCTCGCGAGCGTCTCGCCGTAGCAGCCGTCGAGCGTCGTTGCGAAATCCCGGACGCCGTAGTCGCCAGTGGGACTATCAAACCGATTCCCGGTGTTTGGCTGAGCAAGCTGGGACGACGCGCTCGACTTGCTCGCGGAGAGAGGGTCGGGGTCACGACCTACTCTCCACACGCCTTCTTCCGGCGCAGCAACGACGTCAGTCGACACTCACCCTCCAGAAAGGAATGCCTTCGCGGCAACGAGAACGTCGCGCGTGCGCCCTTCTCGAATTGCTGTAGCAGGAGATTCGTCATCGAGCTGAGGATTGAGGCCGACGAACCATGCTCGCACGGTGTAAGG
>JBBQNG010000385.1:0-3595 GCA_038329645.1 Burkholderiales bacterium
CACCAGCGAGGAAGCGCTCAAGCGCGGCATTGGCGTGGTCGACAAAACTTACGAGGGTATGGTCAAGCGGGGACGGCTTACGGCTGAAGACAAAGCAAAACGCATGGCGCTGATCCGCGGCGCGCTTGAATACGCAGAAGCCAGGGACGCCGACGTGTGGATCGAAGTGGTCTTCGAGAATGTCGAGCTGAAAAAGAAGATCTTCGCCGCGATCGACAAGGTCGCCAAACCCGGCGCGGTGCTGGCCTCCAACACTTCGACGCTCGATATCGAGGAGATCGCGACAGCGGTCGCACGCCCGCAGGACATCATCGGGATGCATTTCTTCTCGCCCGCGAACGTGATGCCGCTATTGGAGGTCGTGCGAACGTCGAAAACCGCGCCGGACGTGATCCGGACCGTCATGGACCTGTCGCGCCCGTTGCGCAAGACGCCGGTGCTGGCGCGGGTCTGCTACGGTTTCATCGGCAACCGCATGATGGAAGGCTATGCGCGCGAAGCGGAATTCATGGTTCTCGAAGGCGCGACGCCGCGCCAGGTCGATACGGCGCTGGAAAACTGGGGCATGGCGATGGGCATCCTCGCGGTGTTCGACATGGCGGGGATTGAAGTCGGCGTGAGCGTGCACAAGTCGAACGCGGACAAGTTCCCTCCCGACCCGAACTATTACCAGGCGGACTTCGCGATCTACGAATCGGGCCGGCTCGGGCAGAAAAACGGGAAGGGTTACTACCGGTATGAGCCAGGCGACCGTGCACGGCATGACGATCCCGATGCCATCGAAATCCTGCGCGTCCGCGCCGCAAAGCTCGGCATCCGGCCGCGCGAACACTCGGAAGCGGAAATCCTTGAGCGCTGCCTATACCCGCTCATGAACGAAGGGATCCGGATCCTGGAAGAGGGCATCGCCGTGCGCGCGAGCGACATCGACGTGGTGTGGGCAGCCGGTTACGGTTTTCCGCGCTATCGCGGCGGGCCGCTTTTCTATGCCGATACGATCGGCCTGAAGACCTTGCTGGACGGAATCCTCAAGTACCGCGCGATCTTTGGCCCCATGCATTGGCAACCGGCGCCGCTGCTCGTGAAGCTGGCAAAAGAAAGCAAGAGTTTGGCGCAATGGGAGAGCGAGCGGCGATAAATTCAGTGTTGCAATTGCTGCCATCTAAGTGCTGCGCCGAATCAGATTGACGCACGGGTACGCGTCCTACATCAACTTCCGAGGCGACAAACTTACCTGGGTGAAGGCCATAAACAGCGAGGCGAGCATCAAGAACGGCCGTGTGAATGAGATTACGAGTGGCGGAGCGGGGAGATTTCGGTTGATACGGTTGCCTTGCGATGCGACTATTTGCCCTGGACGCCATTGATGCTGTATCCGGAGAACGCTCATGCTGCCTATCGAACAGCTTTCCCGCGTGGAAAAATTGCGGATGATGGAAGCGCTGTGGGATGACCTGTCGAGAGACGAAGCGTCGCTTGCATCGCCCGCTTGGCACGCTGATGCTCTTCGCGAGGCCGAAGAGTCTCTGGCCTCGGGCGGTGCCCGCTTCATCGACTGGGACCAAGCCAGAAAGGTGCTCTTAGGCGGCGGTATTTGAAGATCAGGATCCTGTCCCTGGCGTTGCGCGACCTCGAGGATGGCAAAGGGTTTTACGAGCGGCAACGGGCGGGATTGGGAATGTATTTTCTGGACTCCCTGCTCTCTGACATAGATGCCCTGCTGATCCACGCCGGGGTGCATCAGCAGTACTTCGGATATTTCCGCACACTATCGAAGCGCTTTCCCTACGCGATTTACTACACGCTTGAAGACGAGTGCATTGACGTCTGGAGGGTGCTGGATTGCCGCCAGAATCCGGCGCGAATCGAGCAGGCCGTAGGACCCGCGCCGGGATCAAGCTAATTAGATTCTGGGGGATCGGGTCCAGCACTCCTCACATTCAAAGTAACTCCCTCCTTTACTGGTGTCACTCGCCGGCAAACTTACTGACATCACATGGACGAAAAACTTGCCGCCTGGCGCGCGATCGCCAGGCTGTACAACGCCCTGGTCACGGCGGTAGTCGTGTCGCTGGTGGTGCGCCGCGGGACGGAAGTTGCGCAGGAGTATGTGTTCCGCCATTTCCGCCGCCAGCACCTGGAGAAATTCCTCCCGGGCCTGGCCAAACTCGGCCTGGAGGGCCAGCCGCACGCAGTGGCCTGCGCGCTCTACCACTACCACTCGAACGCGCTTGGCGGCGTGAAGACCGAATACTTCCGCGAATCCGACCGCAAGGCTTGGGTGCGCTATCCGCCGCCGCGCTGGATGTGGCGCGGCACGGCGATCGCCGCGATCCCGCACGAAGTGTCCGCCGCGATGCTGCACGGCTGGCACGGCCACAATGGCGTGAGCCTGGCAAACCCGCGCCTGGGCTTCGTCTGCACCGGGATGACGGTGGACGGCATGCCGGGGCTGGAGGGCTACTACCTCGAGCACGATCACGATTTGAAGGCGGAGGAGCGCGTGCGTTTCGCGTATGGCGAAGAAACGATGCCGCGGTTCGACGCCTCCGCCGCGCCGAAGCTCGAATCGTCAACTTGGCCACAGGAGCGGCTCGAGCGCACGCGCCGCCGCTATGCAATGGACTACGTACGCACGATGCTCGCCGTGCTCGAGGAGCTTCTCGGTCCCGCCGGGTCGAAGGTCGAACTCGGCAGAGCCGCCAGGCTCGTCGGGCTGCAGTTCTACGAGGAGGCCGCCGCCGAATGGGCGCCGGCAGGAGGCGCGCAAGGCTTCGCCAACTGGCTGGCGGCAATGCTCGACGGGCAGGGCGAGGCGGTCACGCTCGAAAATGCCGGCGGCCCGTTCGTTCTGAGGCTCGATGATTGGAAGCTGGTCGAGGGACTCGGCCTCAAGGACCCCGTAGGCGCGTTTGGTGCATGGAACGAGCTTTGGTCAGGCGCCTGCGCGGCGCACGACCGCTTTCTGTCCCTGGAGACGTCAGCCGTCGACAAAGACGGCAGGCTTTCGGTCACTTGGGTGATAGAGCCGAAAGCCCGACCCGTCTAGTGCATGCGGACTTCGCCGGTCTCGCCCATGTCTTTGGAAGGCTGGCCGGTCACCGCGGCCTTGCCCATCTTGAACAACTGCGCGACCTTGTTTTCCTTCACGTCCCAGTAATGCCCATGAGTAATCGTCACCTCGACCAGCGCAAGATCGGGGTCGTCGACACCGCCGGCAAACCACGCCTCGGCCATCTTCGACCAGAGCGCCTTGGTTTTCGCCTTGTCGTCGACGATGCGCGCCGTGCCCGAAACGGACA
This sequence comes from Burkholderiales bacterium, assembly GCA_038329645.1. Lineage (GTDB taxonomy): Bacteria > Pseudomonadota > Gammaproteobacteria > Burkholderiales > SG8-39 > SZAS-79. The sequence continues at coordinate 3,303 of JBBQNG010000385.1, forward strand.
CATAGCGATCGGCACCCGGATCGGCGTAGCTGACGTTGACGGTGGGCTCGGCGTCCAGATCGCCGACGGGGTCGCCGCGGCGCGACATGAAGAACCAGAGGCGGTCGTCCTCGTCGTCCTTGCCGTTCTGGGTCGTCATCGGCCGCGAGTGCAGGTGTCCGTTTTCATGACGGGTCGTGAACATCGCGAACCGGATATGCCGGATCAGGTCCCAGAGCTTTTCCGGAGAATTGGTTTCGTTGGCCATGGCGGTCCTCTTGACGGTTGATGTGCGACCGTCAGGCTAGGCATTG
>JBBQNG010000386.1:0-3556 GCA_038329645.1 Burkholderiales bacterium
ATCGTGCACCCGAACTTCTTCTCGTGGGCGGCCGTGAAGACGCTGTTCTGGCACGGCCTGGCCGGCGACGCGGCGCAGCGCCAGCCGCTGCACGTGCTGCAGGCCAACTTCCGCAACACGCAGGCCGTCACGGGCCTGGCCAACACGCTGCTGAAGATCAAGCAGGCCCGCTTCGGCTCGATCGACCGCGAAAGCAACTACCTGGTCCAGAGCACGTCCGGCGAAGCCGGCGGGGTCACGCTGGTCCAGGCCAGCGGCGCCGCACTGAAGCAGATCGACGCCACCACGCGGGCCTCGGCACGGCATGCGGTGATCGTACTGCGCGACGAAGACAAGGCCGCGGCTCGCGCGCAGCTGCGCACGCCGCTGATCTTCTCCGTGCACGAGGCCAAGGGGTTGGAGTACCCGCATGTCGTGCTGCTGGGCCTGGTGTCGGGCCAGCGTGCGGCCTATGCCGAGGTCTGCGAAGGCGTGACGCCGCAGGACCTGCAGCGCGACGAGCTCGCCTATCGCCGCGCCAAGGACAAGGGCGACAAGTCGCTGGAGCTCTACAAGTTCTACGTCAACGCGCTGTACGTGGCGATGACGCGGGCCGTGCAGAGCCTGACGCTCGTCGAGTCCGACACGGGCCATCCGCTGCTGGCCTTGCTGGGCCTGAAGGTCGGCGAGGCACGCGCGGACGCGACCCAGGCGTCCTCAAAGGAAGAGTGGGCGCAGGAGGCCCGCAAGCTCGAGTTGCAAGGCAAGGAGGAGCAGGCCCGCGCCATCCGGGAAGTCTTCCTGCAAGGCAAGCCGGTGCCCTGGACGCCATGGAGCCGCGAACTGATCGAGGAGCTGGCACCGAAGGCGCTGGACCGCGGCAATCCCAGCGCCAAGCTCAAACAGGCGCTGCTGGACTATGCCCTGTGGCACGGGCAGCAATCTTGGGTCGAACAACTCGCCAAGGCACATTTCCAGCCTGCGCGTGGCTTGGCGCCAGACGGCGACTTTGGCTGGATCGGCGACGCGGCGATGATGGGCGTGCGGCTGACCGACCAGGAGAAGCAGCAGCAATTCGCACTGCGCGCCGTGGCTGCGGTGCGGCAACGCCACCTGCAGCCTTACGCAGCGAAGAATTTCAAGGACATCCTGCGTCTGTGCGACGTGCATACCATCGACTATCGGACCCCTGTGGGTGCCACCCCGTTGATGCTCGCGGCCAAGGCGGGCAACGCGGCCTTGATCGATGCTCTGGTCGAGAGGGGCGCCGAGCCGAAGGCCGAGGACGAATTCGGGCAAACGCCCTGGCAGCATGCGGTGAACCGGGCCATCGAGGAGCCCGCTTTCGCGAAGAGTTCACTGGCGGCAATCTTCGAGCGCCTGGCGCCTTCGGTGATCGACGTGCAGGTCGATGGCCGGCTGATCCGCGTCGAGCGACACCAGGGCGAGTACTGGGTGCTGACGCTGATGCTGGCGGGGCTCAAGACACAGTGGTCTTGCTGCACCGTGCGCTCGCTACCGCCGTGGAAATTCGGCGAAGGCTACTTTGCCGAACAACTGCACCAGGTGCTCGAAAGCCTGCCGCCTCATCTGTGGAAGGAGAGGCGGCGAAAGCGCAGCTACGTCAATCAAGTGCTGGCCCGCGCCGAGCTCGACAGCAGCTACAAGCCGGCGCGCAAACTCTGGGCACGCACGCGCAACGGGCACTACCTGCCAAACCCCGGAATGCTCTTGCGAGACGGCGAGGGCTGGGTGCCGGTCTACGAGGCGCTCAGGTTGAACTGGATCGACCTCGGGACGGGAACCGATGAACGGTACAGAGTCAGGCCGGTGGCCAGAGTGCAGAGGTTGAATGCGAGGCTCTTGGGCCAAGAGGTTGAGCTCTTCTAACCGTGCCGGCGCCACTTCAGTCATCGGGAGTTCCTTCGGTGGGGTGTCAGGGTGCGACCGGCGCGCGCCGGCTCTTGGGGGCGAGAACTCGGCCAGAACCGCAGCGGCGCGGTCGAGATGGGCGCGCCCGTCGGCGTCGAGGGTGTCGAGGCGCTCGCGGTAGGGTCTGGCGGCTTGGACATTGCCGATGCGCAGCAGTAGGGTGAGGTGGTTGACGTCGCGGCTGAGAACGGCGAGTTCGGCCGCAGGCGCACTCAGCGAGGCGGCGCTGGCAGTGCGATTGGCCGATGCGGTGACGGGAGGTGCGCCGTCGATCAGGCGGGTGAGTAGGCGCCACGTGACAGAACGGTTAAAGCGCGAACTTAAGGGGATAACCCTAGACGTCTTGGAGCGTCCTTGGACATCGATTTTCGTTCGCAAGCCATTGTTCTAATTGCAATTTATGCATCCGAGGCTGTCCTCAGACGTTTCAGGAGAAATTTCTCAAGCGCTTGTTTTTTGTTCCCATAAACGTTCCCACAGCTCAAAACTCCAAATTGACGGACAGCCCGTTTGGTGGTCGGACCATAAGTGTTCCCATCGGAGCCAAAGTTGACTCCTGAAGGTTTCCTTTTCGCTTCGCGCGGACGCCGCCGATGACACTGCATCGACTCACCGACGGAGCCGTGAAGACCGCCCGGGCGACGACCAAAGAGCGGCTCGTCGCAGATGCGGTGGCCTCTATCTGCGGGTCCTGCCAAGCGGATTCAAATCCTGGCTTCTGGTCTACGGATTTCGTGGCGACCGCAGAAAACTTGCCCTTGACGCCGCTGCTGATATCTCTATTGGTCGGTGCACGCCACGCCGCCGCTCGCGAGCGCGCGGGTCATGCGTGACCCTGTCCTCACGCACGATGAGATCCGAGAGCTTCGCGATATCTTCTACGCGACTCGATCGGCGTACGACGCATCGCCGAATCGACGCAGCGCCGATCGTCCGCTTCAGGGTGAAAGCGAGCTGGCGCTGTGGATCTGTCTTGGCACCGGATGTCGGATCGGCGAGCTGCTCAAAGCCCGTTGGGAAAACGTCGATCTTGGCGCACACAAGTGGGTCGTGCCTCGGGAGGACCCAAGACGCGGGTCGAATGGCACGTGTATCTCTCGGAATTCTCGCTGCGAGCATTCGTCGAACTGCATGCGGTGACAGGAACGGGCGAAGATCGCAGTTCCTGGTGCTTTCCATCGCCACGACAAGGTCGGTGCGCCCGACAAACGCCTCGAAGACCGCTTCGCTTCGGTAGCCCGCATCGGCCGGCGTCTGCTCGGGATACGCACCGAGCGTGGCCTTGACCGCCTCAACCATCCTGGGCAACTCGCGCACGTCCGAAGCGTTGTTGATCAACTCGGCCGCCACGATGATGTGGGCGGTGTCGTCGACGGCAAGCTGTCCATTGAACGAGGCTTCGAACCCTCCACCAGCGTGCTGCATGATGCGACTGTCGGGGTCTGTGAAGTTGTCCTGAGTCTTGGACTCGGGCACACCGAACGGCTGCTTGTAAGGGCCGCCCCGCTTGGGTTTGCCGTCCGGACCGCGTGGCTTCTTGTCATCGTCATCGCTGCGCCCTCGCTCGAGGTCCGCGTCGCGCTGTCGTGCCTCGAGTCGAGAACGCGCGGCGGCGATCGCGTCGAGCCGGTCCTGGCGGCGCGCA
>JBBQNG010000387.1:0-3550 GCA_038329645.1 Burkholderiales bacterium
GGAATTCGTCGTCTCGCAAAACGATCAGATCGACCTTGACGAGGTGAGACAGGCTGAAAAGATTGAACATGCGGCGCTCCGAGATCGCGGAGCGCACGGCCTCTTCGGAGACGTAATAGTCCGGCGCGAACAGTTCGCTCACGCGGCGCTCGTCGTTTGTAGAGAGTTCCACCACGATATCGATGTCCCGCGTCATCCGCGGTTCGGCGTAGATGCTCATCGCGACCGATCCCGTCAGCATGTACGCGATGCCGGCGTTCTCGAGGCGCGCGACAACATCGCGCAATGCTTCAAATTCGCTGTTCATTCACGATTATGACGAATGTTGCGCGCATTGCCCGGGATTGCCGCCAGAACCAGGCAAGTGGAGTCCATGGGCCGCCCTTTCAGCGGCCATCATTCGCTTCGTGCCGTGTTGATGTCGAGCCTCACCAGATCGAGCAGTTGCGCATCGTTCAGTTCCGTCAACTGCAGCTCGGCGCTGCCCTCGAGCACATCCTTGACCAACCGCTGCTTCGATTCGATCAATCGATCGATCTTGTCTTCCACGGTGCCGCGGCAAACGAACTTGTGCACCAGCACGTTCTTCGTCTGGCCGATTCTGAACGCGCGGTCGGTGGCCTGGTTTTCCACTGCCGGATTCCACCAGCGGTCAAAGTGGACCACATGCGAGGCGGCGGTGAGGTTGAGTCCCGAGCCGCCGGCCTTGAGCGAGAGCACGAAGAAAGGCGCGAGTTCATCCTCCTGGAAGCGACGTACGAGTTCGCGGCGCTTGCCGACCGCGGTACCTCCGTGCAGCACCAGACCCGAACGCCCGAACACCGAACCAAGAAACGCGGCGATCGGTTCGGTTGTCTCACGGAACTGGGTAAATACCAGCACTTTCTCCTGCCTGGCGGCGATGACCTCGGCAATCTCCCGCAGGCGCGCGAACTTGCCGCTGTCAGCCTCGGTCCAAGCGCCATCGCCGAGCCATTGGGACGGATGATTGCAGATCTGCTTGAAGCGCATCAGGAAGCTGAGCACGACACCTTTGCGACCGATTCCCTCCGCGTCTTCCAACGCCGCAGCCAAGTCCTTCACTGCACGCTGGTAGAGCGCCGCTTGGGCCGGACTCAGATGGCAGAAGGCTTTCAGTTCGCTCTTGTCCGGCAGGTCGGAGATAACGGTCTTGTCGGTTTTCAGGCGTCGCAGAATATACGGGCGCACCAGTTCGCGCAGCGGCGCGAACGATGGGTGTTCGGCGGTCTCCAGGCGCCGGGTGAACGCGGTGAAGGCTTTGCCCGATCCGAGCAGGCCCGGATTGAGAAAATCGAAAATCGACCACAGGTCCGAGAGCCGGTTTTCCACCGGCGTGCCGGTCAGCGCGAAACGCACGCTTGCATCGAGCGCTTTGGTCGCGCGCGTCTGCTTGGTGCCGGGATTCTTGATCGCCTGCGCTTCGTCGAGCACGGCAAGGCGCCAGCGCGTGGTCAAGATCCAGGGCAGACGCTGGAGCGACCCGTAGCTGGTGATCACCAGATCCACGTCCGCCAGCCGCCGGGGATCGATGTTCGCCAATTCGGCGGCCGGCATTGTCGATGGATGCGCAATGATTGCCTTCAGGCCCGGCACGAAGCGCTCGATCTCCGCCGACCAGTTGGCGAGCAGCGACGCCGGCGCCACCAGCAGGCTCGTGCGCCGGGCGTCCTCGGGCGCTTCACGCTTCAGCACCACGAGCAGCGCGAGCACCTGGATGGTCTTGCCCAGACCCATATCGTCGGCGAGACAGCCGCCAAGGCCGAGGCGGGTCAGAAGATAGAGCCAGCGCACGCCCGCCTGCTGGTACGGCCGTAACGTGGCCTTCAGTGCGTGGCCAGGCTCCACACGCGCGAGTCCATCCTGGCTGCGCAACGCTTTCAGCGTTTCGGCCAGCCAGGGGCCAGCCACCACCCGCGACCAGTCGCGATCGGTCTCGACCGCGGCATCGTCTCCCAGCGCATTTGCGCCGGCTACGAGGCGCATCGCCTCCCCAAAGGCAAGCCCGCCCCCGGCGGCCGCCTGTTCGACGCGGCGGAAATGTTCGAGCATGCGGCCAAGCTTGCCGCGGTCAACCTCCACCCAGTGCCCGCGGATGAGCTGAAGCCCGTCGGAGCCGGCGAGCAGCTTCTTGATCTCGGCTGCGGTGAGGCGCTCGCCCTCCAGTGTCATTTCCATATTGAAATCGAGCAACGCTTCCAGTCCAAGCAACGAGGGCGCCCGGCCACCCACGCTTGCCTTCACCTGCGGGCGTGGCGGGCGGCCCGACTTCCAGGTAGCGGGAGCGCGGACGACGATGCCGGCCGCTTCCAGCCGCGGCACATCGGTGAGAAACTGGAATGCTTCGCCCGGCGTCATTCGCAGCGGATGATAGATGCCGCCCTCGTCCACCATCTTGCGCAGCCAGGCGCATTGTTCCGCGGCGCGTTGCACGGGCAGCAGCAGCGACAGGAGCCGTGCCTTCTCTTTAGTGCCCGCGTACTCGCGCAGAGCCTGCGCAAGCGGCACGTGTTGCGCCCGGGCGTGTGCCGACAAACGCGTGGTGTAGGTCGCCAGGAAGGCGAACGGCGCCTCGGCATCCTTGCGGTTTTCGGCAAGGTTGAAGTGCACCCGCCCAACCAGGTTCCATGCCGGATTGCGGCGCCTGAGGAAGTCCTGGACCGAAAGTTTCGACTCGCGAAGCTCGGTACTCAATGCCGCGTCGAGTTCATTCCACAGCGAGCGCAGGACCGGCGCCGTCAGATATTCGGCGCCAGTCATCGGTGGGGCGGCCGAGACGAGCACTTCGAGATTTTCGCCGGGTGGCGCCGGCAGCAACTTGGCTCCGCCGGTTTCGGGCGCCTCCGGGGAAGTACAGACCGCAGCGACGAAACGTGCGCCGAATTCGCGCCAGTATCCGAACACGGGCGGCAACGCGATGCCCACCTCACCCGTCCCGAGCTGCAACAGGCCGTGGCCCGCGCTGCGAGCGAAGGACTCGGCCAGCCTTTGCCTTACCTCGGGCGCAAGTTCCGGAGCGTCGGGCGCCGGCTCGAGACGCAGACGCCCGTGCGGGGTGAGAAGCAGTGCGAGGGTTTCGATCAATGTGTGGATTTGCGCATTTCTGTTGCCATTATCGCCGTTGGCCGTGCGCGGCCATCACGGCGCGGATTCCCCGCGTCTTTTTCCCGCATACCCTACGGACCGGTGGACTTGAAGCTCGACAGGACGCACTGGCGACCCGCAGCCAGGACAGTTCCGGGATCCTTGCAGTCGCTTAGAACTGCCGGAGCAGGCCAATGGCCCAATGGCAGCATTTTTACTGGAGAGTCAATGACGGCGAGGCCTCCTGCCAAAAACTGGCAGCATTCAGTCTACTTCGACGCCCACCGGCCTCCCCGTGCACGTAGAAGGACAGTCAGGTGGCAGACCGATCCCGGGAGATCTGAGGAAGGTCGGATTTTCACCGACCCCGGTAACCCGCTTCGCGCTGATGCCGGAGGGCAACGACCCGAATCAACGCTTCGGCCGGCGCATGCTCGTAAAGCGCGAT
>JBBQNG010000388.1:0-3541 GCA_038329645.1 Burkholderiales bacterium
GAGCTGCTTGAGTTTTTTTTCGGCGCTCATGCGGCTTACTCCATCGGTATGAGTTTTCCAGGATTCATCAGGTTCTGCGGGTCGAACAGCCGCTTGATGTCGCGCATCAGTTCGATCGCCTCGCCGTGCTCGAGCGCGAGGGATCCCTGCTTGCCAAGGCCGATGCCGTGCTCGCCGGTGCAGGTGCCTTCCATGGCGATCGCGCGTTTGACCAGGCGCTTGTTGAACTCCTTGGCCTGTTCCAGTTCCGCCGGCTTCTCCGGGTCGACCAGGAACATGAGGTGGAAATTGCCATCGCCCACGTGGCCCATCAGTGGCACGGGTGCAACGAAGCCCTTTACGTCCTCCATCGACTCGGCCACGCATTCCGCGAGGCGCGATATCGGCACGCAGACATCCGTCGACACCGAGCGGCTGCCCGGCCGCAGTTGCAGACAGGCGAAGTAGGCGTTGTGGCGGGCCTCCCAGAGTTTGTTGCGCTCCTCCGGTTTGGTCGCCCAGACGAAATCCATGCCGCCGTTTTCCTTGGCGATCTCCTGCACCATCTCCGCCTGCTCGACCACCGAGGCGGCGGTCCCGTGGAATTCGAAGAACAGTGTCGGCGCGACCCGGTAATTCGTCTTGTTATAGCGGTTGATCGCTGTGATCGAGTTCTCGCAGACGATTTCGGATCGCGCAATCGGGACGCCGGCCTGGATGACCTGGATCACGGTCTTGGTGCAGCCATCGATCGAGTCGAACGCGCACACCGCCGCGGACATGGCTTCCTGCACCGCGTAAAGCTTGACGGTCACCTCGGTAATGATCCCAAGGGTGCCCTCGGAGCCGACGAACAGGCGCGTAAGGTCGTAGCCCGCCGCCGATTTCTTTGCGCGGCTGGAGGTGCGGATGATGCGGCCGTCGGCCAGCACCACGGTGAGCGCCAGCACGTTTTCGCGCATGGTTCCGTAGCGCACGGCATTGGTGCCCGAAGCGCGCGTTGCCGCCATGCCGCCAAGCGTTGCATCGGCGCCCGGATCGACGGGGAAGAACAGGCCGGTGTGACGGATATGCTCGTTCAGCGCCTTGCGCGTGACTCCGGCCTGGACCACCGCATCGAGGTCTTCCTCGTGCACGGCAAGCACTTTGTTCATCTGCGACAGGTCGATGCAGACGCCGCCTTCGACCGCCAGGGTATGGCCTTCGAGGGAGGTGCCCACGCCGTAGGGAATCATCGGCACGCGATGGCGGCGGCAGATGTTCACCACATCGCGCACCTCCTCGGTGGTATGCGGGAACACGACCGCGTCCGGCGGCGCGACCGGGAAGTAGGACTCATCCTTGCCGTGGTGCTCGCGGATGCCCATGGAGGTGGTGATCCGGTCGCCGAGCAGCGCCTGCAGCTCGGCAACCACGCTCTGGTCGAAATCCCTCGCTTTGTTCACGATAAGTCTCCTGTTGCCTCAACGCCGCATGTCCGGACGCCAGCGTTGAGCGCCGCATCGCGTGCGCTCGTACGCGCGAAAATGGTGCCGGCTATTTTAGCTTGATCTCGCCGTCGAACGGCACCTTGAGCCCCAGCTCGGGGATTTCCAGCATCATGCGCGCGGTGAGGGTCTCGTCGCCCTTGAGTTTGCCGCTTTCGAGCGCCTTGCCGACGGCCTGCTCGATCTCGCGCTGCGAGTTTACGCCCACCATCTTGAGGAACTTGCGGATGCCGAGGTTGAACGTTTCCTGGTCCATTGGTTTTCTCTCCTTAGTCCTTGCCGGCGCGCGATTGCGCGAGCATCTGCGTTGCGAGCTGCTTGCCGTATTCAACGCCCCACTGGTCGAAGCTGTTGATGTCCCACACGATGCCCTGGACGAACACCTTGTGCTCGTAGAGCGCGATCAGGCGGCCGAGGTTGCGCGCGTCGAGGCGCTCGAGCGTGAGCATGGACGACGGCCGCTCGCCCGGGTAGCGCCGGTAGGACTCGAGCGATGCATCGCGCCTGCCGGCGGCGAGCGCCTCGGCCTGCGCGAGCGCGTTTGCATTCAGGATGGCTTGCCGCGCCGGGTCGTAAGCTCCCTCGCGCACGACGATGAAATCGGCCGGCACATCGGCCGTGCCCTGATGCAGCAGCTGATAGAAGGAATGCTGGCCTACGGTACCCGCGGCGCCCCAGACGACCGGCGCGGTGGCGTAATCGACCGGCTCGCCCGAGCGGGTCACCGACTTGCCGTTGGACTCCATCTCGAGCTGCTGCAGGTAGGCCGGCAATTGCGCAAGGGCCTGCGAGTAAGGCAGCACGGCGTGGGTACGTGCGCCGCGGAAATTGACGTTCCAGATGCCGAAGAGCGCCATCAGGCAAGGAATGTTCTGCTCCAGCGGCGCTGAGACGAAGTGTTCGTCCGCCTCGGCCGCGCCGGCAAGGAACTCGTCGAAGCGTGCCGGCCCGATCGCGGCCATGAGCGTGATCCCGACGCTCGACCATATCGAATATCGCCCGCCGACCCAGTCCCAGGTAGGCAGGATTCTCGCAGCCGCAATGCCGAATTTGCGCGCCGCTTCGACGTTGGCGGTCGAGGCGATGAAGTGAGCCTCGGTTTGGGTGCCGGCGGGAAGCTTCGCGGCCAGCCAGTCCTTCGCTGCCGCCGCATTGGTGAGCGTTTCCTGGGTGGTGAAAGTCTTGGATGCAACAACGAACAGGGTGCGCTCGGCGTCGCACCGCGCCAGCACGCGTCCGAGGTCGGCAGGGTCGATGTTGGACACGCAATCGAACCGCAGGGGAGCGTCGCGGAATTCGTCGAGCGCATCGAGTGCCATGCGCGGGCCGAGGTCGGAGCCGCCGATGCCGATATGGACCACGTGCGCGATCGTCTTGCCGGTGCCGCCCTTGCTCCGTCCGGCGCGCAGCGCTTCGGCGATCCCGCGCGCGGCGGCGAGCGTTTCGCGCACCTCGGGCGGTGCAGCGGCGCCGCGTCGCAGCGCTACGTGCAATACGGGGCGGTCCTCGGTGACGTTGATGGGCTCGCCGGCGAACATCTTCGCCCGCCATCCCGCCCAGTCCTGCTGCGCGGCCAGGCGCGAGAGCAGGGCCAGCGTTTCGGGGGTCGCCTTCTGCCTCGACCAGTCGAATAGCACGCCCGCGCCCTGGATCGTGCACTGGCCCTGGCGTGCGGGATCGGCGATGAGGGCGGCAAGCGTTGTCGCCTTCATCTCATCCGCGTGGGCCTGCAGGGCGCGCCACGCAGTGGTTTGCGTGAGAGTCGTCATGGGTCCTTTCGATACAGCCTGAAGCGCTCGGCCTTGTCGCCGGAGCGCCCGACGTCGGCGATTTTCGTCCAGCCGGCGCCGGGCGCATCCCGCTCGTGTTTCGGGGTGCCTTGCACGACCAGGAACCTGCAGCGCGCTTCCGCCTGCGGCCCAAAGATGCGCAGGCCCGCATGGTAGCTGAGCGCCGCCCGCTGGGGCACGCCGAAATTCCTGCCGGCGACGCAGTCGTCGCCCACTGGTAACTTGGACTTCAGCTGGAGCGCAACGTTCCGGTAGGTCTTGATGTGGTCGGCCCAGGGCATCCAC
>JBBQNG010000389.1:0-3529 GCA_038329645.1 Burkholderiales bacterium
GGTGATCATCGCGTCGACCAGGCCGGTCTTGAACGCCTGCGGCACTTCCGGCACCTGCACGGTGGTCGGGATCGCGCCGATGAGTTCCGCGAAGCGCGAGGTGGTCGGGTTGTAGGTGCGGAACTTGGTGCCTTTCAGGTCGGCCAGCGAATTGAGGTCCTTCTTCGCGTAAATGCCCTGCGGAGGCCAGGGCACCGAATAGAGAAGCTCGATGCCTTGTCCGTCCAGCCGCTTTTCGACCACCGGCCTGGCGACTTTCCAGAGCTTGCCGGCTTTCGCATAGCTGTTGGCCAGGAACGGGTTGGAGTCGAACGCGAATACCGCCGCCTCGTTGGCGAGCACCGAAACGAGAACCTCGCCGATCGGAACCTGCCCGGTCTGCACCGCCCGCTTGATCTCGGGCATTTTGATCAGGGCGCCATTCGAATGCACCGTGATCAGCAGTTTTCCACCAGAGGACTTGGCGACGTCGTCCGCGAACTGGCGCACGTTCTTGGTGTGGAAATTGCCGTCCGGGTACGGCGTGGGCATGTCCCACTTGGTCTGCGCCATCGCGGTGCCTGCGGCAAATGCCATCGCGACGGCGGACGCTGCGGCAAGGAAAGTTCTGTGGGTGTTCATCGGGCCTCCTGAGTAGTTTTTGGTCTACGGCAACCGGCGCCCGCAGTTTCAGCCCTGCGCTCGGTCAGTGTCAATGCAAGCGCCGTGCCACCTCCGCTGCGAGCGCCAGGCTTGCGGTAAGGCCGGGGGACTCGATGCCGAACAGGTTCACCAGGCCGGGCACGCCGTGCTCGGCCGGCCCCTGAATGACGAAATCCGGTGCGGGGTCCTTGGGCCCCGCGATCTTCGGGCGGATGCCGGCATAGCCGGGCGCAAGCGCACCGTCGGGGAGGGCGGGCCAGTAGCGCCGGATGGCCGCGTAGAACCGTTCGGCACGGCGCGGGTCGACCTCGTAGCCGATGCGCTCGATCCACTCCACATCCGGGCCGAATCGCGCCTGCCCGCCGAGGTCGATCGTAACGTGCACTCCGAGTCCGCCCGGCTCGGGGACCGGGTACACCAGGTGAGAAAATGGCGAGCGCCCGACCAGCGAGTAGTAGTTTCCCTTGGCGTAGAACTCCGGCGGAGCCAGGTCCGCCGGGTAGCCTTCGATCCGGCGCGCGAGCGACGGCGCCGTGAGCCCCGCCGAATTGACCACTGTGCGCGCCGCGAGGTGCATGCGCTCCGCGCCGCCCACCTCGAGCTCTATCGTTCCGTTGCCGCGCACGCGGGCGCGCTCGACCCGCGACAGGAACGCGAGCATCGCGCCGTGCGATTCCGCGTCGCCCAGCAGCGCCAGCATGAGCGCATGGCTGTCGATCACGCCCGTGGAAGGCGAGTGCAGCGCGCCGACGCACACCACCGCCGGCTCCATCGCGTTCGCCTCGTCGAGCGTCAGCCAGGCCACGTCGGTTACGCCGTTTGCGTGTGCCTTGCTGCGAATCGCCTCCAGTTCGCCGAGCTGCGCCTCGTTGGTGGCGACGATGAGCTTGCCGCAGCGCATGTGGGGAATGCCGCGCTCGTCGCAATAGCGGTACAGCAGTGCCCTGCCTTCTACGCAGGAGCGCGCCTTGAGCGAGCCCCGCGGGTAGTAGATGCCGGCGTGGATCACCTCGGAGTTGCGCGAGCTGGTTGCCGTGCCGATGGCGTTTTCCGATTCGAGGATGATCACCTCGCGGCCCGCGAGCGCCAGCTGGCGCGCGACCGCCAGGCCGACCACGCCCGCGCCTATGACTACGGCATCTGCGCTTTCCATGCGCTGCCGCTAGAAAACCGCGAGCTGCGAATTGCGCAGGTCGGTGACGAGCATGCAGCCCGGTTTGTGCGTAAAGGACAGCGGGGGCTTTGCGGCGTGGATCGCCGATTGCGGGGTCACGCCGCACGCCCAGAACACCGGGACCTCGCCCTCGCGGATCTCGACCGCATCGCCGAAATCGGGCTTCGCAATGTCCCGGATGCCGATCGCGGCCGGATCGCCGAAATGGATCGGCGCGCCGTGCACGTTCGGGAAGCGCGTCGTGATCTGGATTGCGCGGATCGCGTTCGCTGGCGTCATTGGCCGCATCGACACGACCGTGGGCCCGCCGAAGCGGCCTGCCTCGCGGGTGGCGATGTTGGTGCGGTACATGGCCACACCGCAGCCCTGCTCGAAGTGCCGCAGCGGGATGCCGGCTTCCACCAGCGCCTCCTCGAACGAAAAGGAGCAGCCGATCGCAAACGCCACCATGTCGTCGCGCCAGGCCGCCTTGAGGTTTTCGACCTCGCCGGTCATCTCGCCGTCCTTGAATACGAAGTAGCCGCCGATATCGGTGCTGATGTCCACATCGGGCCCCAGCGACGGGATGCGCGGATCGCCGGGCTCCGACATCCCGAGTACCGGGCAGGGCTTCGGGTTGAGCTGGCAAAAGCGCAGGAATTCGGAGGCGTAGTCCTTAGGCAGCACGGCAAGGTTGGCCTGCGCGTAGCCCGGGCACTGCCCGGAGGTATGGGCCGTGAATTTGCCTGCGCGGATGGCTGCGCGCAGGGCGGCGGGTTCTGAGTAGACCAGGGATTTCTGCGGTTCGGCGTTCATGGCGTGGCTTGTGGTTTTGAGATTCGGGGATTATGCGCCTGCCAGGGGGCCCGCAATGCGCTGAGCGGGAATGCGCCGGGCCGGTTGCCATCGGTTCATGGAACGCGCAGAATATTGCATCATTATTATGTACAGGATCCGTCATGGCCGTGATCGCCACCAAGGACATCGTTCCCATCTCGCGGGCACGTGCGCGGCTGACCGAGCTTGCCGACGACGTGTCGAAGACCGGGCACGAAAAAATCCTCACCAAGAACGGTGAGAGCTACGTGGCGCTGATCACGGCAGGCCAGCTCGACGATTACCGCCGGTTCAGGGAGGCCGAGCACCTGTCCATGCTCAAGGCTCTGGTCGAGGCGGCCGAGGACATCGACACCGGGCGGGTGTACGCGTGGGAAGACTTCAAGCCGCGCCTGGCCCGCTTGCGCGCCAAGGCGAAGCGCATCGCCGGGGCATGAACGCGCGGCGTGCGTTGCCCGTCGTGGCGACGCGGCGCTTCGAACGCTCGCTCGACGCGTTGCTCGACCACTATGACAGCCTTCGCCACCTGCATCCAGACGCAGGCGCACGCGCCCTGCGGCTGATCGACCTTGTCGAGAGTGAGCTGCCCCGGATCCTGGCCGCGCAACCCGACATCGGCAGGCCGGCGCAACTGACTCTGGACATGAGCGAATCCGAGAAGAACTGGCTCGAGCGGCTTGCCCCGCTGACGGCAAGCCGCCGCCTGCAAGCGCGGGAATGGCTGCTGAGCGATTTCTGGATCCTTTATTACCGGACCGCCACCGCGGTGTACCTCGCTTCCGCCCGGCACGAGCGCGAGTCGGAGTACCGGTAGGTGATGGCTCACGACGTGTAGACGCCCCGGCGCACGAGGTAGCGTTCCGCGAGAAGCGCAGCCACGCCGGCCAGCGCGAAAGC
>JBBQNG010000390.1:0-3528 GCA_038329645.1 Burkholderiales bacterium
GGCCGCGCGGGCGGACTGCACCTTGGGCTGGCCGATACGGTCATGGGTATGCGCGATCTGGCGCTGCAGGTTTGTCAGGTCGACGACGTCGTCGTCGACGAGGGTCAGCCGGCCGATGCCGGCGCTGCCCAGGTACAGCGCCACCGGCGAGCCCAGCCCGCCGGCGCCGATGACCAGGGCGCGAGCGGCGCGGATGCGTTCCTGGCCTTCGATGCCGATCTCGTCGAGGAGGATGTGGCGCGAGTAGCGCAGCAGGTCGTCGTCGGTCATCTCGCCCTGGGCTTGCGGCAGCAAGCGGCCTGGCCCCTGCGGGGCGAGACCCCTCTTGATCACTGCGTGGACGTGTCTTCCGGCTTCCGCTCGGTGGCGGTCTTGCTGACCACCACCGGCTGGCCGCGCAGGCGGTTCAGCGCCTGCTTGAGCTGGAAGTCTTCCGGCGAGCCGAACTCGGGCAGCGGCTTGAGCGGCTTGTTGTTGTTCTTGGCCAGCTCGGCCTCGAGCTTGGTGCGCTGTTCGTCGCGCTCCTTCTCGTGCTCGGCGTCCTTCTTCTCTTCGCCGTTGACCAGGTGCTTGTCGAGATCGGCCTCGCGGGTGCGCAGGGCAGAGTAGACGTTGCCTTCGGCGGTCTCGTCGAGCCACACCTCGGGCACGATGCCCTTGGCCTGGATGGAGCGGCCGCTGGGCGTGTAGTAGCGCGCGGTGGTGATCTTGACGGCGGTGTCGCCCGGAAGCGGCATGACCGTCTGCACGGAGCCCTTGCCGAACGACTGCGCGCCCATCAGCGTGCCGCGGTGGTAGTCCTGCAGCGCGCCGGCGACGATCTCGCTGGCCGAGGCCGAGCCTTCGTTGATGAGCACCACCAGGGGCACCGTCTTGAGCGCGGCCGGGAGGTGGCGCAACGGGTCGCTGCCGCCACGGCGCAGGTAGTCGTCGGGCGTGGCCTTGAAGGTCTGCTTCGACTCGTTGATCTGGCCGTTGGTCTTCACCACCACCGACTCGCCCGGCAGGAACGCCGAGGCGATGCCCACCGCGCCCTCGAGCAGGCCGCCCGGGTCGTTGCGCAGGTCGAGCACGAAGCCCTTGATCTTCGGATCCTTCTTGTAGAGGTCGTCCACCTTGGCGGCGAAGTCTTCCACGGTGCGATCCTGGAACTGGTTCACGCGAACCCAGGCGTAGCCGTCGATGTCCCGGGCCTTGACGCTCTGCACGTGGATCTCCTCGCGCTGGATCGTCACGGGGAAGCTGCGGCTCTCGTCCTTGCGGAAGATGGTGAGCGTGACCTTGGAATTGGGGTCGCCGCGCATCTTCTTGACGGCCTGGTCCATGGTGAGACCCTTGACCTGCGTGTCGTCGATCTTGGTGATGAGGTCGTTGGGCTTGAGCCCGGCGCGGAAGGCCGGCGAGCCCTCGATGGGCGAGACAATCTTGACCAGGCCGTCTTCCATGCCGATCTCGATGCCCACGCCCACGAAACGGCCCGAGGTGCCTTCGCGGAATTCCTTGTACGACTTCTTGTCGAAGTATTGCGAGTGCGGATCGAGGCCGGCCACCATGCCGGTGATCGCGTCGGAGATCAGCTTCTTCTCGTCCACCGGCTCGACGTAGTCGGCCTTGATGCGCTCGAACACGTCGGTCAGGCGCTGGATGTCTTCCAGGGGCAGCGAGGCGAGCGAGTTGCGCGCGGTGGCCTGCAGCTGCATCGTGGTCAATGCACCGGCGACCGCGCCGAGGGCGAGCAGCCCCGCAACCTTGAATTTCGAACCCATGTCTGTCTTCGCCCCGATTCCGATGAGAACGGCGTCCCGACGTCGTCACCATGGCGACGCCGTACGCTCGAGAGTATAGAACCGCCGCTCCTGTAGAGCGTGCCCTCACATGCCTGAAACTTGTGCAATTCCGTAGAGTTGGGCAAGCGATGGACTCTGCGTCCATGCACTGGCCGGCCCGGCGTCCTTGCTACACTGGCGCGCTTCGCGGCTGTAGCTCAGTGGATAGAGCATCTCCCTCCTAAGGAGAGGGTCGCAGGTTCGATTCCTGCCAGCCGCACCATCCGCCTGCCGTTTATCGGCAGATGCCGGATCTGAGTTCATCGGCGGTTACAAGTTCCAGAAATGACCTCACAGCCCAGTAATCCGGCGGGTCTTTCCACAAGGCAGGACGGTTGTGCGTCTGACGAACAAGGTTCCCGCTCTAGCCTTGGACGGCCCAACCAGACATAAGTGAGCAGGCACCCACTTGATCAACATTTGTGCCCGGCGAATCCCGCCAAAACGGTACAATTGGCTCTGAAATCGCTGGGTTGACGCGCTCTCCCCCGGGACTTCTGCCGGCCTCCAACTT
This sequence comes from Burkholderiales bacterium, assembly GCA_038329645.1. GTDB lineage: Bacteria > Pseudomonadota > Gammaproteobacteria > Burkholderiales > SG8-39 > SZAS-79. The sequence goes on from JBBQNG010000390.1 coordinate 2,341, forward strand.
GTCCACAATCGATGCACGCCACCCTGTGCATAACTTGTGGACGAATTTTCATGTTGGAGGCTTGCAACGCCACAAAAACCCAGCAAAGACGCGGTTTCCACCGAGGTGCTTTTGGCTACAATGAAGGCCCAACAAGCAGTTGCCATACGATTTTGTTGGAAGGCGCGTCTCTTTTTGGACGTGCCTTTTTTTTAGTCTCGACGCAGGGCGCAGCGGTCATTTCCGGCGCCCCTCGCACCACCCCCGCTGCGAGTCCGCGCCGACACGGCAAGCGCCAAGAGACACCGACGCCTGACCGTTCGAACGACCCTCATGGATCACATCAGAAATTTCTCGATCATTGCCCACATCGACCACGGCAAGAGCACGCTGGCCGACCGGATCATCCAGCGCTGCGGCGGCCTGTCCGACCGCGAGATGGACGCGCAGGTGCTCGACTCGATGGACATCGAACGCGAGCGGGGCATCACGATCAAGGCACAGACCGCGGCGCTCGAGTACGTCGCCAAGAACGGCCAGACGTACAACCTCAACCTGATCGACACGCCGGGGCACGTCGACTTCTCTTATGAAGTGAGCCGATCGTTGTCGGCCTGCGAAGGCGCGCTGCTGGTAGTGGACGCGAGCCAGGGCGTCGAGGCGCAGACGGTGGCCAACTGCTACACCGCGCTCGAGCTGGGCGTCGAGGTGGTACCCGTCCTGAACAAGATGGACCTGCCCAACGCCGATCCCGAGAACGCCAAGAAGGAGATCGAGGACGTCATCGGCATCGACGCCACCGACGCGATCCCGTGCTCGGCCAAGACGGGCATGGGCATCGAAGAGATCCTCGAGGCGGTGATCGCGCGCATGCCGTCGCCCAAGGGCAACCCGGACGCGCCGCCGCGCGCCATGATCATCGACAGCTGGTTCGACAACTACGTCGGCGTCGTGATGCTGGTGCGCGTGGTCGACGGCGTGCTGAAGAAGAACGAGCGCATGCGCATGATGGCCAGCAACGCCGTCTACCCGATCGAGCAGATGGGCGTGTTCTCGCCCAAGTCGACGCCACGCGAGCTGCTCAGGGCCGGCGAGGTGGGCTTCATCATCGGCGGCATCAAGGAACTGCAGGCGGCGAAGGTCGGTGACACCATCACCATCGAAAAGAAGCTGCCGAACAACCTCGGCCCGACTGACCAGGCCCTGCCC
>JBBQNG010000391.1:0-3518 GCA_038329645.1 Burkholderiales bacterium
ACCTCACCTACGATCCGTTGCGGGACCTGCAGCCGGTGGCGATGATCGCGAAAATACCCAACGTGATCATCGTCAACAAGGACGTGCCCGCGAAAAACCTCAAAGAGCTCATCGCGTGGATCAAGGCAAACCCGGGCAAGCTCAACTACGGCTCTTCCGGCACGGGCGGCGCGATGCATCTTTCGGGCGAGTTGTTCAAGAAGCAGGCCGGGATAGACATCCAGCATGTGCCCTACAAGGGCTCCGCGCCCGCCATGCAGGACCTGATGGGCGGGACCATCGTGTTCATGTTCGACAACATCACCGGGTCGATCGGCCCGGCCAAGTCGGGCCAAGTCAAGCTGCTCGGGGTTACGACCGACGAGCGCGTCGGCGTCATGCCTGACGTGCCGACCATTGCCGAGTCGGGCCTGCCCGAGTTCAAGAACTCGAGCTGGTTCTCCCTCTTTACCCGTGCAGGCGTGCCGGCGCCCGTCCTGGCCCGGCTCGAGGCCGAGGCGCTCAAGGCCATCAACCAGCCGGACACCCTGGCAAAGTTGAGGGACCTGGGCGCGATCCCCGCGCCGATGGGCGCCGCGCAGCTCGAGCGGTTCTGGAAGGCCGACTTCGACTACTGGCGGCCGGTGGTGCAGAGCGTCAACCTGGAATGAGCGGGTAAGATTGCGCAAATTCTGGAGCGAGGTCCTGCCATGAACCTGATGCACTTTGTTTGCCTGTCGCTGGTCGTCGCCGCGATTTCCGGATGCTCCCTTTACGGCACCCGGGCCGACTCCTCGCCAGAGGCGGGACAGGTCGGCGTTTATGAGTCGTCGCCTCCCGGATCGCAGGGCTACCGGTTTGTGAAGCGCCTCTGGGTCGAGCCGTGGCAGAGCGCCATCAGCGTGCCTAAATACTCCTCCGTCGAGGCCGGGGTGGCGGATTTGCGCAACCAGGCTGTGGCGCTAGGCGGGGACGCAATCGTGAATTTCGCCTGCTACCACGCGGCCGTCGACCCGAATTCGCCGTACCGATGCAATGGAACGGTGGTGAAATTCCTCCCATAGAGTGGCCATATAATGTCAGGAAGTTTACTGAAGAATGGCGTCCGTCATGGCTGGTGAAAGAAATAATGTCAGTAGCTCCAAGCGCGCTCGGAGGCTGCTCGCGATGGCTCCGATGCTCGGTCCTGAAGTCTTGCGCGCAGTCGATGCTGCGGAAGCCCTCGGCGTGACGGTGCGCACGATCTACCGCGATATCGGTGCATTGCGTGCCGCGGGCTTCGCTATCGAGGGCGACCCGGGCATTGGCTACGTCCTGGCGGAAGAACCGTCGACCGGTCCGCTTGCCGTCACCAAGGACGAGCGGCGCGCGCTCATCGCAGGCGCAAAGCTGGTGAAGGCTGGCGGGGACGTTGTGCTCGCCAAGGCCGCCGCAAGCCTGTTGAAGAAGGCGCAGGCGCTTTAGGAGGTGCCAATGAAGGTCAAGTACTTCACGGATACCGACACTCTCCATATCGAGTTTCGCGCTGCGCTCGTCGTTGAGACACGCGATCTTGACGAGAACACGCTGCTCGACCTCGATGCCGAGGGAATCATCTGCTCAATTACCGTCGAGCACGCCAGCACGCGAGCCGACAGCCCGAATTTCTCGTTCGAACAGATCCCGGCTTGATCAGGTAGGCGGCCATAGGCCGTGCCCAATCTCTTCGTCATTGCCGGGCCCAATGGGGCGGGGAAGTCGACCTCGGCGTCCAAGCTGCTGACTGGCTCCCGTCGCGTTGCAGCCTTTGTGAACGCGGATGACATTGCTGTCTCGGAAGGCGTGGGAGAAATCGAAGCCGGCCGGATCATGTTGCGCAGGCTGGATGAGCTTGCGCGCGATGCGCGGGACTTCGCTATCGAGACGACGCTTGCAAGCCGCAGCCTTCGCCCGCGGATCGAAGCGCTCCAGCAAGCCGGCTATTTCTTTCATCTCACTTATGTATGGTTACCGAGCGCGGACATGGCCGTCCAGCGTGTTGCCGCACGCGTGCGCGCGGGTGGGCACGCGATTCCGGAGCCGGTCATCCGGCGGCGGTACGAGCGCGGGTTGCACAATTTCTTCAACCTCTATATGCCGATTGCAGATGCGTGGCAGATAGCTGACAATTCCTGGCCCGTTGAATCTCGCCCCATTGCATCAAGAGATTCGGGCGGTCCGATGCGGATCGAAAATGCCGACCTTTGGAAACGACTCTTGCGGGACGTCATGAAACCAGTTCAAAAAGCGGAGCAGGAGTCTCCCCGACACAAGGGTGAGGACTTCAGGGCCGTGGATGTCTTCGAGGCCATCCAGTTGGCAGGACGTGAGGCTGTTGCTCGTCACAAATCTCTTGGCCAGTCGATTGTTGTGTGGCGCGACGGGAAGGTCGTCGTCGTTCCGCCGGAAGAGATTGAAATTTAGTTCGATCCCGGGTCGGGGAGCCAATCCGGAAGCGCAGCCCGAACCAAAATGTCACTAACTTCACCTGCAAGCCGCGCCACGATTGGGCTTTCCATCAAAAATATCAGCAGCCAAGCTCAGCACTCCGCGCAGTGCTTCGCGAACCTCCCGTACACCCGCTTCGCGTTCCCGCTGAAAATCTTCTCCTTGTCCGCCCCGGTCAGCCAGCCCACCGCATCCACGTAGCGCTTCGTATCGTCGAAGAAGTGGCCGGTCTCGGGATCGATCCCGCGCACCGCCCCTACCACCTCGGAAGCAAACAGGATGTTGTCGGCCGGAATCACCTTGAGCAGGCAGTCGATGCCGGCCTGGTGGTACACGCACGTGTCGAAGAACACGTTATTGAGCAGCAAGTCTTTCAACGGCGGCAAACCCATGTCCTGCGCGAGCCCGCGATAGCGGCCCCAGTGATACGGCACCGCACCGCCGCCGTGCGGGATGATGAACTTGAGCGTGGGAAAGTCCTTGAACAGGTTCTTCTCGATCAGCTGCATGAAAGCGGTGGTGTCGCCGTTGAGGTAATGCGCCCCGGTCGCGTGGAAATTCGGGTTGCACGAACCGCTCACATGGATCATGGCGGGCACGTCGAGCTCGACCATCTTCTCGTATAGCGGGTACCACCATTTGTCGGTGAGCGGGGGATCGGTCCAGTAGCCGCCCGAAGGATCGGGATTCAGGTTGCAGCCGATGAAACCGAATTCCTTCACGCAGCGCTCGAGCTCCGGAATGCAGTTTTTCGGTGGCACGCCGGGCGACTGCGGCAGCTGGCATACGCCGACGAAATTTTTCGGGTAGAGCTTGCACACGCGGTGGATCAGCTCGTTGCACTGCTCCGACCAGTACTTGCTGGTCAGTTCGCTGCCGATGTGATGCCCCATCCCCATGGCGCGCGGCGAGAAGATGGTCAGGTTGGTGCCGCGTTCGCGCTGTAACTTTAGCTGCGCGCCTTCGAGGCTGGTCCGGATCTCGTCGTCGGTGATCCCAAGGTTGCCGCGCGCAGGCGCATACGCCGGGTTGGCCGCTCCCGCGATCTGCCCATCCCGGTACGCCTGCAGTTG
>JBBQNG010000392.1:0-3504 GCA_038329645.1 Burkholderiales bacterium
GTGACTCATTTCGGCACCCAAGGCGCGCTCGATCAGCGCCTTCTTGAAGGCCGTAGATGCCTCCTGCACCGCCTCAGCGCTCATCGGCCCCTTGACGAGCTGGTCGAGCAACTCAGGCGGGATCTTGGGCAACACCGCCGCTTGCGCGGCCGCGTTGGCTTTCTGCATCTTCCTTACTGGCTTTGGCATACTGTCTCCTATCAGACGTCATGGTATGCCTCAAACACAAAACTCCTGACAGGCTCGAGATGGGTTTAAAAGCCTAAAACCAATGCTTCTACTTCGCCTTCCCCGTAGCAAAATCCATGATCATCCGCGCAGCGAGGTACAGGCGCGGCTCGATCGAATCCAGCATCACGTACTCGGCGTCGTTCGAATGCGCGCCAAAACCCCGCAGGCCGAATCGCTCGAGGACCGGCCCCGCCGCCTTTAGCGAGGCGAAAGCCGCGTCGGTGCCGCCGCCTTCCGCGACTTCCCCGACCACCAGATCCTTGCCCAGCTCGCGGTAGATCTTCTGGCCATGCGCGGCGAGCGCCTTGGAGGCCGCGGTGGCTTCGAGCGGCGGACGGCGGCGCTCGAACACCATTTCGACCTGCGTGTCGGGAATCAGCTTGTTCTTGATGAGGTCGCGCACTTTGGCTTCGATCCCGTCGTAATCCGCGATGCGCAGCACGCGTACGTCAGCGGTGGCCTTTGCGATCGCCGGGATGACGTTGCGATTGGTGCCGGCGCTTGCGACCGTCCAGTTCATCTTCACGCCGACTTTGGGGTCGGAGAGGTTGCGGGTCTGGAGAATCTGGTGGGAGAGCTCGTACAGGGCGTTGCGACCGTTCTCCGGAGCCGATCCAGCGTGCGACGCCCGGCCATTGACAGTCAGTACGACAGCCGCGATCCCAGCAGTGGAGAGAGAAAGGCGGTCGGAGGCCGCGGGAGTACCCTCAAACGAGAGTACCGCGTCATGCTCCGCGCCCATCCGCGTAAGCATCGTGCGCGAGCCTGCCGAGCTCACCTCCTCGTCCGCATTGATGAGCACGGTGACCAGGCCGTAGTCGCGGAAATTCAGTCCCTTGAGAACCGCCAACGTGTGCAGGATCACCGCGATGCCCTGCTTGTCGTCCGCAATGCCCAGGCCGTAGGCGCGATCGCCTTCGACCCGGAACGGCTGGTTCGCAAGCATGCCCTTGAGGTAAACCGTGTCCATGTGCGCGATCAGCAGGATCTTCTTCGTGCCGCTGCCTTCGAACCGCGCATGAACCATGCGGCCGATCCTGGCCGGCGTGTCGACCATCCTGTAGATCTCCGGCCCCGCCTCGACGAGCTCCACCTTGCCGCCCAGCGCGCGCAGCCTTTCGGCGATGAGCGCGGAGATCCTGTCGAGCCCTTCGCGGTCGCCGCTGCCCGATTCGATCGACACGAGGTCCTTCATGGTCTCGACGAGGCCGGCCTTCTCTTTTCTGGCCTGCGCCATGACCGATTCCACGGGTTGCCCAAAGGCATCGATTGCGACGCCCGATGCGAGCGCGCCGAGCAGCGCCGCGGCTGCGATGAATCTTTTGTTCACTGCGTTTCTCCCCTGGGCCGGAAGCGGCCCGACCCGCTACGTTAGAGCACGATGGGAGTATCAGGCAACTCGTTGGGGTTTTCGTCGCCGGGCGGGAAGTGTGCGGCGAGCAGGTCGCTGATGGCTTCGATGCCGAGGATCGCGCCGGCCTCGAAGCGACCGGCGGCGAAAGCGGATTGCATTTCGCCGCAGATCGCATCCCAGGCCGCGCTTCCCACCCTGGCGTGAATGCCGCGGTCGGCGACGATCTCGACCTGGCGCTCGGCGAGCAGCAGGTAGATGAGGACGCCGGCATTGTCTTCGGTGTCCCAGATGCGCAAGCGGCTGAAGACTTCGATCGCGCGCGCCCGCGCGGTCCGGCCGGCCAGGAGCGGGAAGAGCGGCAGCCCGCCTTCGACCGCAAGGCGCAGCTCGCCGCGATGGCGCTTCTCCTGCGCGGCGATGGCCCCGCCGATCGCCTCCAGCGCCGCGCGCGGAAAGGCGCGGCGCACCGCGAAATCGTCAAGGAACAGGTGCTTTATCCAGCGCATCGGGATCACCAGCTCCCCGAGGAGCCGCCCCCGCCAAAACTGCCGCCGCCCCCGCCCCAGCTCGAGCCGCCGCTGCTCGAGCCCGACGAGAATCCCCCGGACCCGCCGCTGCCCGACGCCCAGTTGCCGGTATTCAGCAGCGTCATGATGAATGCAACGATCGCCACGATCGCGGCGATGCCGATGCTGAAGAGGAACCAGGCGACTACACCCATGATGCCGCCGGTGATTATTGCGCCCGGGACACGCCCGAACATCGCCCGCACGGCGGCGCCGCCGATCAGCAGGACGAAAAAGCCCGGGACGAGGTATTCGAACGGGTCATTCGAACTGCCGGAAGACTGCGGGCTGGCCGCTGCCGAAGGCGGCGGCAGCTTTTCGCCCTCGGCCAGCCTGATCAGCTGGTCCACGCCGGCCGAAATGCCGCCGTAGAAATCGCCTGCCTTGAATTTCGGCGTGATCGTCTCGCTGATCACACGCTTGGCCATCGCATCGGGGATCGCACCCTCGAGGCCGTAGCCCACCTCGACGCGCAGGCGCCGGTCGTCTTTCGCAACCACGAGGATGAGCCCGTCATCGGTACCCTTGCGCCCGATCTTCCACGCTTCGGCCAGGCGGATCGAGAATTGCTCGATCTCCTCCGGCTTGGTGGTCGGCAGCATGAGCACCGCCAGCTGGCTGGCCTTGGCCGACTCGAATGCGGCGATGCGCTGCTCGAGAGACGTCTTTTGCTCGGCTGTGAGTGTCCCCGTGAGGTCGGTGACACGGGCCTTGAGAGCGGGAATGGCGACTTCGGCGTGCGCCGGCGCCAGCAGGGTGAGGCCCGCGAGCGCGAGCATCGCAAGACCACGCCCCGCCGCGAGCCAGCGATTGGGCATCGGCTACTTGGCAGGCGCCGGCGCAGGTGCCGACTTGCCGAAGTCGACCTTGGGCGCGACCGAGATTTCCTTCTCGTTGGCCACCGTGAAGTTGGGCTTGGGCTTGTAGCCGAAGATCATCGCGGTGAGGTTGTTCGGGAAGCTGCGCACCGAGACGTTGTAATCCTGGACGGCCTTGATGTACCGCCCGCGCGCGACGGTGATGCGGTTTTCGGCGCCTTCGAGCTGCACTGCAAGGTCCCGGAAGGCCTCGGTCGCCTTGAGCTGCGGATAGGCTTCGGCAACGGCAAGGAGGCGTGACAATGCGCTGGAGAGGCTGGCCTGGGCTTTCTCGAAGTTCGCAAACGCGGCCGGATCGTTGAGCAGTTCGGGCGTGATTTTCAGCTGGCCAACGGATGCGCGGGCATTGACTACGGCCTCAAGCGTGGACTTCTCGAAATCGGCAGCGCCCTTTACGGTGGCGACCAGGTTCGGGATCAGGTCGGCGCGGCGCTGGTAGTTGTTCACCACTTCGGCCCACGCGGCGGTGACGCCT
>JBBQNG010000393.1:0-3501 GCA_038329645.1 Burkholderiales bacterium
AGAGCTGTCGTCGCTCAAAGACAGGCCGGCAGGCAGGCGCCCGCCGGCTTGGCGATTCGGTCCCAAGCTGCGCGAGTCGCGCTCTTGGCGTGATCCCATGACATCCGCGACTTGCCCTTGGCGCGCTCCCAGTCGGAAGCCAGGTTGCCCTGGATCTCGTCGAAACGCTTGCCGGCATGCCGGCTCGCCCGCCCGAGTGGCGTCGTAGCACTTTCACCCCTGCGGCACACCCTCCGTGCTGCGCGGCAGTCGGACCGTAAATGCAGTTCCGGCATTCGTCGAGTCCGCGGCGATGGAGCCGCCGTGCGCGCGTGCGATTTCGCGGCAGATGTACAGGCCAAGTCCGAGGTTTCCTTCCTCCGGCCGATCCTCGCCACGCGCGAGCGGCTCGAACATTCGGACGAGCGTGCCGGCCGCGATCTTGTCGCCCTCGTTCTCGACCTTGAAGACAACCTCGTTCTCGGAGCCCGAGAGCGCCACCCGCACCACACCTTCCTCCGAGCCATAGCGCAACGCGTTCGTGACCAGGTTGTCCAGGACCTGATGCATGCGGCTGGCGTCCCAGTTCCCCCGCAGATCGCCCTCGGACGCGAGGGTGATCTGACGCGTCGGATGCGCGGCCCGAATCTGCTGCAGCTGATCGTCGAAGAGCTCACGCAGGTCGGTGGCAGCCGTGCGCACCGGAATGCCTACCCCCAGGCGCGTTCGATTGAAATCCGTCAGGTCGTCGAGCAGCGCTTTCATGCGCGAGCCGCTCCTGATGAGGCGTGCCGCGGCGGCCGAGACGTCTTTGCCCGCGTTCAGGCTTTGCAGGTGATGCGCGGTCAGCTGGATCGAGTTGAGAGGATTGCGCAGATCATGGCCAAGGATGCCGAGAAGCAAATCGCGCGCCCGGTCTACGTCGGCACTGAAATGAGCGATCGACTCGCCCACCGCCTGGTCGATGGCCTCGTTGAAGCGGACCAATTGTTCAAGATCGGGAGATCCCGGCGCACAAGCATCGGCCCAGAGCCTCAGCACGCTGGCACGCAAGGCGCGGTACTCGGAGGCCATCTCGTTGATATTGAAGCCACCGCGGGCCCGAAGCAGAGCATGCGTCTGCGCTGCCGTCTCCCTGGCGTCGAGCGGCAGGGCAAGGCCTTTCCACTTGGCTTCTTGCTGTTCTCGCGTCTGCGGGAGAACGATGTCCTTGCACACCGCTTCCAATATCTGCCGTGCATGGTCGCGCAATGCCTCGACGTCCATCCATCGACCCGTCGGCAAAGCGCGCGCGAAGGTCTCCCACAGAGCCAGGATTGGCTCCATGTCGCGCTCGATGAACTGTGCCAGCCGCATATTCCCTCCCGAGGATCGCCACAAGCTGCGCGTTCGCCGCGAGCCCGAGGAGCCTGGTCCGATGTTATGCGCATGTTCTCGATCAACTATCGGCGTTGCCGGGGACCCGGATTGATTGAACACCGGGTGGGCTCGGCAATTGCTGACGCCGATCGACCCGATCAAGGCCCTGTTCTGGAGCGCCGTCGTCAATGGCGATTCATAAGCTTGCGTCGTTGAACGCGCGAATCTTTCTTGGTCGCGTCGACAGGAATCCAAGTCACCCCGCGAGATGCATGGCTTCCTGCGCTCGGACACAGCAACCCTGAACCGCCTGCGGGCAGGTCGGTCATGACGAACGTGCAACTGGAGTTTTATACTCGACCGGCAACGAACGCTGCGCTACTGCTTACGTTGGTTTGCTGCCTCAAGGTCGCCAATCAGAAAGCGAGACCATGAACTTCGTTGACGAAGCGCTGTTGCCCCTCGGCATTGTCGCAGCGGGCATAGGCTGGTGAGGTATGCCGCGCGGTCGCAGCGCTCCGCACCCTATCCGCGTCTGGTAGCCGATGTCGGCGGAACGCACGCGCGTTTCGGCTGGGTCCCGCACGAGAACAGCAATGTGACGGATGTCAGGCAGTTCCTCTGCCAGGAATATCCGAATCTGGAGGCGGTCCTCGACCGCTACCTCGGTGAGCGAACGGGAGCACGGCCGGCTGCCTGCGCGATTTCCATTGCAACCCCGGTGCTCGGCGATCTGGTTTCGATGACGAACCGTGACTGGTCATTTTCGATTGAGGCATTGCAGAGCCGCTTGGGCGTTGAACGCCTCGTCGTGCTCAACGATTTCGCAGCCCTCGCACTCTCCTTGCCAGAATTGTCGGCCGAAGAGCTCACGTCGATCGGCGCAGGCTCACCGCAGTTGGGTGCACCGCGTGCACTGATCGGTCCCGGGACTGGTCTAGGAGTCGCGGCGCTTGTCGAATTGCAAGGCGTGCCGTGGCCACTGGCGGGCGAAGGCGGACATGTGTCGTTGAGTGCGGCCGACGACCGCGAAGATCGCGTGCTCGCGGCTTTGCGGCGCATGTTCGGCCATGCTTCGGCCGAGCGGGCATTGTCCGGCAACGGGCTGGTCAACCTGTACCGCGTCGAGTGCGATCTTCGCGGTCACCCGCCTCGAGACCTGCAGCCCGCCGAGGTCACCGCCTACGCACTCGACGGCTCCGACGCCGAATGCGGCGAAGCGGTCGAATTGTTCTTTGCGCTGCTCGGAAGCGCAGCGGGCAATCTGGCGCTCACGTTCGGAGCCCGCGGCGGCGTCTACATCGGCGGCGGCATCGTGCCCAGGCTCGGCGACTGGATCGACCGCTCGCGCTTTCGAGAGCGCTTCGAAAGCAAGGGCCGATTCTCGAAGTATCTTTCCACGATCCCGGTGTGGACGATCCGGGCGGGGCCCGCGCCGGCGCTGCGCGGCGCGAACTGCGCGCTCGCGCGCGAATGAGGAGCCGCCTCGCTGCGCCATGCGCTGGTGCACCGCTGGGCGCAAGACACTCAATCGAGGGCGACTTCAACGCGTCTCGATGCGGATGCGGGCCGGTGTACGCGTCAGTGCGATGGCGTCTGACCATCCGCTTCGGCGACGACCGTCGACCCACACCTTGGCGTCCCGACTCCAGGGCCCGCGCAAGGTCATGCCGCCTGGGGGCTGGGTGCACAGCCCGGCGACGGTGACGTCTATCGCTCCGTCAGGGCTTCGTCGCGCCCGCCAGGAGAGAAGACCGTAGGGCGTGCGCAGGTCGCGGACGGCGACGCCGCCTCCGCGGAGCCAGCTTGCGGGCACACCGGCCGCGAGGACGAGCGCGTGCGCGCCTTCGTCCTCGTACGCGAAGACGTCGAGCACCGAGCGGATGTGATCCGACGCGACCCAGCCATGCGGCATGTCGCCGAGGAAGCGTGGCTCGCGGGCGTCGCGCAGGACCACCTCGGCCCACTGATTCCAGCCAGCAGGACGGCGATCGCGATAGAAGTACGCCATGACCTGCTCCGCTCGCTCGCGCTCACCGAGGCGCACGAGGGCGCTCACCGTGCGCCACTCATACGGCGTGTAGCCGCCATCGCCGTTGCGGACGCCGGCAGCCTCGTCGACACGGCGCTGGTCGAAGCTCCGCCAATAGCGCTCGAAGGTCT
>JBBQNG010000394.1:0-3477 GCA_038329645.1 Burkholderiales bacterium
CTCGCGCTTGGCGAGCTTGGCTTCGAATTCGGCCTTCTCGGCGGCGTCCTTCTCGGCTCTCGCTTTTGCCTCGACTTCGCGCTTGGCCTCGATTTCCGCGGTGCGCTTCTGGTAATCGGCCTCGCGCTTCGCGAGCTCGGCCTCGAGCTTGGCCTTCTCCTCGGCGAGCTTGGCCTTGACCTCGGCTTCGCGGCGCGCGGCTTCTTCCAGCTCTCGCTTTTCCTGCTCCGCGGCGGCTTGCGCTCCGCGGGTGGCGGTTTCCTCGCTGGAAACGCCCCGCAGTTTCGCGCTCTTGCGCTTGGCCAGGGCGGCATAAATGCCGTCGGGAAACTGCTTTACGTAAAGGTCGAAGTCATCGGCGTCGTTGCCGTCCTTGATCGAGCGCCAGAATTCAAGCTCGACTTCCTGGGTCCCGGTCTGGCCGGCGGATGAACCCGACGCGCCGGCGGGCGCGGCGGCAATCGCCGCAGGCGGCAACGAGGCGTCGAACTTGAGCGAGCCGACGACAGTCTTGTCGCTGTCGTCGGTTGCCGCCTTGCCTTCGAGCGCGTTCTTCAGATCGGCGCCGAGGTCGCGCGCGTTCTGGTAGCGCGCGTTCATGTTCTTCGCGAGCGCCTTCTTGATGATGGCGTCGAAAAGCGGGGAGATTTTCGTGTTGAGCCGCGACGGCATCACCGGCTCGTCCTGCAGGATCTTCTTCGCGATCGTCCAGGTGCTGGTGCCGGTGAAGGGCTTTTCCCCGGTGAGGAACTGGTACAGGATAATGCCGGCCGAGAAGATATCCGTGCGCCGGTCTATCTCGCCGCCCTCGATCTGCTCGGGGGACATGTATGCGGGGGTGCCGACAATCGCGCCGGCCTGCGTTTTCTCCGACGCGGACCGGTCCGCGTCGGTGATGCGCGCCACGCCGAAGTCGGCGAGCTTGACGCGCCCCTTGTTGTCGATCATCACGTTCGCCGGCTTGATGTCCCGGTGGATGATCCCGGCCTCATGCGCAAAATGGAGGGCCTCGCACAGCTCCCCCATGATGTGGACCGCTTCCTTGATGTCGAAGCGCTCGTTGGCGTCGAAAAAATCCTTGAGCTCCTTGCCCTGGATGAACTCCATGACGATGTACGCGACTTCGCCTTCGGCACCGAAGTCGTACACCTGCACGATGTTCGGGTGGTTCAGCCGTGCGACCGCCTGGGCCTCGCGGTCGAAGCGCATCGTGTATTCGCGGGCGGTGTCCTCGTCGAGCGAGCTCTTGAGAATGGTCTTGATCGCAACCTTGCGGTGCAATCTAGGGTCCATGCCCGCATACACGACGCCCATGGCGCCCTTGCCGAGGACGGCCTCGATGTCGTAGCGCCCGAGGCGCTTCAGATCAGCAGGAGGTGTCGCCATTAACTGTTTTCCTGGGGCCCCTGGTGCGAAGGGCGTGGAAGCATCGGATCATTATGCCTTGGGCGAAAAAAAAAAGCGCATCGCGAGGCCTTCTACGCGGGACCGCAATGATTCACCACTTTAGCGGATTTCGCCACTCCAGAAAAGGTTGTGCGGGGGATCGGTGAGGCAACCCGTTGCCCAAATGGATCATCCGGTCGCGGCGCGCTTGGCCGCCTCGCGCACCCCGATGGCGGCGTGGCGATCGAGCAGCCGCCGGGCCCGCTCGACGACCGGCACGTCGATCATCCTGCCGTCGAGGGCAAACGACGCGCGCCCCGCCGCCTCGGCCCTGGCATTTTCGACAATCACGCGCTGCGCATAGGCGACTTCCCCGGCGGCGGGCGAATATTCCTCGTTCACGATCAGCACCTGCCCGGGGTGGATGCAGCCGGCCCCCATGAACCCGAATTGGCGCGAGCGCCTCACCATGGCGCGGAACGCCTCCCAGTCGCCGAACCCCGCGACGCTGGCCACGAACCCCAGCGGCATCAGGCCAGCCGACCGGGCGGCAAAGATCATCTGCTGCTTGGGCATCTGCAGGGTTTCTTCCGAGGGCGCCATACCGTTCTCGAGCGCAAAGTCCTCCCCGCCAATGTTCATGGCCGCAAGCCGGCCGACTGCGCGCGCGATTTCGGCCATGCGAAAAAAGGCTGCCGGGGTTTCGACCATCGCGATGAAACGCGTGTGGCCGATCGGCAGTCCCCGCTGGTCCTCCAAGTCGCTGACCAGCTCGTCAAGCAGGCGCAAGTGATCGGCCCCCTGCACCTTGGTGACCGCAATCCCGTTCACGTCCGGCCCGACCGACGATTCGATGTCGCGAACCGCGGCGACAAGGGAGCGGTTGATCCGCACCACGACGTCTGCACCCCCGCGCCTTACCCGGGCGGCCACGGCTGGCACGAGGGTTCGGGCGCGATCCTTTTCCGCTGCAGGCACGCTGTCTTCGAGGTCAACCTGGATGCAGTCGGCACCGCGCGTGTGCGCCTTGTCGACGTACTTCTCGACGTTTACCGGAACGTACAGCAGGGAGCGCCACACAGGCAGGCCGGGTTTCATGGGTCATCTCCTTTGTCCATCCTCTCGCACACCGAGCCCGCAGCGAGCAGTTCGGCGTATCGCCCCACATCGACGCCGATGGCACCTAGCAGGGCACGGTTATGTTCTCCGAGCCAAGGGGCCGGGGTGCGCACGGATCCTGGCGTCGCCGACAAGCGCGGCACGACGTGATGCATCGGCAGCCTGTCCATATCCGCATCCGGGTAGTCGGCAATCAGTTCCCTTTCCAGAACATGAGGGTCCTGCAGGATCTGGGATATATCGTAGATGGGGCCGATGGTCACATCCTGCGCGTCGAAGAACAGGACGTTCTCGGCCTGCGTGCGCTGGGCGATAAAGCTGCCGATGATCGCATCGAGTTCCTCGCGATGCCTGACCCGGAGCGCGTTGGTGAGATAGCGGGGATCGTCGACGAGGTCCTCGCGTCCGATTGCGCGGAACAGGCGCTCGGCCATCTTCTGGGTGGACGCCGACAGGCAAACCCAGAGTCCGTCACTGGTACGGTACGCGTTACGCGGCCCGGAATTCGTGGAGCCGCTGCCGACGCGCTCCTTCACCTTGCCCGTGAGACGGTAATTCGCCGCCTGCGGCCCGAGCACGGCGAAGAGCGGATCGAAAAGCGGCAGGTCGATCACCTGGCCAGCGCCGCCGTTGACCTCGACTTCGCGCAACGCAATCATCACGGCGGACGCGCCATACAACCCGGCGACGCTGTCTGCCAGGTACATCGGGGGCAGCACGGGTTCGCGATCAGGAAACCCGTTCATCGAGGCAAAGCCCGACATCCCCTCGACTAGCGTACCGAAACCCGGGCGGTTCTTGTAGGGGCCGGTCTGACCCCAGCCCGAAATACGCACGATCACCAGCCGCGGATTGGCTTCGAACAGGCGTTGCGGGGCAAGACCCATTTTCTCGAGCGTGCCAGGACGGAAACTCTCGACGAATATCGCCGCCGTCGGAACGAGCGCGAGCAGCAGCGCCTTCGCGTCGGGA
>JBBQNG010000395.1:0-3442 GCA_038329645.1 Burkholderiales bacterium
CGGGCCCAGCTCAACGGCGAGCTCGAGAAGATCGAGAAGCCGGCCGGCATCTCGAACCCGAAGGACTTCCGCAACGAGATCGTCAACTTCGTTTTGCGCGCGCGCGCCAACAATGCCGGCAAGAACCCGGCGTGGACGAGCTACGAGAAGCTGCGCACGGTGATCGAGAAGAAGATGTTCTCGAACACCGAGGAGCTCTTGCCGGTGATCAGCTTCAACGCCAAGGCCAGTGCCGACGAAGCCAAGAAGCACGAGAACTTCGTCAATCGTATGGTTCAGAAGGGCTACACCGCCAAGCAGGTGCGCCTCTTGTGCGAGTGGTATCTGCGGGTCAGGAAAAGCTCCTAGGACCGCGATGCTGCAGCAGATCATCGACCGCCGGCTGGCCGGCAAGAACAAGTCGATCGGCAACCGCGAGCGCTTCCTCCGCCGCTATCAGGATCAGCTGCGAGATGCGGTGAGGAAGGCCGTCGACAAGCGCGGCATTCGCGACATGGAGCTCGGCGAAGACATCCACCTGCCCAAGCGCGACATCAGCGAGCCGGTGTTCAGCCACGGCAGCGGCGGGGCACGCGAGATGGTCCACCCGGGCAACACCGACTACATGCGCGGCGACCGAATCGAGCGGCCGAAAGGCGGCGGGGGCAAGGGCAGCGGCTCGGGCCAGGCCGGCGATTCCGATGGCGGCGAAGACGATTTCGTCTTCCACCTGAGCAAGGAAGAGTTCATGCAGATCTTCTTCGACGAGCTGGCCCAGCCGCGCATGACCCGCACGCAGCTGGCCGAGACGCCGGACAGGAAGAGCCAGCCAGCCGGCTAGTCGCGCGCCGGCAACCCGAGCAAGTTGAGCGTGATCCGCTCGATGCGCGGCGCCATCGGCCGGCGCGTGGCCATCGGTGCCGGCTCGCGGGCCGAGCTGGCCCGGCTCGAGGCGCTGCTGGCCGAGCTGCCGATCGTCGCTCGCGATGCGGCCGAGGAGCTTGCGCGCAAGGAGATCGAAGAGCAGATATCCGTCCTGCGCAACCGCCTTGATCGCATCCCCTACCTCGATCCGATCGACCTGCGCTTTCGCAACCGCGTGCGCCAGCCGGTGCCGATGGCCAAGGCGGTGATGTTCTGCCTGATGGACGTCTCGGGCTCGATGGACGAGGCGAGGAAAGACCTCGCCAAGCGCTTCTTCATCCTGCTGTACCTGTTCCTGACCCGGCACTACGAGAAGATCGACATCGTCTTCATTCGCCATCACACCCAGGCCCAGGAAGTCGACGAAGAGAACTTCTTCCGCGCCCGCGAGACCGGCGGTACGGTGGTCTCGAGCGCGCTGGTGCTGATGGACGAGATCATCACCCAGCGCTACTCGCCTGAAGACTGGAACATCTACGGCGCCCAGGCCAGCGACGGCGACAACTGGCACCACGATTCGGGCCGCTGCCGCGAGCTGCTTGCCGAGAGCCTCTTGCCCAAGTGCCGCTACTTCGCCTACGTGCAGGTGGCCGAGGAAGAGCAGAACCTGTGGGAGGAATACGCCCGGTTGCAGGAGGTCGAACGCCACTTCGCGATGAGAAAGGTCACGCAGGCGGCGCAGATCTATCCGGTGTTCCGGGATCTGTTCAAGGGCGAAGGAGTGGCGGCATGAGCGGTGATTTCGGCGCCGGCCTCGGCCTGCCTGCCGGCCCGATAAGCGGCCCGATTGCCGGCCCGGTGATTGCCGCCGAGCTGGCAGCCGAGTTCGCACCCGGCTCTGCCGCCGGCGCGATCGAGCCGATCGCCACGCACGCCTCGCCGACGCGCCGCAAGCTCCGCCCCGAACGTTCGCTGCCCGCCGCGCCGCTTCCGGCCGGGCCGCGCGCTGAAGCCCCGCTGCCCGACCCGAGCGACTGGACCTTCGAGCTGGTCGAGCAGTACCACGAGAAAATCCGCGCCGCGGCCGAGCGCTACGCGCTCGACACCTACCCGAACCAGCTCGAGGTCATCACCGCCGAGCAGATGATGGATGCCTACGCTTCGGTCGGCATGCCGGTGAACTACCGGCACTGGAGTTACGGCAAGGAGTTCATCGCCAACGAGCGTAGCTACCGGCGTGGCCAGATGGGCCTGGCCTACGAGATCGTCATCAATTCCGACCCTTGCATCAGCTACCTGATGGAGGAGAACACCACGGCAATGCAGGCGCTGGTGATCGCCCACGCCGCCTACGGCCACAACAGCTTCTTCAAGGGCAACTATCTCTTCCGCCTCTGGACCGATGCGTCGTCGATCGTCGATTACCTCGTCTATGCCCGCAACTACATCGCCGAGTGCGAGGAAAAGCACGGCATGCATCAGGTCGAGGAAATTCTCGACAGCTGCCACGCCCTGCAGAGCTACGGCGTCGACCGCTATCACCGTCCGAGCAAGATCTCGTTCGCCGAAGAGCTGGCCCGCCGCACCGAGCGCCAGGACTACGCGCAGCGGCAGATCAACGATATCTGGCGCACCCTGCCCAAGCGGCCCGACAAGGCGGGCGAGGCTGGCGAGGCCAAGCGCTTTCCGGCCGAGCCGCAGGAGAACCTGCTCTATTTCATCGAGAAGAACGCGCCCCTGCTCGAGCCCTGGCAGCGCGAGGTGGTGCGCATCGTGCGCAAGATCGCCCAATACTTCTACCCGCAGCGGCAGACGCAGGTGATGAACGAGGGCTGGGCCACCTTCTGGCACCACAGCTTGCTCAACACCCTCTACGACGACGGCCATCTCACCGACGGCGTGATGATCGAGTGGCTGAAGTCGCACACCAACGTCATCTTCCAGCCGCCGGTCGGCCACCCTGGCTACAGCGGCCTCAACCCGTATGCGCTCGGCTTCGCGATGTACACCGACATCCGGCGCATCTGCGAAAGCCCGACCGACGAAGACCGCGAGTGGTTCCCCAACCTGGCCGGCACGCCGTGGCTGCCCGCCCTGCACCACGCGATGCGCAACTTCAAGGACGAAAGCTTCATCGGCCAGTACCTGTCGCCGAAAGTCATCCGCGACCTGCGCCTGTTCTCGATCCTCGACGACGAGCACGAGGAGCACCTGCAGGTCGCCTCGATCCACGACACGGCCGGCTACCGGCATGTGCGCGAGGCGCTGTCACGGCAATACGACCTCGCCTCGCGCGAGCCCGATATCCAGGTCTGGAGCGTCAACCTGCGCGGCGACCGCTCGCTGACGCTGCGCCACACCCGCCACAACAATCGTCCCCTGCACGACGGCGCCCAGGAGGTGCTCAAGCACGTGGCCCGGCTGTGGGGCTTCGGCGTGAACCTCGAGAGCGTCGACCAGTACGGCGACGTCGCTTCCCACTGGTCGGTGAGCGCGAGCGAGCCGGCGCGCTTCTAGCAGCGCAGTGCGGCCCGAAAGGGCCGGCCCCTCCGTCTCGGAGGGAGGGGTTGGGGCGGGAGCAGCCCTGTCTCCCGGCACC
>JBBQNG010000396.1:0-3401 GCA_038329645.1 Burkholderiales bacterium
TCTTGATCATGTCGACGATGTGCGGGCGGCCCTCGGCCACCTTGTTGATGACCGACACCGCCAGGCCGTGGGCCGCAAGGACGGCGGCGGTTCCCCGCGTCGCCAGGAGCGAAAACCCCATGTCGACAAGGTCCCTTGCGATGGCCACCGCCGCCAGCTTGTCCCCGTCCCGGACGCTCACGAATGCCCGCCCGCCGGAGGGCAGGCGAACCCCGGCGGCGAGCTGGGACTTGACGAAGGCCTCCCCGAAGCTCATGCCGATCCCCATGACCTCGCCGGTGGACTTCATCTCCGGCCCGAGGATCGTGTCCACCCCGGGAAACTTGGCGAACGGGAAGACGGCTTCCTTGACCGAGAAATAGGGCGGGATCACCTCTGGGCCGATTTGCTGCGCCGCAAGAGGAATGCCGGCCATGCAGCGGGCGGCAATCTTGGCCAGCTGCAATCCCGTGGCCTTGGAAACGAAAGGCACGGTGCGCGAGGCGCGCGGATTCACTTCGAGCACGTAGACCGTGTCGCGCTGGATCGCGAACTGCACGTTCATCAAGCCCACCACCTTGAGCGCCTTGGCCATCAGCACGGTCTGGCGGCGCAGCTCACGCTCCAGATGGCTGGCGAGCGAATGCGGCGGCAGGCAGCAGGCCGAGTCGCCCGAGTGCACGCCCGCCTGCTCGATGTGCTCCATGATGCCGCCGATGAAGGTGTCCTTGCCGTCGCAGATGCAGTCCACATCGACTTCGATGGCGTCCGAGAGATAGCGGTCGAGCAGCACGGGTGAGTTGTTCGATACCCGCACCGCGTTTTCCATATACCGCTCGAGATCGGCCTGCTGGTGGACGATTTCCATCGCGCGCCCGCCCAACACATAGCTCGGCCGCACCACGACCGGGTAGCCGATCGCCTGCGCGTGCTTGATCGCCTCTGGCGCGCTGCGCGCCGTGCGATTGGGCGGCTGCAGGAGCTTGAGTTTTTGCAACAGCTTCTGGAAGCGCTCGCGGTCTTCCGCGATGTCGATCGAATCGGGGGAAGTGCCGATGATGGGCACGCCGTTCTTTTCAAGCTCCCGCGCGAGCTTGAGCGGCGTCTGCCCGCCGTACTGCACGATCACGCCCACCGGCTTTTCGAGGTAGACGATCTCGAGCACGTCCTCGAGCGTGAGCGGCTCGAAGTACAGGCGGTCGCTGGTGTCATAGTCGGTTGACACGGTCTCCGGGTTGCAGTTGACCATGATGGTCTCGTACCCGTCCTTGCGCAGGGCGAGGGCCGCATGCACGCAGCAATAGTCGAACTCGATGCCCTGCCCGATGCGATTGGGCCCGCCGCCCAGCACGATGATCTTCTTGCGGTCCGTCGGGGCGGCCTCGCACTCCTCCTCGTAGGTCGAGTACATGTACGCGGTGTTGGTCGAGAATTCCGCCGCACAGGTGTCGACGCGCTTGTAGACCGGGCGCACGCCGAATGCGTGCCGCGCGGCGCGCACTTCGGATTCAGCCGCATTGAACAGGTACGCGAGGCGCCGGTCCGAGAACCCCTTGCGCTTGAGCATGCGCATCCGCTCCGCATCGACCGAAGCGAGGTCGGTATCGTCGAGCTCCATCTCGAGGTCGACGATCTGCTTGATCTGGTCGAGGAACCAGGGGTCGATGTGGGTGAGCTGGTGGACCTCTTCGAGCGTAAAGCCGTTCTCGAAGGCGTCGCCGACGTACCAGATGCGCTCGGGGCCGGGCTCGCCGAGCTCCTTCTCAATGGTTTCGCGGTCGGTGGTCTTCTGGTTGAGGCCGTCCACCCCCACCTCGAGTCCACGCAGCGCTTTCTGGAACGACTCCTGGAAGGTGCGGCCGATGGCCATCACCTCGCCCACCGATTTCATCTGCGTCGTGAGGCGGTCGTTGGCCTGCGGGAATTTCTCGAACGCGAAGCGCGGCACCTTGGTGACCACGTAATCGATGGCGGGCTCGAATGAAGCCGGGGTCGCGCCGCCGGTGATTTCGTTCCTGAGCTCATCGAGCGTGTAGCCGACAGCGAGCTTGGCGGCGACCTTGGCGATCGGGAAGCCGGTCGCTTTGGATGCGAGCGCGGAAGAGCGCGACACGCGCGGGTTCATCTCGATCACGACCATGCGGCCGTCGGCGGGGTTGATCGCGAACTGCACGTTCGAGCCGCCGGTATCCACGCCTATCTCGCGCAGCACCGCGATCGACGCGTTGCGCATGATCTGGTATTCGCGGTCGGTCAAAGTCTGTGCCGGGGCGACGGTGATCGAGTCGCCGGTGTGCACGCCCATCGGGTCGAGGTTCTCGATCGAGCAGACGATGATGCAGTTGTCCGCGCGATCGCGCACGACCTCCATCTCGAATTCCTTCCAGCCGATGAGCGACTCCTCGATGAGGAGCTCCTTGGTCGGCGAGGCCTCGATGCCGCGGTCGCAGATCGCGACGAACTCTTCGCGGTTGTACGCGATGCCGCCGCCGGAGCCGCCCATCGTGAACGAGGGACGGATCACCACGGGGTATCCGAATGCCGACTGTACCTGCAGTGCTTCCTCGAGGGAGTGCGCGAGCGACGAACGCGCCGACGCCAGCCCGATCCTGGTCATCGCCTGCTTGAACTTCTCGCGGTCCTCGGCCTTGTCGATGGCCTCGCGCTTCGCGCCGATCATCTCCACGCCGTGCTTCTCGAGCACCCCGTGCCTGGCGAGGTCGAGCGCGCAGTTGAGTGCGGTCTGGCCCCCCATCGTGGGCAGCAGCGCATCGGGCTTTTCGCGCTCGATGATGCGCTCCACCGTCTGCCACGTGATCGGCTCGATGTAGATCGCGTCGGCCATCTCCGGGTCGGTCATGATGGTGGCCGGGTTCGAGTTGACCAGGATCACGCGGTAGCCTTCGCTCACGAGTGCTTTGCAGGCCTGCGCGCCGGAGTAATCGAACTCGCACGCCTGGCCGATCACGATCGGGCCCGCGCCGATGATGAGGATCGACTTGAGGTCGGTTCTCTTAGGCATGAATGCCGGCTCCCTCAGGCACGCCGGGCCTCCATCATCTGTGCGAAGCGGTCGAAGAGGTAACCGATGTCGTGTGGCCCGGGGCTCGCCTCGGGGTGGCCCTGGAAGCAGAACGCCGGCCGGTCGGTGCGCGCAAGGCCCTGCAGCGAGCCGTCGAAGAGCGAAACGTGGGTGGTACGCAGGTTGGCCGGGAGCGTGGCCGGATCGACCGCGAAGCCGTGGTTCTGGCTCGTGATCGCCACCGTGCCGGTGTCCAGGTCCTTGACCGGGTGGTTGGCGCCGTGGTGGCCGAATTTCATTTTTACGGTCTTCGCGCCCGAGGCGAGGCCCATCAGCTGATGGCCCAGGCAGATACCGAACACCGGGATGTCCGTCGTGTCGAGGATGGTGCGCGTCGCAT
>JBBQNG010000397.1:0-3392 GCA_038329645.1 Burkholderiales bacterium
CAGACGCCGAGCCGCGCACCACACGCCGAATCCATCGTGGACCAGCAGCTTGATGCGCGTGGCACGCGCGTTGGCGAAGAGATAGCCGTGGTGCGCGTGGGCGGCGCCGGTGGTCTGCACCACGCAGCTCAGCAGTCGCTCGGCTCCGGCGCGCATGTCCATCGGCGCGCTGCACAGCCAGAGGTGATCGATGCGGATCACTTCAGCAGGCCAGCCGTCAGCTCGCGCAGCCAGGCCGTGCAATCGTTAGCAGCAGACGTCGGCCAGCGCACGTCGAGGTGCACAGTGCCGCGGCGAATCTCGATGTGGATGAGCGGATCGGCGCTCGCCAAAGCGCCAGCATTCTCCACGGCCGTGCCGGCCGAAGGCTTGACCGCTCTGGGCATCTCGATCGCGACGAACTCACGCCTGGCCAGCAGTGGCGACGCTGTGCCCTCGGTCGGCTTCGGTGCCTTGCAAACCGCTGGCGAACTGAGATTCATGCCAGCGAGCTTGACGCCACGCCCGGCACGCCACTGACGCACGAGATTGGCGTTCAGTCCATGCGCCAGCGCAACCCCAGAAATTGACGCGCCAGACTGATCGCAGTCGGCCAGAACCTTGGCCTTGAACGCCGCACTGTGACGCCGGCGAGGTGCAGATCTGGAGTACATAGCTGTCCATCAATCGCTTTGATGGACGTCATCCTCACGCTGCTGTCGCCGTCAAGCAAGGTGGGATGGCTAGCCGCTCACGGCCCATCGGCCCATCGGCGTGATGTGCGTGCAGGACAGCGTTCCGCACCAGGTCGACCCGCAAAAGCTTAAGCAGCTGAAGTTCATGGCCGACCCGGTGGTCGCCGCCCTCGAAGCGCGCAAAGTAGCTCGGGAGTTCCCGAGGCGGGGTGCAGAGTCGACCGAGTAGCCGCGACCTGCTGTCATTGCAGCATCAAGGTGGTGACAGAAGAAACTGGCAGGCCATGAGGCTTCGCCATCAGGACCGAAATTGAGGGGGTGCCCCAAGGGGGGAGCGAAGCTCCCTAGGGTCTACGCCCGTTCTGGAGGTTTGGATGTCGTCCGGGCCGCACGACTCTCAAAAGGACGCCCGCCCGACTCGGCGTCTGCGATGCATTGCCTCAGCACCATCAGCGAGCGCCTGATCCAGGACTTGACCGTGCCGATGGGTTGCCGCATCCGTTCGGCCACTTCGGGATGGCTCAGGCCCTCGTAGAAGGCAAGCAAGATGCTGGTGCGCTGGGG
Organism: Burkholderiales bacterium; assembly: GCA_038329645.1. Lineage (GTDB taxonomy): Bacteria > Pseudomonadota > Gammaproteobacteria > Burkholderiales > SG8-39 > SZAS-79. The sequence goes on from JBBQNG010000397.1 coordinate 1,239, forward strand.
TATTTCGAGGGCAGCGAGACAGCCCTTCATCAAGACGGCCTCCTGGTTCGAGGCCAGCGATTGCATGGGTCCAAGCCCTTCGGCGCCCGCATTCCAGTAGTCGTGTCCGTCGCCGGAATCCGGCGCGGTCGATATCGTTTGGGGTCGAGCGTTGGCGCGACGCAGGCTGTCAATGGCGCGGTTGCGCGCGATGCCCATCAGCCATGTGATGGGCCGGCCGTGGCTCGGGTCGTAGGTGCTGGCGCGGGACCAGACGCTGAGAAACACCTCCTGGAGGACCTCCTCGGCCTCGCCCCTGGTTCTAGCGATGCCTAGGACGACCCCAAGCAGGCGCGCGCTCGTGCGCTGATATAGGGAAGCGAAGGCACGCTGGTCGCCATCGGCGACTCTGAACATCAGGGCTTGCTCATCGCGGCTTTGTTGTGGCCAATCGTCCTGCTTCACGATCGCACCTCCAGCAAGGGGTACGCCCGCACCTCGGAGCGTCAACAACGACTAACGCTTGGGGTGGCCTTCCTGCGGGTATGGTGCGGGGCAGTCTTCGTTTCGTGACCGCTCTACGGCATCGCCTGAAATCGTTCGCGTGGTTGGCATTGCTGCCATGTTCGGCGTGGGTGGGACCATCGATTTCGCGTGCGCTTAGTCCGGTTCCGTCGCTTCCGCGGGCCAGCACGAGCACCATTGGAGATGGGCTCGCGCTACCGCCCGCGCAGCATATTTCCGGGCGCGAGGCAGCGTCGTCCCCCTGGTTCGCAGCCTACTTTCCAAACGACGAGCGTAGCGCCTGGCCGCCGTATTTCTGCGCGTCGGCGGCGTCCTTGACCGCAGCTGCCATTCCGAAGAACTCATGGGTCGAGCCGGCGTAGATCTTCCGGTCGACCTTGACGCCCGCCTTCTTAAGCGCTGCCTCGAGCAACGTACCGTCCTCGCGTAGAGGGTCGATCTGCGCGTTGATGATGGTCACAGGCGGCAGGCCTTTCAGGTTGGCATGGACGAGATCTAGGCGCGGGTCCATCTTGTCGGCCGGCTTGGCCAGAAGCTTGTCCACGAACCACTCAATCATGGGTTTGTTCAGCGGCTTGGCGGCCGCGCTGTCGACGTAGGACTTGGTGCTCAGGTCGCCGGTCTGGCCGACCGGGTACACCGCCAGGATGTGTGTCGGCGCCTGCAGCCCGGCATCGCGTGCGGCCACAGCCGTGGCGATCGCCAGGTTGCCCCCGGCGCTCTCGCCGGCTAGCGCCAGGTGCTTCGGGTCGCCCTTGATGCTTGCTGCGTTGGCCGCAGCCCATTTGTAGGCTGTCAGGGCGTCATCCCAGGCCGCCGGGAACTTCGCCTCGGGCGCTTGGCGGTAGTCCGACGAGATCACGATCGCCTGCGCCTGCTTGGCCAGGCCACGCGCACCGCCGTCGTAAACGTCCTTGTTGGCAATGACCCAACCGCCACCATGGAAGTAGACGATCACCGGGAACGGACCTGCGCCGTTCGGGGTGTAGATGCGCGCCGGCATGTTGCCTGCGGCACCGGGGATCTCGCGATCGACGCTCGTCACGCCCGGCACCAGGGCGGTCGGCGCGGTGTCCTTGCCCTGCTTTTTCAGGAGCGACATGACCGCGTCGGCCGGCGTCGGCTGCTTGCGGGCTTCGGCTGGCGTCAGCGTTTCGATCGGCTTGCCCCCCATCGAGGCAAGCTCGTCAAGAACTGCCTGCATGTCTGCGTCGGCCTTGTACTGGGTACCGGTCTTGGCTATAGCTGGGGAATCTGCCGCTATGGCGGGAGCAGCCCAGGCGACACCAATGGCGAGGCTGACCGCGACCGCGATACGGACGACTTGATGCTCGCGTTTGGTGTGAAGTTGTCTCATGTTCTCTCGATGATTGGGGTGGAGGGCGACCGATTAGATACCGATCAGTACAGAATGTACCCAGTTCTTCTTTCGCGCGCTTCGCGCGTCGCAGATATGGCTTTGAGAAGCTCAGGAAGACCGCGAGAGTTCGACCGCAACCAAGCTCTGCACGTCGCGGTCAACCTCTTTTGGCGCAATGGCTACGGAGCCACGTCGCTGGACGATCTCACGGCAGCAATGGGTATCGGCCGCTCCAGCTTCTACGGGACCTTCGTCTCGAAGCACGCCATCATGCTCGAAGCGCTCGAGTT
>JBBQNG010000398.1:0-3386 GCA_038329645.1 Burkholderiales bacterium
ATGCCGGCCAGGTCGCAGCCGGCTTCGGTATGGCCTGCGCGCATCAGCACGCCGCCGGGCTGCGCCATGATCGGAAAGATGTGGCCGGGCTTCACGATGTCCGAAGGTTTCGCGTCCTTGGCCACGGCGACCTGCACGGTGCGCGCGCGGTCGAATGCAGAGATGCCGGTAGTGACGCCTTCGGCCGCCTCAATGGAGGAGGTGAAATTGGTGCCCATGGCCGAGCGGTTGTCGCGCACCATGGGCGCAATGTCGATCTGCCTGCAGCGCTCCTCGGTCAGCGTAAGGCAGATGAGGCCGCGCGCGTGCGTGGCCATGAAGTTGATCGCCTCGGGCGTGACGTGCTCGGCGGCGAGCACGATGTCGCCCTCGTTCTCGCGGTCTTCCTCGTCGACCAGCACGACCATGCGGCCGGCTTTGATCTCGGCGACGATCTCGGTGACGGGACTGATGGCTGTAGCTTCGCGCCGCATGGAAAACCCCTATGGATCCAGCAGCCCATTATACCGCCGCAGCGACAGCCCAAATGAAAACGGGGCGCCAGGCGCCCCGTGTTTGCTGCTCGCGTGCCGGACCGCTCAGCCGGCCGCTTTCGGCTCCGCCGCCGGTGCCGCAGCAGGCGCCGCAGCAGGAACCGCAGCTGCAACTTCGGGCGCGAGGATCTCGCCCGCCGCCTCGGCAGCCGCACGCCCGCCGAGCTTTTCCTTGATGCGCGCCGACTTGCCGGAGCGCTGGCGCAGGTAGTAGAGCTTGGCGCGGCTGACGTCGCCGCGGCGCTTGACCTCGATCGAGGCGATGATCGGCGAGTGCGTCTGGAACGTGCGCTCCACGCCTTCGCCCGAGGAGATCTTGCGCACGATGAAGGAGGAGTTGATGCCGCGGTTCTTCTTCGCGACCACCACGCCTTCGAACGCCTGCACGCGCTTGCGTTCGCCTTCAACGACTTTCACGTTGACGATGACCGTGTCGCCGGGGACGAAGTCGGGGATCGTCTTGCCGATCCTGGCGATTTCTTCCTGCTCGAGTTTCTGGATCAGGTTCATATTCAGCTCCGTTACGCCTAGGTTTTGCCAGCTTCCTGCTGGATTTCCTGCAGCAGGATCCTTTCTTCTTCCGTCAATTCGCGCTCCGCGAAAAGATCGGGCCTTCTCTGCCACGTCCGCGTCAGCGATTGCTTCAGCCGCCAGCGCCGGATCAGTTCATGGTGCCCCGATAACAGCACCTCCGGTATCTTCATCCCCGACCATTCCTCCGGCCGCGTGTACTGCGGGCAATCCAGCAATCCCTCGGCGAAAGACTCCTCCACCGCCGACTGCCCGTCACCCAGCGCCCCGGGCAACTGCCTCACCACCGCATCGATCAGCACCATCGCTGCGAGCTCGCCGCCCGAAAGCACGTAGTCGCCGACCGACACTTCCTCGTCGACGTACTTCGCAATCAGCCGCTCGTCGACGCCTTCGTACCTGCCGCAGAGCAGCGTCACCGCCGGCCCCGCCGCGAGGCTCATCACTTTCGCGTGATCGAGCTTCGCGCCCTGCGGGGAAAGAAAAACCACCTTCCCGCCCCCGTCCTGCCTTGCTGCCTCAATCGCCTTCTCCAGCGGCCCGGCCAGCATCACCATGCCGGGCCCGCCGCCGTACGGACGGTCATCGATCGTCCGGTAGTTATCCGTGGTGAAATCGCGCGGGTTCCACGTTCTCAGCTGCCAGAGGCCCGCCTCCAGCGCCTTGCGCGTAATCCCGCTCGCGGTCACCGCCGCGAACATCTCGGGGAACAGCGTGATCGCATCGAAGCGGATCACCGCGTCACCCCGCCCAACTCACCGGTCTCCGATTCACCAGTCCTTGTTCCACTCGACCTCGATACGCCGCGCTTTCGTGTCGACGCTCTTTACCGCAGTCCAGGGAATCAATCGCTTCACCTCTCCTGCCACGTCGATCACGTCCTGCGCGCCGTTCGAGAAAATCTCCTTCACTTCGCCGAGGGCTTCCCCCCCGGTATTCACCACCGCCAGGCCGATCAGGTCCGACCAGTAGTAGCTGCCATCTTCGGGCCTCGGCAACGAATCGCGGGGTACTGCGACTTCGCTGCCCTTGAGCTCCAGCGCGGCATCGCGGTCATCCACGCCTTCCAGCTGCGCCACCACCTGGGTCGTATGCAGCCGTGCCTCGATGACCCGGTATTCCTTCCAGTCCCCTTCGCGCCCGACCAGCCACGTCTTGTAGGAGGCCAGCGTGTCCGGGTCTTCGGAGTAGGGGTCGACGCGAATGCCGCCGCGCACACCCCATGAGCCGAAAATCCGGCCCATCGTTACGGTCTTTGAGGTCAGGCGGCTTTAGGCGACGGGTTGGCCGAAACCCCGCGCGAGAACTGTTTGACCAGGCGCGTCACCGTCGGCGAGAGCTGCGCGCCAACGCCTTTCCAGTGCTTGACGCGCTCGACATCGACGCGCAGCGCTTCGCGGCCGGCCGGGGCCTTCGGGTCGTAGAACCCGACGCGTTCGATGAAGCGGCCGTCGCGCGGGTCGCGGGAGTCCGCCACCACCATGTTGTAGAAGGGGCGATGCTTGGCGCCGCCGCGGGCCAGACGAATAACAACCATAGGGAACTCCGGGTTCGTCGCAATCGAAAGGCGCGGATTATACGCAGCTATTTGCGCTTATCGCCAGCTTTTCGAGGCCTAAAAGCTAAGGCGGATATGCATCAAGTGTTACAAAGTTACGGAATTCCCCTAAAATGCAAGCATGCCGACAATCCGGATTGAAGACGAGGTCCTTGAAGGGCTCAAGAAGCTGGCCGAGCCTTTCGTCGATACACCCAGCGCCGTGATCCGCAGGCTGCTGATCGAAAAAGGGATTTTGGCCGAGATGCCAGCACGTCCGCGACCCTCACGGACCACGTCGGTTGGAAGTGGGAAAGTACTCACTTCGCAACTTACGCCGCAACAGATTTACGAGCAATTCCTTCTCGTGACGCTCGAAAAGGATTACGGCGGCCGAGGGGACAAGCGTGGCGTCACTCAGACCGTCATCGAGCGAATGGTCAGGCAGGGCTTCATCGGCCCGGCCGATCTCGAGCTCGTGGCCACCGGGGAAACCAAGGCCGAGAACACGATCACCTGGGGTCGAAACGCCCTGAAGAACCGGGGGCTGATCAGGCGCGGAGCAAAGCGGGGAATCTGGGAGTTGACCGAAGAAGGCCGCGAAGCTGCCCAGTCGGTGGAATTGCCGAAACCCGCAAAGGGCAAGGAAGGGGGTACGGGGGAACCGTAGGGTCCCCTGTACCTAGCGCTGGGTTCGGGGGAACCCTAGGGTCCCCTGATCCTAACTAGCGCATGCCCGGCATCATGCCTTTCATGGATCGCATCATCTTGGCCATGCCGCCCTT
>JBBQNG010000399.1:0-3379 GCA_038329645.1 Burkholderiales bacterium
GACCATCACGCGGGCGTAAGCGAATCGCACGGCGCGGGCGGCGAATGGCGGGTTGAGAAGCAGCGCCTGTCCTGGGAAATCCTGGACGCGTGGCGCGAAGCCGCCGCGGAGGCTGGCATCCCGAAGACGACCGACTACAACTGCGGCGACAACGAGGGCAGCGGATTTTTCGAGGTCAACCAGCGGCGCGGCGTGCGCTGGAGCGCGACCAAGGCTTTCCTGCGGCCGGCCATGAAACGCCCCAACCTCAAGGTAGTGACGGGCGCCGAGGTGAAGCGCCTGCGGATGGAGGGCAAGTGCGTGATGGGTGTTGAGTTCTGGCACGACGGCGAAACGCACTTCGTTTCCACGCGCATCGAAACCGTGCTCGCCGCCGGCGCGATCGGCTCGCCGCAGATCCTGCAGTGTTCGGGCATTGGGCCCGCCGGGCTCGTGCGCGAGCATGGCATCCCGCTCGTCCATGCCTTGCCCGGCGTGGGCGAAAACCTGCAGGATCACCTGCAGCTGCGCACCGCGTTCAAGGTCAAGGGCGTGCGGACGCTGAATGAATGGGCCGGCTCGCCTTTCGGCAAGGTCCAGATGGCGCTCGAATACCTTTTCTTCCGCACCGGCCCGCTCACGATGGCGCCGAGCCAGCTGGGCGCGTTCGCGAAATCGGACCCGCAGCGCGCAAGCGCCAATCTCCAGTACCACGTGCAGCCGCTGAGCCTCGACAAGTTCGGCGAACCGCTGCATGCCTTCCCGGCGTTCACCGCCTCGGTATGCAACCTGCGCCCGGCGTCGCGCGGCTATGTGCACATCAAAAGCGCCGATCCGCGCGAAGCGCCGCTCATCAACCCGCGCTACCTGTCGGCCGAAGAGGATCGCAGAGTGGCGACACAAGCCCTCCGGCTCACGCGCAGGATTGCCGCGCAGCCCGCCCTCGCCCGCTATTCGCCCGAGGAATTCCTGCCCGGCGCGCAGCACGATTCCGACGAAGCCCTGGCCCGTGCGGCGGGCGATATAGGCACCACAATCTTCCACCCGGTGGGGACCTGCCGCATGGGCCGCGCCGACGACCCGGCGGCCGTGGTCGACTCCCGCCTGCGCCTTATCGGCATGAGCGGCGTGCGCGTGATCGACGCCTCGGTGATGCCGTCGATTACGTCCGGCAATACCAACTCGCCGACCGTGATGATCGCCGAGCGCGGGGCGACCATGCTGCGCGAAGACAGGCGCTCGCGCGGGGCTTGAAAGGCGGCGGCCACCCCCCAAATATCGACTACCATGGCGCACCGCGCCCACGCGGTGGCCCAGGGAGGGGACAACAATGAAACGCGTCGTACTTTTTCTCGTCACCAACATCGCGGTGATGATCGTCCTGTCGATCACGGTTTCCGTGCTCGGCGTCGACCGGTTCATTACCCGGGACGGCATCAGCTATCCCGCGCTGGTGGTGTATTCGCTCGTCATCGGGTTCGGCGGTTCGATCATTTCGCTTCTTATCTCGAAGACCGTGGCCAAGTGGTCCACCGGCGCGCAGGTGATCGACGGGTCGGAGGGCACCACGCAGTTCTGGCTGGTGCAGACCGTGAAGACCCTCGCCGAGCGCGCCAACATCGGCATGCCCGAGGTCGCGATCTTCGAAGGCGAGCCCAATGCTTTCGCCACCGGCGCATTCAAGAATTCGGCGCTGGTCGCGGTATCCACGGGCCTAATCGAATCGATGAGCCGCGAGGAGGTTGAAGCGGTCATTGGCCACGAGATCTCGCACATTGCCAACGGTGACATGGTTACGCTCACGCTGATCCAGGGCGTGGTGAACACCTTCGTGGTGTTCCTCTCGCGGGTCGTCGGCTATTTCGTCGACAAGGTCGTGTTCAAGTCCGAGCGCGACGTAGGCATGGGTTACTACATCACCGTGTTCGTTTGCCAAATCGCGTTCGGCGTCCTCGCCTCGATAGTCGTCGCGTGGTTTTCGCGGCAGCGCGAGTTCCGCGCCGATGCGGGCTCCGCAGGGCTGCTCGGCACGCCCAACCCCATGGTGGCCGCGCTGGCCCGTCTGGGCGGACTGCCGCCCGGCGAGCTGCCCAAGTCGTTCCAGGCCTCTGGCATCAACGACAAACCCGGCTTCATGGCGCTCTTCTCCACCCATCCTCCGATCGAGGAGCGCATCGCCGCTCTGCAAACGCGCAGCTGATCCTTGTCGGTAAGCGAAGGAGGCAAGGGAGGGGGTAACGGGGGAACCGCAGGTTCACCTGTTCTTCTCGACACAGCGTTGGCCTGGTACTTCGTCAGCGTCTGGGGCTCGGGATTCCTGGCGAGCAAGGTGGCGCTGCAGTATGCGCCGCCGTTTACCATGCTCTCGCTTCGTTACCTGCTCGGGTTCCTGTGCATGGTGCCGGTGCTTCTTCTCACCCGGCCGCGCTGGCCCGCCACACGGGCCGAATTCGGCCACGTGGTCGTGGCCGGCCTGCTCATGCATGCCATCCACCTCTCCGGCAGCCACTACAGCCAGTACCTCGGCCTCTCAGCCGGCATCACGGCGCTGGTCATGTCGCTGCAGACGCTCGCGACCGCGGTGATCGTGTCGCGCTGGATGGGCGAGCGGCTGGGAACGCGGCAGTGGGTAGGGGTGGCCATGGGGCTGGCGGGCGTAGCCCTCGTCGTATGGCACAAGATCGACGTGCAGGAGCTTCCGCTCGGAAGCCTCATTGCGCTGGGTTTTGGTCTCACCGCGATCACGGCTGGCACGTTGTACCAGAAGACGTTCTGCCCGAAGGTCGACCTCAAGGCAGGCGCGTTCATCCAGTTCGCCGCGTCGGCCCTCGCGCTCGCCCCGCTCGCCTACTTCGTGGAAGGCGCCGCAATCGACTGGGCATGGCAATTGTTCGCGGCGCTCGCGTTCCTCGTGATCCTCGCCTCGATCCTCGCCACCAACGCGCTCAACCTGCTCATGCGCCACGGCGAGGCGACGCGCGTGACCAGCCTCATCTACCTCACGCCGATCATCGCGGTTGCGCTCGAGTACCCGATGTTCGGCGTGTCGCCTGGGATGCTCTCGCTGATCGGCATTGCCGTGACCTGCGCGGGCGTTGCGCTGGTGACTTACCGAAGCAGCGCGGCGCCAGCTGCTGCCATAACCGGCGGGGAGGTCTGAGGAGGGGCGGCAGCCCCTTTTCAATCCCACGATGCGATTTGGCTACATCATCCTGCTGACGATCCTCGCGCATACCGCCTTCACCAGCAGCCGCATGACGGTTTCGCTCTACGCCCTCAAGCTGCAGGCCTCGCCTTTCACCGTCGGGATACTGATGGCGCTGTATGCGCTCCTGCCGATGCTGCTCTCGGTGCTTGCCGGCCGCCTCATCGACCGGATTGGCCCGCGCGTGCCGCTCTT
>JBBQNG010000400.1:0-3358 GCA_038329645.1 Burkholderiales bacterium
AGGTACTCGTCCTGGTCGAAAGGGTAGAACGAGACCCACAGGCCGAAGCGCTCCGACAGAGAGATTTTCTCCTCCACCGTCTCGCCCGGGTGGATCTCGTCGCCGATGTACTTGGTTGCGAGGTTCTCCTCCATGTATTCCGGCATCAGGTGGCGCCGGTTGGAGGTCGCGTAGATGAGGAGGTTGTCCGAGGTGGTCGAGATGGAGCCGTCCAGCGCCACCTTGAGCGCCTTGTAGCCGGGCTCGGCCTCCTCGAAGGACAGGTCGTCGCAGAACAGCATGAACCGCTCGGGCCGGCGGTCGATGGCATCGACGATCGCGGGCAGGTCGATTAGATCGCCCTTGTCGACCTCGATCAGGCGCAGGCCGTCCTTGGCGTACTTGTTGAGCAGGCCCTTGATGATCGACGACTTGCCGGTGCCGCGCGCGCCGGTGAGCAGCACGTTGTTGGCCGGCCGGCCGGCGACGAACTGGCGCGTGTTCTGCTCGACTTTCTTGATCTGCGCGTCGATGCCCTGCAGGTCGGCAAGGCGGATCTTGTGGACGTGGTGCACCGGGTCGAGCCACCCGCGCGCCGCGAGCCCGCTGTTCCTGCGCCAGCGGAAGGCGAGCGCCTTCCAGTCGTTCGCAGGCGGCGCTGCGGGCAGCAGGCTTTCGATCCGCTGCAGGAGCGAATCGAATCGGACGAGCACGTCGGCGAGGTCGGGCCGGGCCACCATCAGGTCCGGTATTCCGCGTTGATCTTCACGTAGTCGAACGAGAAGTCGCAGGTCCAGAGGGTGGCGGAGGCGGGACCGCGGTTGAGCACCACGCGCACCAGGATTTCAGGCCGGCTCATTACGGCGTTGGCGTCTTCCTCGCGATAGGCCGGATTGCGCGCGCCCTTGCTCGCAACCAGAACGTCGCCCAGGTACAGGTCCACCAGCGCCGTGTCGAGGTCCGCCACGCCGGCGTAGCCGATGGCCGCGAGGATGCGCCCCAGGTTCGGGTCGGAGGCGAAGAACGCAGTCTTTACGAGCGGCGAATGCGCGATCGCAAAACCGATCTTGCGGCATTCATCGCGTGTGCGGCCGCCTTCGACCTGCACGGTGATGAATTTGGTGGCGCCTTCGCCGTCGCGGATGATCGCCTGCGCCAGCTGGACCGAGACTTCGCGAACGGCATCGCGCAATGCCGCATAGGCAGGCGTCCCTTTGGCTGACACTTTTGCGCCCGACTTGCCGGTGGCAATGAGGATGAACGAATCGTTGGTCGAGGTATCACCGTCCACGGTGATCGCATTGAACGATTCGTCGGCGACTTCCTGCAGCAGCGCCTGGAGCAGGCCCGGCGCCACTGCGGCATCCGTCGCCACGAACCCGAGCATGGTCGCCATGTCCGGGTGGATCATGCCGGCGCCTTTGGCTATTCCCGTGACCGTGACGGCCTTGGCGTCGATGGTCGCCTTGCGCGAGGCGGCCTTGGCCACCGTGTCGGTGGTCATGATGGCTTGCGCCGCATTGAGCCAGTTGTCGCTGCGAAGGTCGGCCTTCGCGGCAGGCAGGCCGGCAACAATGCGATCGGCGGGCAACGCCTCCATGATCACGCCGGTGGAGAAAGGCAGGACTTCCTGCACCGAGCAGCCCAGCGTTTCGGCCACCGCCGCGCAAACGGCGAGCGCCCTCTTCAGCCCGTCATCGCCGGTGCCCGCGTTCGCGTTGCCCGTATTGACCACCAGCGCACGCGTCGTGCCGCCCGATGCCAGGTGCTTCCTGGCGAGGATCACAGGGGCTGCGCAAAAGCGGTTCTGCGTGAAGACGCCGGCCACGCTCGCGCCCGGCGCCACGCGCACCAGCAGGACGTCCTTGCGGTCCGCCTTGCGCACGCCCGCCATGGCCACGCCCAATTCGACGCCGGCCACCGGGAAAAGCTGCTCCGGCCCGGGCGGGAGGAGGTTGACGCTCACGAGCGCGCCTCAGGCGAGCTTGCCATGGCACTGCTTGTACTTCTTGCCCGAGCCGCACGGGCAGGGATCGTTGCGACCCACTTTGCCACCGTGCCTCACGAAGGGCTGCGCGGCTTTCTCTTCTGCCTGGGGAGTGAGCGAATCGGCAGCCACCTCCTCCGGGGAGTCCAGCGCCGCCTCCGGGTCGGCGTGCTGGTAGCTCACGTTCGTGAGCGCCGGCGGCGCATCGGGAACCTCGAGCGCGCTCTCGGCCTTGATCTGGACGGCGACCAGGGTCTTTGTCACCTCGAGCTTCACGGCCTCGATGAGGGCGCCGAACAGCTCGAACGCCTCGCGCTTGTATTCCTGCTTGGGGTTCTTCTGCGCGTAGCCGCGCAGGTGGATACCCTGGCGCAGGTGGTCGAGCGCCGCGAGGTGCTCGCGCCAGTGCGAGTCGAGGATCTGCAGCATCACGTAACGCTCGTACTGGCGGAACGACTCCTCGGCGCCCGGCGGGATCTTGGCGTTGTAGGACTCGTGCGCCCTTTCGGTAATGCGCTCGAGGAGCGCCTCGTCGGTGAGGTCGGGCTCCTTTTCCAGCCACGCCTTGATGGGCAGGTCGAGCTGCAGGTCGGCGGCAAGCGTCTTTTCGAGTCCGGCGATGTCCCATTGCTCCTCAACGCTTTCGGGCGGCACGTGCGTGCGGAAGATGTCGGCGACCACGCCTTCGCGCAGGTCGGCGATGCGCGCGGAGACATCCTTGGAGTCCATCAGCTCGTTCCTGAGCTGGTAGATCGTGCGGCGTTGGTCGTTCGACACGTCGTCGTATTCGAGCAGCTGCTTCCTGATGTCGAAGTTGCGCGCCTCGACCTTGCGCTGCGCGCTTTCTATCGAATTGGTCACCATGCGGTGCTCGATCGCCTCGCCCTCGGGCATCTTGAGCATGACCATGATCTTGTTGATGCGCTCGCCGGCGAAGATGCGCAGCAGCGGATCCTCGAGCGACAGGTAAAAGCGCGAGGAGCCCGGGTCGCCCTGGCGGCCGGAGCGGCCGCGCAGCTGGTTGTCGACGCGCCGCGATTCGTGCCGCTCGGTGCCAATGATGTGCAGCCCGCCCTCGCGAATCACGAGGTCGTGCAGCTGCTGCCATTCGTTCTTGAGGGTCTCGACCTGGCGCTTCTTCTCCGCCGCGTCGAGGCCCGCATTTGGTCCTTCCATCGCCTCGATATGCTCGCACTGCTTCTCGACGTTGCCGCCGAGCACGATGTCGGTGCCGCGCCCGGCCATGTTGGTCGCTATGGTCACCATCTTCGGCCGCCCGGCCTGGGCGATGATCTGCGCCTCGCGCTCGTGCTGCTTGGCGTTCAGCACCTGGTGAGGCAGGTTGTCGGCCTTCTTCAGCATGCCCGACAGCAGCTCCGAGCTCTCGATCGA
>JBBQNG010000401.1:0-3344 GCA_038329645.1 Burkholderiales bacterium
AGCCGGACGTGCTTTTATGCCGTGCCGACCGCCATGTCCCAGACGACGAGAAGGCGAAGATCGCGCTGTTCTGTAATGTGCAGCGCGAGGCCGTCATTGAGTGCCTGGACTCGGACTCGATCTACAAGATCCCGGCGATGCTGCACGACCAGATGCTCGACGAGATCGTCTGCCACAAGCTCCATATCCTGGCCCGGGCGGCGAATCTCACGCCGTGGAACAAGCTCATCGACGACCTCGAGCATCCGGAGCACGAGGTGGATATCGCGCTGGTGGGCAAGTACGTCGACCTCGCGGACTCCTACAAATCGTTGTCCGAGGCGTTGATCCACGCCGGCATCCATACGCGGTCCAAGCTCAATATCCACTACATCGATTCGGAGTCGATCGAGGGGGGCGGGGTGAAGAGCCTCGAGAACATGGATGCCATCCTCGTGCCGGGCGGCTTCGGCAAGCGCGGCGTGGAAGGCAAGATCGCGGCGATCCGCTTCGCGCGCGAGAACAAGATTCCCTACCTGGGCATTTGCCTGGGCATGCAGCTTGCAACCATCGAGTTCGCGCGCAATGTGTGCGGGCTCGAAGGCGCCAACAGTACCGAATTCGACCACGATACGCCGCACCCGGTAGTGGCGCTGATCACCGAGTGGCTGGACAGCACCGGCAGCGTGGAGCGCCGCACGGGCGAATCGGACCTGGGCGGCACGATGCGCCTCGGGGCGCAGAAAGTCCCGGTCAGCCCCGGCACCATCGCCAGCGAGATCTACGGCGCCGAGGTCAACGAGCGGCACCGCCATCGCTACGAGGTCAACAACGTCTACGTCCCGCAGTTGGAGGAAAAAGGCTACCGGGTCTCCGCGCGCACACCGAGCGAGAACCTGCCCGAAATGATGGAGCTCGCCGACCATCCCTGGTTCGTCGGCTGCCAGTTCCACCCCGAATTCACCTCCACCCCGCGGGCAGGCCATCCCCTCTTCACCGCGTTCCTGCTCGCCGCGCAGAAATACCGGACGCGGTCCAAGCGCATCAGCCCCGGCGGGACGCTCTCTGTCGTAGCGGCATGAACCTCTGCGGCTTCGAGGCCGGCCTGGACAAGCCCCTGTTCCTCATAGCGGGGCCTTGCGTCATCGAGTCCCGCGGCCTGCAGATGGACGTGGCCGGGAAGCTGAAGCAAATCTGCGCCTCGCTTGGTGTGCCGTTCATCTTCAAGTCTTCGTACGACAAGGCCAACCGCAGCTCGGGCAAGTCGTTCCGCGGTCCGGGCATGGACGAGGGCCTGCGGATCCTCGCCGACGTGAAAAGCCAGCTCGGCGTGCCGGTGCTCACCGATGTCCACACGGCAGAGGACGTGAAGACCGTCGCCGCCGTGGTCGACGTGCTCCAGACCCCCGCATTCCTCTGCCGCCAAACGGATTTCATCCATACGGTCGCTTCGGCTGGCCGGCCCGTGAACATCAAGAAAGGCCAGTTCCTTTCGCCGCACGAAATGAAGAACGTCGTCGACAAGGCGAGAGAAGCCGCATCTCAATCCGGGTGCACGGACAACATCATGGTCTGCGAGCGCGGTGCATCCTTCGGCTACAACAACCTGGTGTCCGACATGAGGTCGCTTGCGATCATGCGCGAGACCGGCTGCCCGGTGGTTTTCGACGCAACGCATTCGGTGCAGCTGCCTGGCGGCAAAGGCACGGCTTCCGGCGGGCAGAGGGAGTTCATTCCGGTACTGGCGCGCTCCGCGGTCGCTGCAGGGATAGCGGGCATTTTCATGGAGACGCATCCGAATCCGGAGAAGGCCCTGTCGGACGGCCCGAACGCCTGGCCGCTCGGGATGATGCACGAGCTGCTCGAGACTCTGCTGGAGCTGGACCGTGCCGTGAAGCGCAGGGGCTTCGCGGAAGACCGTGTGGCCGCGTAGTCACCTGGCGCAGGAACAACGAGAACCAAGGGGAAACAAAAATGAGCTCAATCGTCGACGTGGTCGCCCGGGAGATCCTCGATTCGCGCGGCAACCCGACCGTGGAGGCCGACGTGCTGCTCGAATCGGGCGTCATGGGCCGTGCGGCCGTTCCGTCGGGCGCCTCGACCGGCAGCCGCGAGGCGATCGAACTGCGTGATGGAGATCCGCAGCGCTACGGCGGCAAGGGCGTGCTGCAGGCCGTCGAGCATGTCAACACCGAAATTTCGGAGGCGATCGCGGGCCTGGACGCCACCGAGCAGAGCTTCATCGACAGCACGCTGATCGACCTCGACGGCACCGAGAACAAGGCGCGGCTGGGCGCGAATTCCATCCTCGCCGTGTCGATGGCGGTGGCCAAGGCCGCGGCCGAGGAATCGGGGTTGCCGCTGTATCGCTACTTCGGCGGCTCTGGGGCGATGCAAATGCCGGTGCCGATGATGAACGTCATCAACGGCGGTGCGCACGCCAACAACGGCCTCGACATGCAGGAATTCATGATCGTGCCGGTGGGGGCGCAGAGCTTTCGCGAGGCGCTGCGCTGCGGCGCGGAGGTCTTCCAGGCGCTCAAGAAGCTCATCGATGCCAAGGGCATGTCGACCGCGGTGGGGGACGAAGGCGGATTCGCGCCCAACCTGCCGACGCACGAAGCAGCGATCGAGTTCATCCTCGAGGCAATCGACAAGGCGGGCTACACGGCGGGACAGGACGTGGTGCTGGCGCTCGACTGTGCGAGCTCCGAATTCTTCCAGGACGGTACCTACGCGCTGGATTCCGAGGGCTTGCGCCTGGACTCGGCCGGGTTCACCGACTATCTCGCCAACCTCGCGGACAAGTACCCAATCGTCTCAATCGAGGACGGCATGGCCGAGAACGACTGGGCAGGTTGGAAAAGGCTCACCGACCGCCTCGGCAAGTCGGTACAACTGGTCGGCGACGACCTGTTCGTGACCAATACGCGGATCCTGCGCGAAGGCATCCAGCAGGGCGTGGCGAACTCGATCCTGATCAAGGTGAACCAGATCGGCACGCTGACCGAAACCTTCGCCGCGATCGAGATGGCGAAGCGCTCCGGCTACACGTCGGTGATTTCACACCGCTCGGGCGAGACCGAGGACACCACCATCGCCGACATCGCGGTGGGCACCAACGCCCTGCAGATCAAGACCGGGTCGCTGTCGCGGTCGGACCGCGTGGCCAAGTACAACCAGCTCCTTCGCATCGAGGAAGACCTTGGCGCGCCGGCCGGCTACCCGGGCCGCGACGCCTTCTTTCAGCTCCGGTAGTTGCTTCCAGAGGCGGGCGTTTCGTTCCCATGAAAGTCCTGGCCGGAGTCCTTGCCGCGCTGATCCTGCTGATCCAGTACCCACTGTGGCTGGGCAAGGGGGGCTGG
>JBBQNG010000402.1:0-3343 GCA_038329645.1 Burkholderiales bacterium
GCAATCGACACCAATTCCCCGCCATTGAGCTGCCTGGCTCCCTTGCCTTTCGATGCCCGCCAATTTTCGAAAAAATATTTCGCGCTTCCCTTGTGCACCATGTCGAAGAGCGTTCCTGCGGCGACCAGGAGAATCATGATCACGACATAGGCCTGCATGACGGCAGGCGACAAAAAATCGGTCAATGCGGCAAACGGATTGTACGTAAACATCTGTCCCCCAAATGTGATTTCCACCTTCTATCCCGCTTCGAGCGAGGCGTAGTACTCGCGCAGGATCTCCAGCACCTCCGGGCGGCTGAACTCGGGCGGTACTGGCTCGCCCGCGGACAGCCACTTGCGCAGCTGCGTGCCGGATACCTGCAACCGATCCTCATCGCCATGCGGGCAAGTGCGTCCCGAAGCCATGCCGCCGCAGCGATAGCACCAGAAAGTCACGTCCATCTTGAGCGGCTGCGTCTCGAGCGCACCCTCGGGAATTTCATCGAAGACGTGATGCGAGTCGAACGGTCCGTAGTAGCTGCCGACGCCGGCGTGGTCGCGCCCGAAGATCTGGTGCGAGCACCCGTAGTTCTGCCGGAACAATGCGTGCAGGAGGGCTTCGCGCGGACCGGCATAGCGCATGTCCAGGGGGTAGCCAGCCTGCACGACCGTGCCAGGCCGGAAATATTTCTCGATCAGGGCCGAGATCGCGCGGGTACGCACCTCAGCCGGGATGTCGCCGGGCTTGAGGTTGCCGAGCAGCGAGTGCACCAGAACGCCATCACAGACCTCGATGGCTACTTTGGCGAGATATTCATGCGAGCGGTGCATCGGATTTCGCGTCTGAAAAGCCGCGACACGCGACCAGCCTAGCCGCTCGAACTCGGCACGCGTCTGCGCCGGGGTCATGAATAACGCGCCGTATTTCGCCTTGAACCCACCGTCGGAGAGCACCTTCACCGGTCCGGCGAGATTCACCTCGGGCTGCTCCAACACCATCTTCACGCCGGGGTGCGCCGGATCTGTGGTGCGGAAAACGGCCTGGCATTCGCGGGCCTTGTCGATCCTGTATTTCTCCGCAACTTGCATGGTGGCGAGCGTCTCGCCGTTTTCAGGGTCGACCAGCGAGATATCGCTGCCGGGCGGAATTGCCGCAGCGGTCGCGGCATCCACCGACAGGGTGATCGGGATCGGCCAAAACAGGCCCGAGGCCGTCCGACAGGCCCCGCACACCCCCTCCCAGTCGGCGCGCGACATGAAGCCGTCGAGCGGCGTGAAGCCCCCGATGCCGAGCATGATGAGGTCGCCCCTTTCGCGCGAGCTCACCGGCACCTGGCGCAACGTCTGCGCCCGGGCGCGCTCGGCGTCAAGAAACGCACCCGTTAAAGCCAGCGGCTTAAGGGGGCTTCCTCCATGGGGCGGGACCAGGCTGGTCAAGGTCATCCGGCTCTATTAACGGGCTCCGCTCATTGTCGGGACGCCCGGCGCAGCGGGCAACACCGCTGTTCGTATGAATAGATAAGCGCAATTGATCTTGCCGATCCGAACGTTTTCGCGCCCTCCGCTTGCTTGTATCGCGGCAATTCAAGCGATGGGGCATTGGCGCTGCTCGTTTCCGGCAATTGCGACCGTACGCTGGCGTCGATTCGCTGTGCAATAATCAATCCGAAACCCGTCGCGCCCGGATGGCGCCCCTGCTCGGACATGTCGAAAGCCCCGTCCACAAACGATTCATCGTGGCTACTCGTCGTTGCCACGCTTCCCACCGAGGTCCCTGCGGCGCGCATGCGCGTGCTGCGCACGTTGGAGGCCCTGGGGGCGGCAGTGATGCGGGATGGGGTGTTCCTGTTGCCGGAGACCCCCGCCAACCGCCAGGCCGTCGATCGGCTGGTCGACTACATCGCCATGAACGCAGGAAGCGCCCAGGCGCTCAAGGCGACACCGCTCGATGCGGTCCAGCACGCATCTTTCCGCAACCTGTTCGACCGCTCCGCGCGCTACGAGGAGCTGACGAAGACCGTGGAAAGCCTGAAGGTCGGCTTCGGCCTCGCCGACCCGAGCGCGATCTCCCGCGTGCTCAACAAGCAGCGTCGCGAATTCGAGGCGATTGCCGCACTAGATTTTTTCCCCACGCCCGCACAGGAGCGGGCCAAAGTGGCGCTCGTGTCGGCGGAGGCCGATGTGCGCAAACTGCTGTTCCCCACCCAGGCGGCCTCGGGAGCGAAGACCCGCGAGAAATTCCTCGGCCGGGTGTGGGCTACGCGCCATCCCCTGTGGGCCGACAGGCTCGCCAGCGCCTGGCTGATCCGCCGCTTCGTCGATCCCGAGGCTACGATGGTGTGGCTCGAAAAGGGCCAGGCGTGCCCACCCGAGGCGCTCGGCTTTGCTTTCGACGGCGCGCGATTCGCCAACAGCGGCCACCGGGTCACGTTCGAGGAAATGCTCGTGCAGCTCGACATGGAAAGGAATCCCGCCCTGGCCAAGATAGGAAGCATCGTCCACTTCCTCGAGGCGCGTGGAGGCAATCCCGTGCCTGAAGCGGCGGGCGTGCAGACCTTGCTGCAGGGCGCTTTGCGCCGCTCGGCCACCGACGACGAGCTGCTCGGCGAGGCCGAGAAAACCTTCGACCTCCTGTACGACGCTTACTGCGAGCCGGGAAAGAAGTAATCCCGCCTATTTTGGCTGCTTGGCTTCCGCCATGTGGCGGGCGCGTATTTCCTTGAGACGCGCCTCCACCGCCGACATTTCATAAAAATTGCCGTCGCCCGCGGTTTGCGCCA
Organism: Burkholderiales bacterium; assembly: GCA_038329645.1. Lineage (GTDB taxonomy): Bacteria > Pseudomonadota > Gammaproteobacteria > Burkholderiales > SG8-39 > SZAS-79. The sequence continues at coordinate 2,762 of JBBQNG010000402.1, forward strand.
TCTGCAGCTGTTCGACGGCCGCCGCTAGGTTCCCCTGCAGGACATGGACTTCGGCAAGCGCCTTGTGCTGCAACAACCGCTTGCCGAGCGCCGCATAGGCCTTCGCCTGCATGGCGAGGAGGCGCCAGTTCTGCGGATACAGACGCAGCTGCTCGTTCAGCACCGTCATCGCGTCCGCAGGACGGTTGTCCTCGAGCAGCGCGTCCACGTAGCCGTACACGAGCGGGCGGTAATATGGGTACTTGGCCATTGCGTCCTTGATCAACACGATCGACCCGGGCTTGTCGCCTGCCGCCTGAAGCACACGGCCGGAAAGCGCGTCAATCATTGGATTCTTCACCGCGCCGGCGCGCAGTTTTTCGGCTTCTGCCCGGGCTTCGGCCAGCTGCCGGTTGCGCAGCAGGGCAACCGCAAGGCCGTAGTGCGCCGCGGTTTCGTTGGCAAAGCGCCGGTCGGCCAGTACCGACCTGAAGAAGGCCACCGCCTCGCGCGGCTCCATGGACTCGGCGCGCAGCTTGGCGCGCACCAGGTGGAACTCGATGCTGTCTGCGTGCTGGTGATACGGCGCGTTCTGCGCGCGGT
>JBBQNG010000403.1:0-3339 GCA_038329645.1 Burkholderiales bacterium
GGCGCGGCCGACATCGTCAAGCTCAAGGTCATGAAGAACGGCGGATTCCTGCGCACGCAGCGCATGGCGGCGACGGCCGAGGCGGCCGGCATCCGCGTGGTGATCGGGCACGGCTTCGGCCTGGGCGTGAACACGATGGCCGAGATCCAGTTCGCCTCGACGTCGATGAATATCCTCGACGGCCTCGAGTGCGTGGGCCCGCTCAAGACCACCGACGACATCACGACCGAAAAGCTGGACCTGTCCTCGGGACGCCTCAAGCTGCATGCAGTGAAGCCGGGACTCGGGGTGGAACTCGACGAAGCGAAGCTCGCGCGCTACCGGTTCGGATGATCATGAAGCGACTTATCGCGCTGGCCGCCGCCGCACTGTTTTCCGCGGGCGCTTGCGCACAGGCTTACCCAAGTAAGCCGGTCAAGGTCCTGGTGCCGTTTTCGCCCGGTGGCACGTCCGATATCGTGGCGCGCCTCGTGGCGGCGAAGTTGTCCGACGAGTTCGGCCAGCAATTCGTGGTCGAGAACCGGGGCGGGGCGGGCGGCACGATTGCGACCGCGATCGTTGCCAAGGCGCCGCCTGACGGATACCTCGTGCTCGCGGGCCACCAGGGCGTAGCCTTCAACGCGACGCTGTATACGAAGCTGCCTTACGACACGGCCAGGGAGCTGCAGCCGCTGGCCATGATCGGCCCGACGCCGAACGTACTCGTGACGACCAATTCGTTCGGGCCCAAAAACGTGCAGGAGTTCCTCGCCCTCGCGCGCGAAAAGCCCGGCGGGATCACCTACGGTTCGGGCGGGGTCGGCAGCGCGGCTCACCTTTCGGTCGAGCTGTTCGAGGCGATGTCGCACACCAAACTTGCGCACATCCCGTACAAGGGGGCAGGCCCCGCCCTGGTCGATCTCGTCGCCGGCCAGATCCAGTGCATGGTGGTCACACTGCCCGCCGCGGTGACCTACATCAAGGGCGGCAAGCTCAAGGCCCTCGCGACTTCCGGCGCAAAGCGCACGCCCGCGATGCCGGAGCTGCCGACCATCGCCGAAGGCGGCGTGCCCGGTTATGAGTTCGCGCCCTGGTACGGGTGGTTCCTGCCGGCAGGCACGCCGCGACCCATCGTTGAGCGGCTCAACCAGGCGATCAACAAGGCGATCTCCGCGCCTGCGCTCAAGGAGCAGTTTGCGTCGCTGGGCCTCGACCCCGAGCCCATGACGCCGGAGCGGTTCGGCGAAATCTTCACGGCGGACATCGCCCGCTGGGGCGCCATCATCCGCAAGCTCCAGCTCAAGGCGGACTGAGGGGCGCTTCCGGCGGCCGCGCGGGCGCAGGCTCCCCGTTGCGGCTTTGCTCGACCAGCAGCTCGCGCAATTCCTTGCCGGTCTTGAAATGCGGCACGTACTTGGGCGGCACCTCGACGCGCTCGCCGGTGCGCGGGTTGCGGTTGAGGCGCGCCGCCCGGTAGTTGACGGCGAAACTGCCAAATCCGCGCACCTCGATGCGGTTGCCGTCGCGCAGCACCCGCGCCATCGCATCGCAGATCAGATTTACCGCATATTGCGCGTCGGTCGGCCGCAACGAGGGGAAACGACGTGCGAGCCGCTGGACGAGTTCCGAGCGTTTCATGGGGGTTCCTTGGTCAAGCATTGTTGCCATGATTGTTGCCATGCAGGACCGAGTCCTCGGTACGGTGGCGCGCTTATGGACCCGAACCTGACGCTATGCTGGGCACCGCACTTACAGCAGGGAGGCCGGGCGGCACCATGGTTGCGGGCACCACGACCGGCCACTCGCATGGCGATCAAGAAATACCTCCTCTTCACGGCCCCCAGCAACACGGAGCGCAAGTCGTTCGTGGCGTCGTTCGACTCGCGCGAGGATGCGGTCGACATCGCCAGGCGGCTCAAGGGCGAGACGCCCATGCGCTGGCAGGTGATCGATACGGTGACGGCGGCCTGCGTCGCGGAGCATCGCGGCGAAGCGATGCACTGATTTTTTTCGACCGGGTCTGTAGGAATTCGGCTCGCCCCGCGTAGGTGTCCCCTTACGCTATTTCACGACCCTCGTTCCGCCAAAAGCAGAATCAGCGCACGGACGCGCCGCGGCGTTGGCCGCTAATCTCTCAGCCAACAAGGTCTCCGGGAGTGAAAAATGTTGGAACAAGAACCAAGCGGCTGGATCAGGTCCGGCCTCAATCCGTGCTCGGACTGCGCGGCCCTCGAAAGCGGGCGCCGTACGATGCCGGTCGCGCACCAATACCTCATGCGCCGCGACCCCGATGAGCCCCTTTATGTATGCCTGATCTGCCGCACCCGGCTCGCGTTCATGCAGGGCGGTCGCTGGACGAGTCTGCTCAATTCCAGCCGGGTCGGGCAAGCGAGCCGTCCGGGGCAGCCCTGATGCGAATCAAGAAATTCCTGCTGTTCACCGCGCCTGCCGCCGGAGAGAGGAAGAATTTCGCCGGCTCGCACGAAACGCGCGACGAGGCGATACAGGCCGCCGGGCGCCTCAAGGACGGGGGCGGGCTGTGGTGGCAGGTAATCGAAACCGCGACCGCCGAGTGCGTAGCCGAGGATCCGGGCCGGACGCGTACGGAAGCCGTCACGCACTCCGTGCAGAAAAGGGCGCAGGACGCCCCTAAACCGGCGGCGCGGATCAAGGGAAGCGTAACTGACGCCGACGCCTGACAGGGCTACTTGGCGGCGATACGTTGAGTGCGCAGCGTTATCGAATAGCGCAGCGCCTTCACCGGCGGGATGCTGTGTTGCCAGTGCCAGCGGATCTCGTCCCTCATGACATAGAGCGAACGCGGCTGCAGCTCGACCGCGACTGCTGCCCGTTCATGCTTCGATCCCATGGGGCGGAAACGCATCCGGCACGCGCCGGCGAGCGAGAATCCCGCCACCGTTTCGTGATGCGGCGCGTCGCGGTGCCAGCCGATGGGGGTGCCCGGGCTGTACTCGGTCACCAGACCGTGCTCGTAGCGCTCCGCCGGAATACCGGTCACTTCCGCGACACGCATGCGCAGCGCGTCCAGGAACGACGGGAATTCGATGCGCGGAAAATCGCTCTCCTCGTCGGCCATTCCATTCGGCGTGGGGTAGTCCGCGCTGCCGAACCTCACCACGCGCCGGCGCGCGGTGTACTGCTGGAAGCGGGCCGCCCGGAACGGCAACCCGCGGATTTCGCCCAGGAGGGCGTCCTCGTCATCGCGCGACAGGAATTCGGGATGGTAGGCGAGCCCCGGCGGCAACTGCGGACCGGCGTCAAACAGGTCGGGCTGCATTTGCGTGCGGCAGGTTTTTGACGCGGGAGGCCGCGAGCCTCGGCAGCGCCTTTGCGAGCACC
>JBBQNG010000404.1:0-3334 GCA_038329645.1 Burkholderiales bacterium
CTTGATCCGGTTTGCGTGGCCCGGGTGGGTCGAAAGAAACTGCGGCGGCTGCTTGCCGCCCAGCTTTTCCATTTTCCGCCACACGTTTGCCGCGGCGCGCGGATCGTAGCCCGCACGCGCGGCGAGCTCCATTCCCACCAGGTCCGCTTCCGTTTCGTGTTGGCGCGAAAACGGCAGCGACACCGCGAGGTCCGCGGCCTGCGAGAGCATCGAGGCCGACGCGTGCCCGAGGTTGAATACCATCGCTGCGATGCCGACGCCGACACTTTTCAGCACCTGCTCGGACATGCGCGCGCGCCCGTGCTCGAGCAGCGCGTGGGCGATTTCATGCCCCATGATCACTGCGATCTCGTCGTCGGTGAGCTGCAGCGAGCTGATGATGCCGGTGAAGAACGCGATCTTGCCGCCGGGCATGCAGAAGGCGTTGACCGACTTCGAGCTGATGAGGTTGACTTCCCAGCGCCAGCGCTTGGCATCGTCGTTGAAGCGGGCCGCGGGCGGGATCAGGTTCCTCGCGATGCCGCGCAGCCTTTCCACCTGCTGGCGGTCGTTGTTGAGGGCGCCCTTCTGCGCCGCCGCGCGCATCAGCTGCGCGTATTGCTGCTGGGAAGAGTTCTCGACGGTCGATTTGGGCAGCAGCAGGAGGCGGCTTTTTTTGACGTCCACCCCTTCGTGAGGCGCGGGGTCGGCTGCCCAGGCCGGACAGGCAAGCCAGAGCGCGAGCAGGAAGACAAGGAGCTTTTTCATCAGAGCGACTCGAAGTGCTGCAGCATGCGCTTGCGCATGGCCGCGTCGGGCAGGGTGCCGGCGCCTGCCCCGAGGTTGTCGGTCATGTGCTCCGGCTTGCCGGTACCGGGAATCGCGACGGTCACCGCGGGATGCGAGACGATCCACTTGAGGAAGAACTGCGCCCAGGTCGTGGCGCCGAATTCGCGCGCCCATTCGGGGACCGGCATGCCGCGCACGCGGCGGAACATCGCGCCTTCGGCAAACGGGCGGTTGACGATCACGCCAATCTTCTTGTCCATTGCGAGTGGCAGAAGGCGCTCTTCGGAGCTGCGCTCGGCGAGCGAATAGTTGATCTGCAGGAAATCGTATTTGCCGGTCTTGAGCCAGCGTTCAACCTCGGCGTACGCCGAGCTGGTGTAGTGGGTAATGCCGAGGTAGCGCACGCGGCCTTTGGCTTTCCAGTCCTCGAGCGTCCTGGTCTGCGCGGCCACGTCGACCAGGTTGTGGACCTGCATGAGGTCCATTTTCGTGACGCGAAGGCGCTTGAACGACGCCTCCATCTGGCGGATGCCTGCGTCCCGCCCGGCGGTCCAGACCTTGGTGGCGACAAAGAGCCTGCCGGCCAGGCCGGTCTCCGCAACCAGGTCGCCCGTAACGGATTCACTGCTGCCGTACATGGGCGAAGAGTCGATCGCCTTGCCACCTGCGCGCGCGAACAGGGTGAGGACTTCCCTGAGGGCAGCGCGGGCCGAGGTATCGGCGCCGACGTCGAACGTCTGCCATGTGCCCACGCCGATGACCGGGAGCGCCTCCCCGCTTGCGGGAATGGCGCGTTCGATGAGCGGAGCGGCTGCCGGGGCGGTTTTCATCGTTGCGAGCGCCGCGAGGCCGGCCATTGCGCTGAGTACCCTGCGGCGTGCGTCGTCCACGGATCCAAGGGAAATAAGAATCAGGAACGCGATGTTATATTAGCTGCGCACCCCACCGCGAAAAGAGGGAGAAGCCATGGGCATCGGAGGATGGATTTTTCTGGCGGTCGTGATCGGCGCCGTGGTCTGGGCGATCTCGATCTACAACGGCCTTGTAGCGCTGAGGAACCGGTTCAAGAACGCCTTTGCGCAGATCGACGTACAGCTGAAACGCCGCTACGACCTGATCCCGAACCTGGTCGAGGTGGCCAAGGGCTACATGGCGCATGAGCGCGGCACGCTCGAAGCGGTGATCGCCGCGCGCAACGGCGCAGCATCGGCTGCGCAAAAGGCCGCCGCCGACCCGGCGGACGGGCAGGCGATCCAGGGCCTCGCGACCGCTGAAGCCGGGCTCTCCGGCGCGCTCGGCAAGCTGTTTGCGCTTGCGGAGGCGTATCCCGACCTCAAGGCCAACCAGAACATGATGGCCGTACAGGAGGAGCTGACCAGCACCGAAAACAAGATCGCTTTCGCACGCCAGGCCTACAACGACTCGGTCATGGGATACAACACGCGCCGTGAGAGCTTCCCGGACGTGATCTTCGCCGGGTTCTTCCAGTTCAAGCCGGCCGAGCTGCTGCAGGCGACCGAGAGCGCCGAGGAACGCCAGGCAGTGAAGGTGAAGTTCTAGCCACTTCACATCGCGGCCCACCGTGGCGATGGATTTCTTCCAGAACCAGGATGCGGCGCGCCGGAACACGCGCCTCATGGTCGTCCTCTACCTGCTTGCGGTCGTGGGGGTAGTGCTGGCCGTGGACCTAGTGCTAGCGGTGACGTATTTAAGCGTTGCCGAAGTCAAGATCCGGCCCGGGGCGGGCCTGACCGGCGTGCTGTTCGGAGTGCCCGGGAGCGTGTACGTCTGGGGCGCGATCGGCACGGTAGTGGTGATCCTCGGGGCCAGCCTCTACCAGATCCTCCAGCTCACGGAGGGCGGTAGCGCGGTGGCCGAAATGGTCGGTGCCCGCGCCGTGTCCCCCGACACCCGCGACCCGCTCGAAAAGCGCTTCCTCAACGTCGTCGAGGAGATGGCGATCGCTTCCGGCGTGCGGGTGCCCAAGGCGTACATCATGGACGAGGAGCACGGGATCAACGCGTTTGCGGCGGGCTACGACGTGAGCAACGCGGTCGTGGCGGTCACGCGCGGCACGCTCGAGACTCTCAGCCGCGACGAGCTGCAGGGCGTGATCGGGCACGAGTTCAGCCATATCCTCAACGGGGACATGTGGCTCAACATCAAGATGATCGGCGTGTTGTCGGGCATCGTGTTCATCGGCGGCATCGGCGGGTTCCTGATGCGCAACGCGCCGCGCAGCGACGACGGCAAGGCGACTGCGGGAATGTTCGCCATCGGCCTAATTCTGTTCATCATCGGGTACGTCGGAATGTTTTTCGCCCGCCTGATCAAGGCGGCGGTGTCGCGGCAGCGCGAGTTCCTGGCGGACGCCTCGTCAGTCCAGTTCACGCGCAACCCTGACGGCATCGCGGGCGCGCTCGACCAGATCCGGTCTTCCGGGCGCGGTGCGCTGATCGCCAACCGTTACGCCGAAGATATGAGCCACATGTATTTCGGCCAGGGGATCACAGTCTGGATGTCGGGGCTCTTCGCCACTCATCCGCCCATTGAGGAGCGCATCGCG
>JBBQNG010000405.1:0-3326 GCA_038329645.1 Burkholderiales bacterium
CCCCGAGTGCGCCCCCGCAACTGCTGCCTTGGCCGGCGGTGCATCCATAGCAATGATCGGCCACGCGGATCGATTCGCCCACCCCAGTCGCCGAGAGCAGGTCTGTCAGGTGCGGCCGCACCCGGCCTTGCAGCCGGGCATGCAGTCCGAGCATCTGGTTGAAGTCGCAGTCGTAGAGGTCGCCTTGCCAATCGACGCTCAGCATAGCGTTGCACATCACCGTGCCCAGGTTCTCGGCGCGATAGGCACCCTTGAGCAGTTGCAGGTAGGTCTGGAAGGTGCCTTTGGAGACCAGCGTGCTGCCGAAACGCTTGATGGGCATGTTGGTCAGCGCGAAGAGGTGATTGAAGCGAATGCCGAAGTGCAGCGTCAGCTCGCGTTTGTAGTCGGCTTCCAGCGCTACCTGCGGTGGCGGCAGCGACGGGCCCTGCGGGTTGTAGACCAGGTTGAGCACCAGCGGCGAACCCTCGGCGCCATAACCGAGCGAATTGAGCTGCTGCAGACCCGCAATGCTGAGGTCGAACACGCCTTCACCTCGTTGACGGTCGACGTTGGCGATGGAATAGCACGGCATGGAGGCCACGACCTCGACGCTCTGATCGGCCAGGAACTCGGCAAGGTCCTCTTGTCCGGGCTCGGACAGGATGGTCAGGTTGCAGCGGTCGATCACCCGGACGCCCAGGGCGCGCGCGGCCTGTACCAGACGACGGAAGTGAGGGTTGAGTTCGGGCGCTCCTCCTGTGAGATCCAGAGTCTTGATATCGCGCTCGCGCAGCACCTGCATCACCAGATCGATCGTGCCGCCATCCATCTCTTCGGTCCGGGTCGGGCCTGCATTCACGTGGCAGTGCAGACAGGACTGGTTGCACCGGTAGCCGAGATTGACCTGGAGCGTGTCGAGCCGAGCGCGCTTCAGCCGGGGGAAGTCGGTTTTGACCAACAGGTGAACGGTCTCGTGCATGACTTCCTCAAGGTGGATGCAAGCGCTGCAGTGCCCGGCGCATGTCGGCTAAGTCGCTCGAAAGCAGCCAAGGGTTACACCGACTCGGACAAAATGCACGGCCACTCGACATCCCGCACCGATTTTTCCGCGACAACGCATTCCTTCCTCTCAACAGCTGTAACGAAACCGATCTCACCGACGAAATGAGTGAGGGTGCACCGCGCAACACCTTCGAATCTGACCTATGGCCAGTGTGGATGCGTGCGCAAGGGGGCGACGAAGACGCCTACCGTGACGCACTGACGGTGATTGCTGCGCGTCTTCGGGGCTATTTTGGGAGGCGCATGCAATCGCTTCCGGAAGAGGTGGAGGATTTGGTGCAGGAAACTTTGCTGGTATTGCACTTGCAACGCGGCACCTACGATCCGGCTGTGCCAGTGAGCGCATGGCTGCATGCGATCGCACGCCACAAGCTCGTCGATCTCTGGCGCCGGCGTGGGCGCCGTGAGGCGCTGCATGACTCGCTGGATGATGTGGACGAGGCGCAGCACCCGATGGCGGCAGAAGCGCAGCTTGCAGGGCGTGACCTGAGTGTGCTGCTCCTGACGCTGCCCGTCGCGCAGCGCACGGCGATCGCCCTGATCAAGCTCGAAGGGCTCTCGGTATCGGAGGCTTCGGCTCGAACCGGGGTCTCCGAATCAGCGCTGAAGGTTCAGGTGCATCGGGGTCTGAAGCGGCTGGCTGCACTCGTACGGGGGACATCGTGAGGACGAATGATCTGATCAGTGCACTGGCCCGCGGCGCCGGGCCGGCTCCGCGAGCGCGCGTATCAGGCATGCTCTTGCTGATCGGGGTCGCAGGAGCGCTCATCGCGGCGGCGATGGCGGTCTCGATGTTCGGACTTGTTCCTGTTGCCATTTTCAAGGGCCCGGCCCTCTGGACGAAGTTTAGCTACGTCGCGTTGCTAGCGGTCGCGGCCATGCGACTGGCAGAGCGCCTCGGGCGGCCTGGGGCCGAAGCCAATCTACAGCGACTGGCACTTCTGGCCGTATTCGGCGCCATGGCGGTTGCCGCAGTCCGGGCCTACGCTGCAGTGCCCCCGGAGGGGCGCCTCGCCTTTGTGCTGGGCAGTTCGTGGGCAATGTGCCCGTGGTGCGTTATGTTGTTGTCGGTTCCCACACTGGCCGCATCGTTCTGGGTCTTGCGCAGCATGGCACCCGTGTACCCAAATCGGGCCGGTATGGCCGTGGGGATTTTGTCCGGCGCAATCGGAGCACTCGGCTATTCGTTCGCTTGTCCCGAGGCCTCGATTTGCTTCATAGCGGTCTGGTACACGCTTGGAATCGTCATGACCGGTTTGTTGGGATGCGCCTTAGGCCCCTGGGTTTTACGTTGGTAGCTTCTCGTTCGGCAGAATCGAGCTGATGAACCTCCGGCGAAGCATCGACACATTCAGGTCAGTTCACACGAAGGGTATGAGCCGCCGCTCTGGCCAACCATCGCTCATCGAACAAGCGGAAAACCGGCTCACCAAAGCCGAGGGCCACACGCGAACGTGTGGCCCTCGGCTTCGAATAGATAGGTGCCGGTTCCTGGCCGAGGCGGTCAGCTTGTCCGGCGACAAGCCAGCGGCTCGCCCGCAGGCGGCGCTTCTGCCGGGCGCAAGGCCCCGGTCAGTGCGCGTTCGCGGGCGACGTGGCCGACGCCGTGCCGCTGGGCGGATGGTCGCGCATGCTGAACGACAGGCCGAGCAGGTTGTCGCGCAGTTCCTGCGGCGTCTTGCCGGCGATGTACATGCGCAGCATGATCTCGCCGAGCAACGGACTGGGGAAGTACGGTGTCGTGGCCCCGTGCGGGGTCAGGGCCACGCCGTTCAGCGAGCCCATCACGCCCTTGCCGGGAATGAAGTCCATGGTGACGATGTCGCCCTTCCTGATCTTGGGCAGCGCGCTGTAGATGGCGCCAACCTGCGAGACCTCGTTGATCAGCGTCGCGAATTCGGACGGCGTGGCCGAGGCTTCGAAGTCGATCAGGAAGTACTTCGAGGCCTGCGAGCCCGAGAGGTCCTGCTGGATCACCAGTTCGATCCGCTTGGTGCCGGAGGCCTTCTCGAGCGCCTCCAGCGAAGTGTATTTCTGCTGCGCGTAGACGGCGGTGACGTCGACCTTGAAGTAGCCGCGCTTGCGGAAGCCCGCGCCGTTGAGCACGAGCGGCGCGCCCTGCACGGTGACCGTTTCCTCGAACGGGACGCCCGAAACATCGACGGTCGCCCAGGCGCCGGTGATGGCGGAGCCCAGCACGACAGCGGATACGATGCGGCGCAAGGTTTGCATTCTCATTTCGGATTCACCCTCACTCAAGACGCAGCCAAGTGGCAGACCGC
>JBBQNG010000406.1:0-3321 GCA_038329645.1 Burkholderiales bacterium
GGAGACGAAGGCATTGAAGTCGCCACCGCAGCGGGCAGCGAAGGACGGGGTGGCGAACATCATTGAGAGAAGAACGGCTAGGAGGCGAAGCTTGAGCATGTTGAAACGTCTCTCTTTGAGGGTGTTCGGGCCGAAATTGTAACACTTCTCGCGCCGTCCTTCGAGAGGCGCCGTCATTACGGCCATCATGCTCAAAGAAAAGCTTGGTATCGCGGTCGCTCCGCTTAATTAAATGCAGTGTTCCTTCGCGTCAGGTCAATTCGGACGCGTCGAGATAGACGTGAAGGACATTCTTCATCGGCGATGCCCGCACGTCGATCCCCATGACATGATAAACAACGTGGTAGGCAGCTTCCCATTCCGCAGCAGTGCGTGGTCCCTTCATATCAGCGTCACCGATGAAATTGACCAGAACGAGCCATGCCGGCACTTCGTTATTGCGCAGGAAATGCAGGTGAGCGAGTCGATTCGCCAGTTGATAAAAGGCCTCGGACCAAGCCGCGCGCGGTTTAGCACCGAACGCGTGCGCGGTTGCAGCCAGGGCGGCTTCGATTTTCCCCCGCGATTCTTTTGACGCTTGTGTAGCAGGCGAACAAATCTCGGCCAAATGCGCCTTCGCCTCAATGAGCAAGACGTCACCACGGTCGCTGACGCCAAGAGCGTCCCATTGCGGTCCGCGCTGCGGCCAATATTGGGCGAGCGCGTCGCTCCATTCACTGAGTCCTACCAGCTTCAGGAAGGCGGCATCTCGGTATTCCGCGAAGTGATCGTTTCTAAGTGGCGACCGCCAGCCAATCGAATGAGCGCCTTTCAGCATAGGCAAAAGGGCGCCGTCGAGTACGGAAGTACGGTCGTTGACTGCGCGCTGAATCCATTTGAGGCTGCCGCGCGCGCCTTCGGGTTGGTCGACACGCGACATGCTAAGCAGCGACCTCTCGCGCAAGCGCGCCAGCCGCCTCTATCTCCCGGCGCAGCCAGCCGGGCGCGGCATCGAAACCGTTCGGCCAGGTCGGCGCGCCATCCTCAAGGAATACGCGCGCGAAGTAGATAGGATCGCGCAACGGTTCGACCATCGGGCCGCCCTCGCCGACGATGGCGGAGAAATCATACTCTCCTGCCATGCCGTCGCTGAACGTCGCGCGCAGGCGATGTCCCCCGAGACATTTGATCTTTGCGACTTTAATCATCATCGAGACCTGCGATCTTGGCGAGCGATGTTCCGGCGCGCGCCCGGCGCCAATTATCCTCCAGTTCGCCGCGATGCGCCAGTGCCCACTGCTTCACAAGGCGCGCGGCGTTGGCGGGAAGTTGGCCTTCGATAACTTCGCCTGACCCGATCGAGACGTTGGCTTCATGCCCGCTGTAGGTCGCAAAGAAATGCGGCGGCGGATGATCGACAAAAATACATCCGGATAGCGATGCCGTAGAAGTAAGCGATGGTCGGCATGAAAGTTTGCGCCTGTGGTTCCGTTCCCGTCGACATGCGCGGGTTGACCCGCGCATCATCGTCTTAGCACGTGGATGCCGAAAGACGTAGATAGCCGGGAGATCCAGCGCGAAGACGTGCTTTGCATTTTTGCCCGGCCATGACGAGCTTTAAGGTGCGCGGAACGTCATCCTGAGGTGCGAGCGCAGCGAGCCTCGAAGGATGAGCAACAAGGGCGCCGCCGCCCTTCGAGACGCCGCGCCTTGCGCGGCTCCTCAGGGTGGCGGCAATCAGTTATCCAAAAAGCTCCGCAGCTTCCGCGACCGTGACGGATGCTTCAGCTTCCGCAGCGCTTTCGCTTCGATCTGCCGGATGCGCTCGCGCGTCACCGAGAACTGCTGGCCGACTTCTTCCAGCGTGTGGTCGGTGTTCATGCCGATGCAAAAGCGCATGCGCAGCACGCGCTCCTCGCGCGGCGTCAGCGAGGCCAGCACGCGGGTGGTGGTTTCGCGCAAATTCGACTGGATCGCGGCATCGATCGGGAGGATCGCGTTCTTGTCCTCGATGAAATCGCCGAGGTGCGAATCTTCCTCGTCGCCCACCGGAGTCTCCAGCGACAGCGGCTCTTTCGCGATCTTGAGGACCTTTCGAACCTTCTCCAGCGGCATGCCGAGCTTTTCGGCGAGCTCTTCCGGCGTCGGCTCGCGCCCGATTTCGTTCAGCATCTGGCGCGAGGTGCGCACGATCTTGTTGATGGTTTCGATCATGTGCACGGGAATGCGGATGGTGCGCGCCTGGTCGGCAATCGAGCGCGTGATCGCCTGCCGGATCCACCAGGTCGCGTAGGTCGAGAACTTGTAGCCGCGGCGGTACTCGAATTTGTCGACCGCCTTCATCAACCCGATATTGCCTTCCTGGATCAGATCGAGGAACTGCAGGCCGCGGTTGGTGTACTTCTTGGCGATCGAAATCACCAGCCGCAGGTTGGCCTCGACCATTTCCTTCTTGGCCTGGCGCGCCTCGCGCTCGCCCTTCTGCACGCCGTGCACGATCTTGCGGAATTCGCCGATCTCAAGTCCGGTCAACGCCGCCAGCGACTGAATCTCGTGGCGCAATTCCTTGATGCGCTCCTTTTCGTGGCTGACAAAATTCTTCCAGCCCTTGGCGGAGAGTTTCGAGACACGGTTGAGCCAGCGCGGATCGAGTTCCGAGCCCTGATAGTTCTTCAAAAAGTCTTCGCGCGCGACGCCGTGTCTGTCGCCGAGCCGCAGCAAACGGCCCTCGAACGACACCAGCTTCTTGTTGATGTCGTAGAGCTGCTCGACGAGGCTGTCGATACGGGCCTGATTGAGCCGCAGCGACTTCACCTCGACGATGATTTCGTCCTTCAGCTTCTTGTATTTGCGCTCCTGCGCCGGCGACAGCGTCTCGTTCTGCAACTGGTTGGAGATATCCTGCTCCTGCAGGCGGCGCAGCTTCTTGTAGTTGTCGGCGATCTTGTCGAAGGTCTCCACCACCTTCGGCTTCAGCTCGGCCTCGATGGCCGCGAGCGACATCTGGTTTTCGAACTCGTCGTCGTCGAGATCGGATTCGGCGGTGGCCTCGGCCGGATCCTTCTCGGCTTCCGGCTCGGCGGCGGGCGGCGCTGCCCGGAACGGGGTCGGCGACGGCGGCGCGGCCGGCGGGGCGATGTGGGAAGGGGCGGCCTGCGCGGCGATCGCCGCGCCATTGCCGTTGGCGGCGGCGAGCGGCTGGCCGTCGGGGCCGACCGGAGCCGCGAGCAGCGGGTTCATGTTGTTCTTGGCGTCGGGGCCGGCGTAGGTCGCTTCCAGATCGATGATGTCGCGAAGGAAGATCTTCCCTTCGTTGAGCTCGTCGCGCCAGATGATGATGGC
>JBBQNG010000407.1:0-3313 GCA_038329645.1 Burkholderiales bacterium
TCTCGGGCATGGGTTCTCCTCGTTCTGGGCGGCGTTCGGTTCAGCGGCCAGCGTAGCGGCCGCCGCAGGGGCCCACTGTCACCCGCCGGACTGTGCCGCGCAACGGCAGCGGCCCACAATCCGCCGATTACTTACCGCCCACTGGAGATTGGCCATGACCGACGCCCTGATCATCGACGCTTGCCGCACCCCGCGTGGCATTGGCAAAGTCCATAGGAATCGACGCTCTCGAGATTGACGCCGAAGCCCCAGAGCCGGGCAACGTGCTTCAGCACCTCCTGGGCGCCGTCGTGGAGCGGGCGGTTGTTGTGCCGGGTGTGGCGCAAGGTCAGCGAGCGGTCGCCGCGCAGGTCGACGCTCCAGACCTGGATGTCGGGCTCGCGCGCGCCGAGGTCGTACTGGCGCGACAGCGCTTCGCGCACATGCCGGTAGCCGGCCGTGTCGTGGATCGCCGAAACGCGCAAGTGCTCGTCGTGCTCGTCATCGAGGATCGAGAACAGGCGCAGGTCGCGGATCACCTGCGGCGACAGGTACTGGCCGATGAAGCTCTCGTCCTTGAAGTTGCGCATCGCATGGTGCAGGACCGGCAACCAGGGTGTACCGGCAAATTGCGGGAACCACTCGCGGTCCTCGTCGGTCGGGTTCTCGCAGACGCGGCGCAGGTCGGTATACATCGCGAAGCCGAGCGCATAGGGATTGATGCCACCGTAGGCCGGGTGCCCCACAGGCGGCTGGAAGATGACGTTGGTATGCGACTTCAGCCACTCGATCATCACGCCGTCGGTGAGGTGGCCTTCGTCGTAGAGCGTGTTGAGCAGGAGGTGGTGCCAGAAGGTGGCCCAGCCCTCGTTCATCACCTGCGTCTGGCGCTGCGGATAGAAGTACTGGGCGATCTTGCGCACGATGCGCACGACCTCGCGCTGCCAGGGTTCGAGCAGGGGCGCGTTCTTCTCGATGAAGTAGAGGATGTTTTCCTGCGGCTCCGCCGGGAAGCGCTTGGCGTCGACGGCATCCTCGCTGCGATCGGGCCGGCGCGGCAAGGTGCGCCAGATGTCGTTGACCTGCGTCTGCGCGTAGGCGAGCCGCTCGGTGCGCCGCGCCAGCTCCTCGGCGAGCGAAAGCTTGCTCGGCCGATGGTAGCGGTCGACGCCGTAGCTCTGCAAAGCGTGGCAGCTGTCGAGCATGTCCTCCACCACCTGCACGCCGTGCTTCTCCTCGCACTCGCCGATGTAGTTCCGGGCGTAGACCAGGTAGTCGATGATCGACGACGCATCGGTCCACAAGCGAAACAGATAGTTGCCCTTGAAGAAGCTGTTGTGCCCGTAGGCGGCGTGGGCGATGACGAGGGCCTGCATCGCCGTCGTGTTTTCTTCCATCAGATAGCTGATGCAGGGGTCGGAATTGATGACGATCTCGTACGCCAGGCCCATCTGGCCGCGCCGATAGCGGCGCTCGTTGGCGATGAACTCCTTGCCGTAGCTCCAGTGCCGGTAGTTCACCGGCATGCCGACCGACGCGTAGGCGTCCATCATCTGCTCGGCGGTGATGACCTCGAGCTGGTTGGCATAGGTATCGAGCGCATAGCGCGAGGCGACGGCGCGGATCTTCTCGTGGTACTGCTCGATCAGCTCGAAGGTCCAGTCGCTCGGGTCGGGCAAAGGCTGGTCCGGCCGCGGGCCGGGCGGCAGCGGCTCGAGCGGGATCAGCCGCTCGGGGCGCAGGCGCCGCACCAGCGGCGCCGGTCGCGAATCGGCGGTCACCGATTTCATGCCGCCGCTCCTTCGCTCTTGAACAGATCGCGGAACACCGGATAGATCTGGCCGGCTTCGGTCACCTTGCGCATTGCGAACGCGCGCTCCGTGGTCTGCAGCCTGGCATATTCTTCCCACAGGTTCTGCTCTTCCTCGGCCACCTGCACATAGGCGAAGTAGCGGCAGCGGGGCAGGATGCTGTCGGTGAGCAGCTCGCGGCAGCGGCCGGAATCGTGATGCCAGTTGTCGCCGTCGCTGGCCTGCGCGCCGTAGATGTTCCAGTCGGAGCTCGAGTAGCGCTCCTTGATGATCTCGTCCATCAGCACCAGCGCGGACGAGACCACCGTGCCGCCGGTCTCGCGGGCGCGAAAGAAGTTTTCCTCGTCGACCTCCTGCGCCTGGGTATGGTGGCGGATGAAGACGAGGTCGATCTTCTCGTAGTGCCGGGTCAGGAAAAGATAGAGCAGGATGAAGAAGCGCTTCGACAGATCCTTCCTCGCCTCGTCCATCGAGCCCGAGACGTCCATCAGGCAGAACATCACCGCCTTGGCGGTCGGGATGGGCAGGCGCACCCGATTGCGAAAGCGCAGATCGATCGGGTCGAGGTAGGGGATGCGATCGAGGCGCGTGCGCAGCGCGGCGATCTGCAGTAGCAGTGTCTCGCGGGCGAGCGTCTCGGCGGCGTCGGCGCCTACTTCGGGCAGCTTGGCGAGCCGGGTCAGCAGCTCCGCGAGCTCGGCACGCGAGCCCGAACCGATGGCGACGCGGCGGCCGATCGCGCCGCGCATCGAGCGGATCTCCGACAGATTGCTGGGCGTGCCCTAGTTCGAATAGCCGGCGCTCTTGATCTTAATCTCCGGCGTCTCGACGAGCTGGCTGCGGATCATGCGCGGCAGCGCGAGGTCGTCGAAGAAGATCTGCATGAACTCTTCCTTGGTGAGGTGAAAGACGAAATCGTCCTCCCCCTCACCGGAATCGCCGGCCTGGCCCTGGCCGCTGCCGCGACCCGAGCCACCTTGCGGGCGCTCGATGTGGTCGCCGCGCACGTACTCGCGGTTGCCGGGGTGGACGATCTCGCGCGCACCGCCGGTGCCATGGCCAAACGCAGGCTCGCTGATGTCGCGCTTGGGCAGGTGGATGTCCTCGCCCTGCTCGATCTCTCGGATGCCGCGCTTGTCGACGGCCTTTCTCACCGCGTCGCGCACCCGCCCCTGATAGCGGCGCAGGAAACGCTCGCGGTTGCCGATCGACTTGTTCTTGCCGGCGAGGCGGCGGTCGATGATCTGCTGGAGCATATGCGTCCTAGCTGCTCTTCCTCACCCTGAGGTACCACTCGCAGAGCAGGCGCACCTGCTTCGAGGTGTAGCCCTTCTCGACCATGCGGTTGACGAAGTTCTCGTGCTTCTTGGCCTCGTCGGCGCTGGCCTTGGCATTGAAGCTGATCACCGGCAAGAGCTCCTCGGTGTTCGAGAACATCTTCTTCTCGATCACCGTGCGCAGCTTCTCGTAACTGGTCCAGAGCGGGTTCTTGCCGTTGTTGTTGGCGCGCGCGCGCAGCACGA
>JBBQNG010000408.1:0-3309 GCA_038329645.1 Burkholderiales bacterium
AAGCGTGGGATTACCTTAGCCATTACTACGATACGCAGGCCATGCTCCCGCAGAACATCGTCTTCGTCAGCAAGGCGGCGTTCGCCAAGCTGGATGCCGCCACCCAGAAAGGCGTTCTCAACGCCGCGGCGGCGGCCGAAGCGCGCGGCTGGAAGACGAGCGAGTCCGAGAATGACGGCTACAAGACCACCATGGCTTCCAAGGGCATCAAGATCCTGCAGTCGCCGCCCAAGCTGGTGGCCGAGTTTGAGGCGATCGGCAAGCAGATGACCGACGAGTGGGCCAAGAAGGCCGGCGCTGAGGGCGAGGCCATCCTCGCGGGCTACCGCAAGTGAGCGCCGGATGCGCGGCGCGCTGAACGCGATCTACAAGGGATCCGGCCTGCTGGCCGGATTTTTTTTGGTCGCCATCGCCGTCCTGTCGCTGATCCAGGTCGGGGGGCGGCTGCTGGGCGTCGCCGCGTCCTCATATGACGAGTTCGCTGGCTATTGCATGGCAGCCTCATCGTTCCTCGGGCTCGCCTGGACGCTGCGCGGCAACGAACAGATCCGCATGACCCTGGTGATCAACGGCACGAAGGGAAGGCTGCGCCGTGGGCTGGAAATCTTTTGCCTCGCAGTGGCCGTCGCGATGATCGGATATTTTGCCTGGTCCAGCGTTGCGATGGTGTGGACTTCCCACACCCTGAACGACGTGTCGCAGGGGCTGGTCCCCATTGCGCTATGGATCCCGCAATCCGGGATGGCACTCGGCCTGGTCATCCTGTTACTCGCCTTCATGGACGACCTTGTGGTGGTAATGGCAGGCGGCAGAGCGTCCTATGAACCCGCCACCGACCCCAAGGCCGACGCCGGCTCACCGGTCTTCGAGCGCTGACGTGGAACTATGGGCTGTTTCGCTGGTCCTGCTCGGCGTACTCGCTTTGCTGCTGGTTTGCGGGTTATGGATCGCGACCACGCTTCTGTGCGTGGGTTTCGTCGCCATGTCCGCATTTACCAATTCCCCTGCCGGCCCGCTGATGGCGACCACCGTGTGGGGCTCGAGCGCAAGCTGGGCGCTGACCGCGCTGCCACTGTTCATATGGATGGGCGAGATCCTGTTTCGCACGCGCGTTTCGGAGGACATGTTTCGCGGTCTCGCGCCCTGGGTGGAACCGCTGCCCGGGCGGCTGATGCACACCAATGTGGTTGGGTGCGGGATCTTCGCTGCAATCTCGGGTTCGTCGGCCGCAACCGCTGCAACCATCGGCCGGATTTCCATTCCTGAGCTCAAGAGCCGCGGCTATGACGAGAAAATGGCGATCGGCTCGCTGGCGGGCGCCGGCACCCTCGGTCTTTTAATCCCGCCTTCGATCATCATGATCGTCTACGGCGTGGCCGCCGATGTGTCGATCGCGCGCCTGTTCGTCGCTGGCGTATTGCCGGGCATCATGCTGATGGCGCTGTTCTCCGGGTACATAGCCATCTGGGCACTTCGCCATCCTGACCTCACCCCTCCGCGCGAAAAAGTCACGACGCTGGGGGAAAAAGTGTATGCCTCACGTTTCCTGATCCCGACGACGCTGCTGATCGGCGCAGTGATCGGCTCGATCTACTCCGGAGTGGCGACACCTACCGAAGCCGCCGTTCTGGGCGTTCTGGGCTCGCTCGTCCTGTCGGTGTTCAGCCGTTCGCTGAACTGGTCGACCTTCAGCGCGAGCGTCATGGGCGCGGTCAAGACCTCGTGCATGATCGCTTTCATCCTGACCGGCGCAGCTTTCCTTACCGTAGCCATGGGCTTCACCGGCATCCCTCGGGTGATGGCCGAGTGGATCGGCGTACAGGGTTTTCAGCCCTGGCAGCTGATCGCGGTCCTAACCGTGCTGTTCATGATCCTGGGGTGCTTCCTCGACGGCATTTCCATGGTAGTCCTGACGGCCTCGGTGATCCTGCCCTCGGTCAAAGCGGCAGGCATCGACCTGATGTGGTTCGGCATCTTCATCGTGCTGGTGGTGGAGATGGCACAGATCACGCCGCCGGTGGGATTCAACCTGTTCGTGCTGCAGGGACTGACCGGAAAGGACATGTTCTATGTCGCGCGAGCCGCACTGCCCTTTTTCTTCCTGATGACCGTCGCGGTGGCCATGATCTGGATCTTCCCGGAGATCGTCTACTACCTTCCGGGCAAGATGTTCAAGCTGGGCTGAACCGGACGCATGTCCACGCCCATATACACGACATCGGACATCCGCCGGATTGAAGCGGCCGCAGGAAGCTTGCGGCCACCGCTCATGGAGCGCGCAGGCCTCGCGGCGGCGGACTTCGCGGCAACCTTGGTGCCGGACGGCGGCAAATACATCCTTGTCCTCGCCGGGCCGGGAAACAACGGCGGCGACGCGCGCATCGCCGCGCGCATCCTGCAGGAGCGGTTTTTCCGGGTCACCCTGGCGAGCGCCGCGGATGCGCAGTCCATCCCCGCGCTGAGCTGGGCCCTCGTTATCGACGGCCTCTTTGGCATCGGCCTCGCGCGCGAAATCACCGGCGAGTACGCGAAGCTCATCGACTACGCAAACGCGCAGTCGTGCCCCGTGCTCGCTCTCGATATCCCGAGCGGCCTCGACTCAGATACTGGGCGCGTGCTCGGCAAGGCCGTGCGCGCGACGCATACCCTGACCTTCATTGCGCAAAAGCCGGGGCTGCTTACGCTCGACGGTCCCGACCTGTGCGGAGAAGTCCGCGTCGCGGACCTCGGACTCGATGTGGATTCACTCCCGCCGCCGTCCGGATGGATCGCCGGCCCAGACCTCTACTCGAAGGTGTTGAAGCCGAGGACGCGCAACTTTCACAAGGGCATGGCCGGAAGCGTGGCGATTATTGGCGGCGCGACGGGCATGTGCGGCGCGGCCCTGCTCTCGGCCCGCGCAGCGCTCAAACTGGGCGCCGGGAAGGTGTTCGTCGGGTTGCTGGACGCGGATGTGCCTTCTTTCGATCCGGGCGCCCTGGAGCTGATGCTTCGCCATCCCGACGAAGTGCTCGGCCTCGACCTCGATGCGATCGTTGCCGGACCCGGTTTAGGCGACGGGGAAAGGGCGGAGACCTTGCTGGGGGCGGCCCTGGCGAGCGATATCGCCTGCGTGCTCGACGCCGACGCGCTGAACCTGATCGCGCAAAACGACGATCTCAGGCAGGCCTGCGTCCGGCGCAGGGCGGAAACGATCATCACCCCCCACCCTGCGGAAGCTGCGCGCCTGCTCGGAAGCAGCACGCGCGCAGTGCAGGACGACCGCCTGGCGGCCGCGCACGCCCTGCGGGATCGCTTCAACGCCCACGT
>JBBQNG010000409.1:0-3291 GCA_038329645.1 Burkholderiales bacterium
ACTCAGCGGATGAACTGGTAACGCCACTCGCTAAAGATTCCACTATCCGAATTGAAGATTATACGCCCAAGGCGTTTGTCGTCAGAGGAGACACTCGAGCACAAAAGGAGGCTTTAGCCAAAGCCGGTGGAAGGTGGATACCTACTAAGCCAGGCCGCGAATTTGCTTGGATGTTTTCGAAGCGAAAACTCAATGAGATCGAGGGCCTACTAAAAGTGAAGGCAAATTTTCATCTTTAGAAAGACAGACTATGACGCTTTGCAGGCATGTCTACAGCTTAGGAGTGGGGTATCATTACACCCACTGGTGCTCGGATAGCTTGTGAGAGAAGAGTTCGCTTTGAAAATGATCGTTGCCAACGATCAGACTTTTACGGCGTTCGGCCAAGTGATTGCTCCGTCTGAAGACGGCGCCTCTCTCGGCCCGTCCGACGGCCAGCTCGTCCTGAACAACGGCAACCCGCGCCTCTACATCATGCGACTGCAAACGCGCGGTCTCGCCTTCGACAGGATCACGCGCCATGTCCGCGTCACGCAATGCCTCGCGGCGATCGGCGGCGGGGAGTGGCTGCTGGCGGTGGCGCCACCACTGGCGCCCGACGACAGAACGGCGATGCCCGATCCCGCGTCGATCCAGGCATTCCGGATCGCGGGGCCGGTCGGGATCAAGCTGCATCGCGGGACGTGGCATGCGGGGCCGTTCTTCACGGCGCCGACGATGGATTTTCTCAATCTCGAGCTATCGGACACGAATGAGACGGATCATGTGGATTGCCATCTTGGGCGCGATCATGGGGTGACGTTTCGGTTCGAGGGGTAGCGGTGGGCGAGCTACTGCGGCCGTTGCCCCGAGCGCAGCCGAGGGGCCTTGCGTGTGTCGGCAAGGTCTCTCCACTCCGCTACGCTCCGGTCGAGACGACGGGGTGCCCCGCTGAACTCAGGTCTAGATGACGGGGTACTTCGATAAGCTGAAGCGCAGAGATTATTTCGCCCAAGCTGAGACGACGGGTACTCCGCGCGAGGCGGTGGCTTTGCTCCGGTCGATTATAACGACCGTATTAACGGCTTTGCGGCGAGGCGCTTATGATGGCGCGCGATGGTCGCTCCTGCTCTCCGTTTCTCCCCGTCCCGCGTGACCGCACCCCCTCATGCTGAGGAGCCGCGTTTGCGGCGTCTCGAAGGATGGACGACGGAGGCGGTGCGCGTTCCCATCCTTCGAGACGCGACCCTGCGGGCCGCTCCTCAGGATGAGGGGGTGCGTGAGGATCGGGTGACGCGCTTTGATTCGCCGTTATTTAAAGCGTCACTTTTAGTGACTCGACTTCGAGACGCGACCCTACGGGCCGCTCCTCGGGAGGAGGGGGAGCGGATTCGGGAGCGGTTATGGATACGAGAAGTGTTGCGCGTGGGTGCACTCTTGGCGTCTCCCGCAGAACCTGATCCCGAGGTTCGGATCGCGAAGACGCATGCAGGCATTTGCGAGCGCTTGCGCTCGAAGCGCCCAGAAGGATGGAAAACGCACCGTCCTGCACGTGCGTGCACCCGCTCAGGAGACTCATGAGGCTCATGAGGAATCGTCTCCGATGCAGGCAGCACGGTTTTAAAGGCGATTCCTCCGGAGGACGCGTTTTTTTTCGGACGCCGGTCGGTCCACGGCGAACGGGTTGCTCGGGGGCGGCTCGCGAGGCTCGCGAACCTCGCGAGGAATGGGCTTTGGCTCAGGCCGGCCGGGTCTATCGGCTATTCCTCGCGAGGAGCGGAGAGTCGGTACGTAGGGAGAGGCCCTTCATGTTCCTCTTCTCCTTGAGAGGACGATCAGCCGAAGCGCACCCGGCCGGGCAGCTCGTCGGCCTCGACCTCGGGCGTGAAGCCGTCGCGGCCGGGGACGTAGGCGCGGTTGTTCTGGCGCGGGTTGCGGTTGAGCAGCGGGCGCAGATACATCGGATGCGTGATCGAGCGCACCTCGTGCTCGATCTGGAACAGCTTCTTGCCGGTCTCCGGATCGGCGATGTCGAGGAAGCGGTACTGGTACTGGTTGCTCTCCTCGCTCACCAGGCCGAGCTTGCCCAGCGCTGCATGCGGGCGCGAGAAGTTGGCGACGTAGACCTGGATGTGATGGCCGTCATAGGCGGCGGGCGGCGCATCGGTCTCCTGGAAAATGAGCTTCTGGTTCTTGCCGGCGGAAACATGGGCGGCGGTGCCCTCGACCCACGCTTTGGTGTCGAACACCCTGGCGTAGAAAGCGGCGATGCCGGGCGCGGTGCCGACCGGCACGTCGAACGACACGTACGGCATGCCCATCTGCATGTCGCCGAAGCGCTTGGCGGGCTCGTGCACGATCATGCTGTTGCCCCACGGGCAGGTCACTTCGACATGCTCGACATGCTCGACGAAGGCGAACTGCGTGCCCTCGAGCGGCTTCTTCATGTTGCCCAGCCGCTGCATCAGTTGCGCGCGGCCGGGGATCACCAGACCGGTGCGGCCGCGCAGCTTCTGGCTGGTGCCGGTGGGCAGGTGGAACTGGCTCTTGGCGCCGACATTGATCCACATGTTGTCGACGCTGGTCATCATGTACGGGTCGCGCGTCAGGCCGAGCGCGCTGACATAGAACAGAGTCGCCGGCCGCTGGTCGTCGACCAGCAGGTTGACGTGCTCCAGCCCCACGATGTTGCCGAGATCCTCGGCCGCGCGGTCGTACTTGTTCGAGATCATCGTATCCATGCGAACCTCCGTGGCTTAGACCGCGTCGAGCACGACCACGGGAATCTCGCGGTCAGGGACTTTCTTCTGATAGTCGGCATAAGGCGGCCAGAATTCGCAGGCCTGCTTCCACAACTTGGCGCGCTCGGCGCCGTGCGCGTCGCGCGCCTTGGCCTTCACCGTCTTGGTGCCGACCTGCAGCTCGACGTCGGGATGGGCCTTGAGGTTCTTGTACCAGCCGGGATGGTCCGGCGCGCCGCCCTTGGACGCCACGATGACATAGCCGCCGCCCTCGATGTCGCCGTAGAACAGCGGGAACAGGTACTTCTCGCCGGTCTTGCGGCCCTTGGTGACCAGCAGCAGCGCGGGCACGGTGATCTCATGGTCCATGCCGGGCGGCTTGATGGTGTACATGTGGCCGTCCTTGCCGCCGCTCTTGATGTAGGTCTCGATGTGCTTGGCCATCCAGTCCGGAAGTCCGGCGGGCACCTTGGCGTCGATCATGGGATTGCTCCTGTGAGGCTGGTTTGGGGGTTGGCTCCCTTTTACCGCCATTCGCTCTGGAACCGAAGCACCCCAGATGCTTTATTCA
>JBBQNG010000410.1:0-3289 GCA_038329645.1 Burkholderiales bacterium
GGTCTATCGCCTCAACATGGAGATCTTCTACCGCAAGTACGGCATGAGCTTCCTCATGAACCTCCTGCAGCACCTTGGCACCATCGGCATCCTCGCGTTCGGCAGCTGGCTGCTCCTGCAGGGGAAAACCGAGATGGGCACAATCGTCGCGTTCATCTCGGGGATCAACCGCATGAACGACCCGTGGAGCGACCTGGTGAACTTCTTCCGCGACCTTACCAACGCCGTCGTGCGGTACAAGCTGATAGTCGACGAGATAAAGGGGGCCCCTTCACCTGAGAGTGCTGCGAAGGACGATACCGCAAGTCCTTAAAACATCTCTCGCATCGACGAGCAACCCGGCGGGCATTGCGCCCGCCGGCGCTGCCAGCTTACTTGCTGCTCATGATCTCGCCGAAGCGGACCCACTGCTTGCCGTCGAAGCGCACCATCTGCTCCTGCTGGAAGGGTGCGAAGTCGGTCGGGCTGGTGTTGACCAGGATGCCCGGCAGCGCCAGCGGCAGCTGGAACTCCTTGAGGTTGGCGGCCTGGCGCATCACGTTCTCGCGCGTCAGGTTGTCGCCGCACTGCTTGAGGACTTGCACGAGTCCCTGCGCCGCGGTGTAGCCGAAGACGTTCGACCCGTCCTTGAGGTCGCCGTCGGGATAGTACTTCGCCATGAAGGCTTTCCAGTCGTTCATGCCCTTGTCGCTAGCCCAGGCGCTGTCCAGCGGGTCCTTGAGGTATTGGGTCGAGATCAGGCCGACCGATTTGTCGAGGCCGGCCGGGGTGAGCACCGAGCCGATGGAGGCCGACACGTTGTTGAGGTAGTGCACCGGCTTCCAGCCGATGTCGAAGGCCTTGCGGATCGCCTGCGCGGCGAACTTGGGCGTGGTGATGTTGAAGAACACGTCGGCCCCCGAGCCCTGCAGCTGGACGATTTGCGAGTCCACGGTGGGATCCGAGGTTTCGTAGGAGGCCTCGGCGACGATCTGCTTGGCGTTGGCCCCCAGCCCGTCCTTGAAGCCCTTGAGGTAATCCTTGCCGTAGTCGTCGTTCTGGAAAAGGATCGCGATCTTCGCGCCCGGTTTGTTGGAGAGGATGTGCCTGGCGTAGATGGCGGCCTCGACCTGGTAGTTCGGCTGCCAGCCCATCGTCCATGGGAAGCCCTTCGGGTCGTTCCACTTGGTCGCGCCGGTGGCCACGAACAGCTGCGGCACCTTCTTGGCGTTCATGTACTTGTGGATCGCCGAGTTGGGCGGAGTGCCGAGGGGCTGGAACACGAGCAGCACTTCGTCCTGCTCGACCAGCTTCCTCGCCATCTCGACGGTTTTCGGCGGGCTGTAGCCGTCGTCGACCGTGACGAAGTTGATCTTGCGCCCGTTGATGCCGCCCTCGTCGTTGATTTTCTTGAAGTAGGCCGCCTCGACCTTGCCGATGGTGCCGTACGCGGATGCAGGCCCGCTGTACGGCATGATGTTGCCGACCTTGATTTCCTTGTCGGTGGCGCCCGGGTCGTATTTCTTCTGGGCCAGCGCGCTGGGCGCTGCAAAGGCCAATCCCGCCGTGACGGCGGTAACAATCAATTTTCTAGCTGACATGCGGACCTCCTTCGGTGACTGGATGTTGCCCCGAGCGCTGCGGGGTACTGCTTTTGCGGCGGTGCAATTTCGCCCACACAATTCTAATCGCGCCGGCCA
Organism: Burkholderiales bacterium; assembly: GCA_038329645.1. Taxonomy (GTDB): domain Bacteria; phylum Pseudomonadota; class Gammaproteobacteria; order Burkholderiales; family SG8-39; genus SZAS-79. The sequence continues at coordinate 1,680 of JBBQNG010000410.1, forward strand.
CGCCGACGGGCATCAGGTACATGAAGCCGATCAGGAAGATGCCATAGATCGCCCACGGCGCGGCCTTCGAGATCTGGTCGGCGATATTCGGCACGAACTGGGTGAAGATCGCGCCGAAAATCGCGCCGGGGATGGAGGCCAGCCCGCCGATCACGATGCCGACCAGGAAGGTGATCGACAGGAAGATGTTGAAGCTGTCGGGCGCCACGAACTGGACCGCGATCGCGCCGAGTGCACCGGCCACGCCGGTGTACATGGCGCTTACGCCGAACGCGAGCGATTTGTACATCGCGGTATTCACGCCCATGGCCTCGGCGGCGATGGGGTGGTCGCGGATCGCCACCAGAGCCCGGCCGACGCGGCCACGCAAGAGGTTCCAGCCGAGCAGGAACATCACCAGCATGACCGCAAGCGAGAAATAGTAGAGCCATTGGTCCGGGTTGAGCGGCAGGCCGAAAGGCGGGTCGGGCTTGACGATCACGATGCCCTGCACGCCGCCGGTCCATTGCTCGAGGTGCTTGTACTTGAGCAGCTGCGGCATCGACACGCCGAGCGCGAAGGTGGCCAGCGCGAGATACAGGCCCTCGAGCCGCAGCGCGGGTAGGCCGAACAGGAATCCCACAACGAGGCAAACGAATCCGGCGACCGGGATCGTCGCCCAGTAGGGCACGCCGTACTTGTCCATGAGGATCGCGGTGGCGTAGGCGCCGATGGCGTAGAACGCGCCGTGGCCCAGAGAAATCTGCCCGTTATAGCCGGTCAGGATGTTCAGCCCCAGCAGCGCGATCGCGTACACCAGCACCAGCGTGCACTGGAAGGTGGTGTAGTTGCTGACCATGAAAGGCAGGGCGCACGCAGCCGCGATCAGCGCCGCGATCCCTATCGCGCGCTGCCTGCCCGAAAGCGTTCCGGTGGGATTCATGCGCTCATACCCTCGTGACGTGGACCTTGCCGAACAGGCCCGAGGGCCGCACCACCAGCACGCCGATGATCAGCACCAGCGCCACCGACAGCTTGAGCTCGTTGCCGATCACGTAGGCGCCCAGGACGTTCTCGAGCACGCCGACGATGAAGCCGCCGAGCACCGCGCCGCCGGGCGAGTCGATGCCCCCGACCAGCGCCGCGGCGAACGCATAGAGCAGGATGCCCGACATCATGTTCGGGTCGAGGAATACCACGGGCGCGACCATCATCCCGGCAATCGCGCCTATCGCGGAGGCGAGGCCCCAGCCGAGCGCGAGCATCCAACCGACGCGGATCCCGACCAGGCGGCTGGAGTCCGGATTCTGCGCGGCGGCGCGCATGGCGAGGCCGAGAGGGGTGTAGCGGAAGAACGCATACAGGAGGGCCAGCACCACCAGCGTCACGCCGATCGCTCCGAGCTCGTGCGAGGAGACCAGGCGGCTGCCGAAGGGCGGCTGGGCCGGGAACGGGCTCGGGAAAGTCTTGATCGTATAGGTGTAGATCCAACCGGCCAGGCTGTTGAAGATCACCAGGAGGCCGATGAAAACCACCACTACCGACAGCACCGGGGCCTGCTCGACCGGGCGCACGATGATGCGCTCGATCAAGACGCCCATGACGAAGGCGATCAGCACCGTGAGGAAGAA
>JBBQNG010000411.1:0-3258 GCA_038329645.1 Burkholderiales bacterium
CGCGGCCGCTCGAGTACGAAGGCCACAGGTTCACGCGCGTGCGCGTGCCCGGCGAGGAGCAAGTCGACCTCGACCGCGCCATCGACCCGAACCCGCAATCCGTCCTCGATTCATTGCTGAAAGGATAGGCCCGCATGAAACCCACCCTTGCCCCCGGCGACTCGATCACGAAGCAGATCGAGATCAACGACGATCGCTGTATCTCCTTCATGGGCCCCGAGAACGCGGTCTATGCCACGCCGCGCATGGTGAGCGACATGGAGTACACCTGCCGCGACCTGCTGCTGCGCCACCTCGATGAGGGCGAAGATTCGGTCGGCGCCCACGTGACCATCGACCACCTGGCCGCGACGCCGTGCGGCATGGTCGTCACCATCGAGGCGAAGATCACCGAGGTCGACCGCCGCCGCGTCACCTTCGAAGTCGTCGCGCGCGACATCATCGAGGAGTGCGGCCGCGCCAAGCACGTGCGCTTCATCGTCGACAAGCACAAAAGCATGCAGCGCATCGCCGCCAAGCGCCAGAAGGCAGGACTGACTTAATCAGGGACAGACCACGTTTTTCAAATCAGATGATTCAGAATCCCCCTTCGGAGCGCAAAAACGTGGTCTGTCCCCGATTTGATTGGCAGGGCATCGTCGACAGCCTCAACCGGCTGCTGCGATTGCGCACGAATCCTTTCGGCATGAAGCTGTTTGAGACGGTGGCCGAGATGGAGGCGATCCCGCGCATTCGCCGCCCGCAGTCGATCCACACCACCGACCAGATCGTAGCCCAAGCGGCAAGGCTGGGCTGGACCGTGGGCATCACGCGCGCCGACCTCGTCGGCGACCAGTGCGGCGCGGTCATCGGCCTGCATCCGCAGGACGACGAGTGGAAAGCCGGCAAGCGTTACGCCGGCGTGTGGTACGCGACGCCTGCCGACGCGGCGAACCACCAGGCCGCGATGCACGTCGTGCCCTCGGGAAAATTCTCGGCAATGGCCGTATCGCCACTCACTTCGGGCCGCCTCGACCCGCCCGACATCTGCCTCTTCTACGCCACGCCCGGCCAGATGATCATCTTCATCAACGGCCTGCAATGGGCCGGCTACAAGAATTTCGACTGGGGCGTGGTGGGCGAGTCCTCGTGCGCGGACTCATGGGGCAGGGCGCTCGTACAAAGGTCGCCCAGCTTGTCCTTGCCCTGCTACGCCGAGCGCCGTTATGGCGGTGTGCTCGACGACGAGCTGCTCATGGCGCTGCCGCCCGAGTACCTGCTCAAGGCCATCGAAGGCATGGAGGCGCTCGCGAAGAACGGCCTGCGCTACCCGATTCCCCAGTACGGCATCCAATCCGATGCCAGGGCAGGATTGGGGGTTAGTTACGAGAAAAAGAAATAGGCATCAAGCGCTCTTCTGTGCAAGCCATCAGGCCCGGGTCATACCGTAGCGCGGATCGCGCCTGTGGTGGCGGATGACCAATATTCGCGCGCATTCGGCATCGACCAGACGAAAGAGCACCGAATATGGAAAACGGCGGACTACGCAGCGACGAATTGAATCTTCGACTAACGGGAACAGGTTCGGTTGCTGCTCGATGCGCGCAATCGCTGCGTCGACTTCACTTTGGAACGCGTCTTTCAGATCTGGGCGTATGCGTCCGTAAAAAGACGCGGCCTCTTTGACGTCATCGACGGTGGCTGGATGAAACTCTACCCTCATCCACCGGCGCCGCGCGTGCGCTTGAGAAACTCCTCGTGACTGAGCGGTGTGACTTGCCCGGATTCAATCTCCGTATCGCGTTTGCGTGCCTGCGCGATGCCTTCCTGGTCGGTGCGAGGGTCGGCGAGCCACGCCTGAACATGCTCGAGGCTTTCCCAGGCCGCCAGCGCGAGGCGTTCGCGGTCGTGGGGTGGCAGACTGAGTAATGCCTCTTCGAGCTGGTCTGTAGCGCTCATGGATAAAGTGTAGCACTGGCAGGCGCGCCGGCCAAAGTAACCGCTTGACCGCAACGCGTCGCAAATACACCATCGACGCCTCCCGCAAAACGCAAGCAGAGACGACATGAGCAAATACCACATCCGCCAATCCGACGTAAAACCCTATTCCCCCGCCAACCACCACGGCACGCACAACTTCCGCCTCATCGGCCCGGAGACAGTCGGTGCGAAGCAGCTCGAGGTGTTGGTGGGCGAGGTCGAGAAGGGCAAGGGCGCGTTGCCGCACGCGCATCCCGGCATCGAGCAGGCCTGCTACATGCTCGAGGGCACCGCGCACGTCGAAGTGGGCGGCGAGAAATTCGAGATGGCGCAGGGCGACATGTGCTTCTTCCCCGTCGACGAGCCGCACTCGCTTACGGTCACGAGCGAGAAAGGCAAGGTGCTGGTGATCTACTCGCCGCCGTACCTGGAGAAACCGGAGAACGCCAGGCGCTGATCGAGTTTTTCATTTCAGGAAAGAGAATTGACAGGATAACCTTTCCAGACCTCAGACTTACGAACTAACAGTTACACTTTCTCCAAGTCGCCCACCCCCGCGAGCCCGAGCACGTAATCCGCGCCGAACGCCATCGAAGGCGTGTAGGCACCTGGCGCGAGCTTTCCCTCGAGCACTTTCATCACCGCGGTGACGCCAGAGTCGGCCGTCAGGCTGTAGCCCGCGGGCGTGCGCAGGCGCAGGACGACCTTCCCGCCGGATGCGTCGGAAGCCTCGCCATACACGTTCATCTCATCGGCCGCGCGCTGCGCGTCGTCGGGGCCCCTGACCCGCTTCGAAATCTGCGCCTTGAGGAAAGCCTGCACGCTTTTGCGGCCGAGCAGCCAGCGCAGCCACCCCGGCAGCCGCATGCGCCTGATCTGGTTCTCGGAGGCGCCGAGGTAGACCTCGATGTTCGGGATCCCCGTCGAGTAGTAAGCCGTGGACACGTCGCCCCACGGAATGGTGATCGCGGTATAGGTGCGCTCGGGAGTGAACGCGATGGTCTCGACCTTGTACCCCACCGGCACCGTCACGATCTTGCCGTCCCTGCGGACTTTGCCGCCTTCGGGCAGCCCTTCGAGCATGGTCTTGGTCGTGCCGGGGCTGAGCTGACCTTGCCGCGAGCGGAACGCGAGCTTGAGGTGCGTCGCGCCCGGCAGCTCGCGCTTGAGCATCGCCGCGAGGCAGTCCGTGGGCACCACGTCGAAGCCCACGCCGGGAATGGCGACGATCCCCGCTTTCTTGATCTCTGCAGTCCTGCCATGGATGTCCTCGAACACCGCGATCTCGCCGGTGATGTC
>JBBQNG010000412.1:0-3224 GCA_038329645.1 Burkholderiales bacterium
GGTCAAGAATGCTTCCGGCTTCTTTTTCACCTCCTGCTCCAGGCCAGCATAGGCCGCCAGAAGCTGGCTTTTCACGCGTTCCAGCCAGGGCTCGTACTGGAGTTCCTTTGGACGCAGGTTGCGCTCGTAGATGATCTGCACGCTCTTGTCGCAGGCGGCAAGCGCCAGGCTCACTGCGCGGAACTCGCGCTGGCGCTCAGTCGGGTCGGCCGACCAGAGCGATCGCCGATGCGCGGTCTTCGCTTCCACATATTGCAGGATCAGCGAAGAATCCATCAGGACCTCGCCATCCTCGCAAATCAGCGTCGGCGCCTTAACCACCGGGTTGATCGACTGGAATTTATCGAACGTCTTGAACACCGAGACCGCCTCGTGCTCGAAATGCACGCCGAGGACCTCGAACGAGATTGCGACCCGCCTCACGTAGGGCGAGTCGAGCATGCCGATGAGCTTCATGTGCGCTCCTCTGGTGGAATGACGATCTGAGAATCTTCCCGGTTGCCCCATTCGCCCCAGGATGACACGTAGTTTCGCACGCGCGGGTAGCGGAGTGACTTGAGGGCGATAAAGGTGTTGGCCGAGCGGTAGCCGCCGTGGCAGACGGGAATGACCGTCTTGTCGGGCGTGACGCCTTTCGATTCGTAGAGCCTTCGGATCGCGGCTGCCGGGCGGAACGCGCCGTTGGCATCCAGGTGCTCCCGCCAGAAGACGTGGACGGCCCCCGGGATCGTGCCCACACGGCGTGCGCGCTTTTCGGTGCCGCGGTACTCGGATTCGCGGCGGACGTCGACGATGACCGTGTCCTTGCTGCCGATGGCTTCATGGACGTCGAACCGGGTGGCGAGGAGATCGTGGTTCGGCGTTGCCTTGAAGGGTGGCGGCGTGGGAGGGGTTTTTGCGGGGTCGGAATGCGCGGGTGCCTGGGTTACGCGGGCGAGCTTGTGGCCGGCCGCGGTCCATGCCCGCGTGCCGCCATCGAGAATCTTCGCGTCCGGGTGGCCCAGCACTGCGAGCAGCCAGACCGCCCGCGCCGCCCTTTCGCCGGTTTCGTGGTCGAAAATTATTACCGGCTTTTCGCGTGTGACGCCGCGTGCGCCGAAGAGTGTTGGGAAGATTGCGAGGAATGCTTTCAGCGGCGCTTCGGAGGAATCGTTGAGGCTGATGCCGTAGAGGTCGAGATGCCGGCTGCCCTCGATCGTGCCGAGCGCGAAATCTTCCGCGGGTCGCAGGTCGAGGAGGGTGACCGAGCCTAAGCGCTCGCGCAGCTCCGGGACCGTGGCCAGGTAGCGCCTGTCGGGGAAATCTTCAACATTCATTTTCGGAGATTGGCTCTGGCATTGGCTAAAACGTAAATTTGTATACTGGTTCTGGTATTGATAAAGATGTGGCGACTATGCAGCCCCCCAGCAGGCCGGCGGCGCTCTCGTCCCACACGCCCCAGGGGCTGGCGAAGATCTCGTTGATCGAACCCTCCGGCCGGCTACCTCGCCGCCGCCGGGAAGGCCGGCAGCTTGCCAATGTCGCGCGGGTCGTGCTGGATGATGACGGTGGCCTTGAGGTTCTTCTCGATCTGCTTGACGCGGTCGAGCGAAGCCAGCGTCTCGGCGCGATCGTAGTTGAAGCCCGGCACGCCGTTGTTCTGGTAGTTCTCGTGGAAATGCGCGAGGTCGCCGAGCAGGACCACCGGCCCTTTCTCCTTGAGGCGCACGAGCAAGGACTGGTGGCCGGGCGTGTGGCCCGGCGTGCGCAGGATCATCACCGTGCCGTCGCCGAAGACGTCCTTGTCGGCTGCTTGCGGCTCGACTTTGCCGCCGCCGCTGATCCAGTGCGTGAAGCCGGCGACGTTGGCGCCCGCCATGGGCTTGGGCGCCGTGAGCGCCGCCCATTCCTTCTCGCCGATGAGGAGCGTCGCGCCCGGCACGGTGTTGAGCTGGCCGGTGTGGTCGGGATGGAAGTGGCTGATGCCGACGTACTTCACCTGTTCGGGCCGGACCTTCATCTGAGCGAGCTGCTCGCCGAGCGTAACTTTCGGTGCGCTGACGTTCGAGCCGGGCAGGTAGCCCGTGTCCCAGACCATGTAGTCGTCGCCGTGCTTGATCACGTAGCAGCTGAAAGTGAACGGCACCTTGGGGTCGGTGTAGGCGAAGGTGTCGCTGAAGCGGCGCTGGTCGTTGAAGCCGCTGCCGCAGTCGAGGCGGGTCAAAGTGACTTCGGCCGCCGGTTGCGCGAAAGTCGGCAGTGCGGCGAGAACGGTTGCGGCCAGTGCCGCGCGGAGAATGCTTTTCATGCGGGTTCCTCCCAGTTTGTCGAAACACGAATCGAATCGTACCGCGTTGTATACGTTTCCCGGCATCCGGATATTCCATCCCCCCGGGGTCATGCGCTTTCACTGGCGCGCATAGCGCAAGTGTGTGGCCGCTGGACCATCAAGAACCCTGTCAATGCGAAACTGCGGCCCGGGCGCGCCTAGGTTCTCGAAGAGACGCCGCCCGCCGCCGAACAACACGGGCGCCAAGGCGATTTCCAGCTCGTCGACGACACCCAGGTTCAGGTACTGCTGGATCACATCCGCTCCACCCGCGATACGAACATCACGACTGCCTGCGGATTCCCGGGCCATCTCCAGGGCACGCTCCGGCCCGTCATTGATGAAGTAAAAGGTCGTCCCTCCGGGGCGCACCCAGGGTTCGCGTTTCTCGTTGGTAAGAACGTAGACCGGTGTGTGAAACGGCGCCTCCTCCGGCCAGGCGCGCTCGCCCTGGTCGAACATTCGCTTGCCCATGATGTTGGCACCGATGCGCTCCGTGGTGCTGCGAAGCAGGTCATTGACCGGGCCGGTCTCTCCCCCCGGTCCGAGCTTGAGGTTCTCGCGGAAGTACTGTTGATTGAGGATCCAGGCCATCAGCGCACCCCACTTGGCGCCCCAGTTCTTGTACGCGGAATTCTCCATGGTCATTCCTTCGGGTGCCATGTAGCCATCGAGGCTAAGTCCGATGTTGACGAATACTTTGCTCATGATTCTCCTCTCGAATTGGATATCTGAGGCCTACTCCGCCTTCGCCCCGGTCACTGCAACCACTTTCCTCCACTTCTCCACGTCGGCCGCGATTTGCTTCGCATAGGCCTCAGTCGTAGTGCCTCCGGGCTCCGCACCGAGGTCGAGAAGCTGCTTATGCGTGCCTGGCTGCTTAAGGATCGCGGCGACATTCGAGTACAGCGTATCG
>JBBQNG010000413.1:0-3217 GCA_038329645.1 Burkholderiales bacterium
GCAACACCGAGCTGGTGCTGATCGACGGCGCCCAGCGCGAGCGCGCCAAGCATCGCGTGCCCTACGGCGCGCGCCTGCTGGTCGACAGCGACACCCTCGTCTCGAAGGGCCAGAAGCTCGCCGAATGGGATCCGTACACCCTGCCGATCATCACCGAAAAGGCGGGTAAGGCGATCTATGTCGATCTCGTCGAAGGTACCTCGATGCGTGAGGTGATCGACGATTCGACCGGCATCTCCAACCGCGTCGTGGTCGACTGGAAGGGCCAGCCGCGCGGTGGCGACCTGCGTCCGCGCATCGCCATCCACGATGCCGCCGGCAACCCGATCATGCTGGCCAATGGCCAGGAGGCCCGGTACCTGCTGTCGCTCGACTCGGTGCTTTCGGTCGAGAACGGCCAGGACGTCAATGCCGGCGACATCCTCGCGCGTATCCCGCGCGAGGGCGGCAAGAACCGGGATATCACGGGCGGCCTGCCGCGCGTGGCGGAGCTGTTCGAGGCGCGCAAGCCCAAGGATTTCGCGATCATCTGCGACGTCTCGGGCCGTATCGAGTTCGGAAAGGACTACAAGAACAAGCGCCGCATCCTGATCGTGCCGGAAGGCGAGGGCGCGGAGCCTGTCGAGTACCTGATCCCGAAGACCAAGCGCATCGCGGTCCAGGAAGGTGACTTCGTGGAACGTGGCGACCTGCTGATCGACGGCAACCCGGTGCCGCATGACATCCTGCGCGTGCTGGGCATCGAGAAGCTGGCCGAGTATCTCGTCAACGAGATTCAGGAGGTCTATCGACTGCAGGGCGTGAAGATCAACGACAAGCACATCGAGACGATCGCGCGTCAGATGCTGCAGAAGGTCGAGATCACCGACGCGGGCGAATCGACCTTCCTGCTCGGCGAGCAGATCGACAGGGGCGAGTACGAACTCGAGAACGCCAAGCTGCTGTCGGAGAAGCTGAAACCTGCCAAGGCCGACCCGGTGCTGCTGGGCATCACCAAGGCGTCCTTGCAGACCAAGTCGTTCATCTCTGCGGCCTCTTTCCAGGAGACCACCCGCGTGCTCACCGAGGCCGCCGTCAGCGGCCGCGTCGACACGCTGCAGGGTCTCAAGGAGAACGTCATCGTCGGCCGACTGATCCCGGCGGGTACCGGCGGGGTCGTGAATCGTCTGAAGGCGATCGCCGCCCAGCGCGACCGGGCCATCCTGGCTGCTGGCAACGACGGCGAGGACCAGCCGGTCCCGACGCTGGAAGAAGAGCGCGCGGCCGACTGATCCTCTGCCGCCTGAAAATCAAGGGCCGTCGCTGCAAAGCGACGGCCTTTTCTTTTGGGGTCTAAGCCGGCTGCCGGGCAATCCAGTCCTTGGCGGTCAATTGCCAGACCATCTGTTCGACCTTGCCGCTGACGCACTGAGAGATCAGCAGGTCGACCAGCCGGGCGCCCTGCTTCTCCTTGATGCGGCGGGAGGCGTGGTTTTCCTGCGCGTTCCGCAGCCACAGGCAGGGCCACTTCAACTCGCGGAAGGCGTAGTCGGTCACGCGGTTGGCGGCCTCGGTCATCAGGCCCTGGCCCTGGTACTCGGGGTCGAGCCAGAAGCCGCGCTGGTCGCGGCTCGTGCCGTCATCGGGCCAAAGATCGATCGCGCCGATCAGGTCCGCCGGCCCTTTGCGCGGGACGATCGCCCAATGGGACTTCTCGCCACGGGCCATCTCGGCCAGGCAACTGGCGACAAAGGTCGTGGCGCCATCGGCCGGATAGGGCCAGGGAATGTTGGGATTGAGCCATTTGACGACATCCCAATGCGGAAAACGGCGCTGGAGGACCGGGGCATCCTTGCTGCGGATCGGGCGCAGGATGAGGCGCGGTGTGTGGAGCACCGGGGTGGGCGGCATTAGCGTCTGCTGGGAAGGCATCTCAGGTCTCGCTTCCGTTGCCGGAGGGGCGGGACCCTGTTGCGTGGACCCCGGCCATCTGGCGGGGTCGGGGTTTAGTCGGGCTCTAGATCAGATGATCGCGCACGACGTTCCCCGCCCCAAAGTGTTACCTTTGGTAGCCGAGACCATACGGGTGCGATTGCGCAACATGGTGTCGACATACACCAAAACGGGCGGTGGAGGCAATGGCGTGGTGATTTGTGTCTGAAACGCGGCCGACCCCCAATAGGTAGTCGATAGATTCTTGCGTGCGTTTCAGGACATGAGTCAGGAACGAGTCGTTCGGCACGTGCCGGGAATAACCAACGAAATCAAAGTGGAAAGCATTGCACTGCGCTTGACGCCCAATGAATGCAGCCATATAAGCGCGCCACCTCGGGGAAGGGCTGGTAGTAGGCAAAAGCCTAGACGCAGCCTGACGTCGCGGACCGTTACAAGTCAGGCCTTCTGGCCGTAGAGTTTTTTCGCGCGGGCTGCGCTCTTGCCGCTATGCCCGCGCATTCGCTTTGCGCCGATGCCTGGATTGGGCGGAAACGACACGGGCTTTCTAAGGAAACCGGAACTCGATGCCGACTATCAACCAACTGATCCGCAAGCAGCGCCACCCGCTCAGGACTCACAACAAGGTGCCGGCGCTCGAAGCCTGCCCGCAGAAGCGCGGCGTTTGCACGCGCGTCTACACCACGACCCCGAAGAAGCCGAACTCGGCGCTTCGCAAGGTCGCCAAGGTGCGCCTCACCAACAGCCACGAAGTGGTGAGCTACATCCCGGGTGAAGGCCATAACCTGCAGGAGCATTCGGTTGTGATGATCCGCGGCGGCCGCGTGAAGGATCTTCCGGGCGTCCGCTACCACATCATTCGCGGCACCCTCGATACGCAGGGTGTCAAGGACCGCAAACAACGCCGTTCGAAGTACGGCGCGAAGCGTCCGAAGTAAGGCGAGGAGGAAAAGAACATGTCCCGTCGCCGCGCTGCCGAAAAACGTGAAGTCCTTCCGGACGCCAAGTTCCACGACATCGTCATCTCCAAGTTCATGAACACGCTCATGGAGTGTGGCAAGAAGTCGGTCGCCGAGCGAGTCGTGTACGGCGCTCTCGAAGAAGTCGAATCGAAGCTGAAGCAGGATCCGGTTCCGGCGTTCCACGAGGCGCTCGAGAACGTGAAGCCCGCCGTCGAAGTGCGCTCGCGCCGCGTCGGTGGTGCCACCTATCAGGTGCCTGTCGAAGTCCGCCCGGAGCGCCGCCAGGCTCTCGCCATCCGCTGGATCATCCAGGCCGCCCGCGA
>JBBQNG010000414.1:0-3216 GCA_038329645.1 Burkholderiales bacterium
GGGCTGCTCCATGTGCCTGGGCATGAACCCCGACCGCCTGGCTCCGGGCGAACGCTGCGCCTCCACCTCGAACCGCAACTTCGAGGGCCGCCAGGGCGACGGCGGCCGCACGCACCTCGTATCGCCCGCGATGGCCGCGGCCGCGGCCATCGCGGGTCACTTCGTCGATGTAAGGCAGTGGCGCTAGCGACATGGAAAAATTTACCGTGCTGACCGGGCTGGTGGCGCCGATGGACCGCGCCAACGTCGACACCGACGCTGTCATCCCCAAGCAGTTCCTCAAGTCGATCAAGCGCACCGGCTACGGGCCGAACCTGTTCGACGCCTGGCGCTACCGCGACCACGGCGAGCCCGGCATGGACAACTCGAAGCGCCCGCTGAACGAGGCATTCGTCCTCAACCAGCCGCGCTACAAGGGCGCCGAGATCCTGCTCGCGCGCAAGAATTTCGGCTGCGGCAGCTCGCGCGAGCACGCGCCGTGGGCGCTGCAGGACTTCGGTTTTCGCTGCGTGATCGCGCCGTCGTTCGGCGACATCTTCTACAACAACAGCTTCAAGAACGGCTTCCTGCCGGTGGTGCTCGCGGAATCGGAAGTCGACAAGCTGTTCTATGAGGCGGCATCGTTTCCCGGCTTCAAGCTCACCGTGGACCTTGGCGCGCAGACGGTCGCCACGACCAACGGGAGCCTGTCGTTCGGCTTCGAGGTCGACGGCTTCCGCAAGTATTGCCTGCTGAACGGGCTCGACGAAATCGGCCTCACGCTGCGCCACGCGGACAAGATCCGCGCATTCGAGGCGATGCGCACGCAGCAGTTCCCCTGGTTCTTCCGCTAGGGGCGGCCATGAGGATCGCAGTGTTGCCCGGCGACGGGATAGGACCCGAGATAATGGTGCAGGCGCTTCGCGTGCTCAAGCGCCTTGAGCTGCCGCTCGAATTGGAAGAGGCGCCCGTCGGCGGCGCTGGATACGACGCGACCGGCGATCCGCTGCCCGAAGCGACGCTCAAGCTCGCCACGCAGGCCGATGCAATCCTTTTCGGGGCGGTGGGCGGCTGGAAGTACGACGAGCTGCCGCGCGCCAAGCGCCCCGAACAGGCGATCCTGGGCCTGCGCAAGCACCTGGGCCTGTTCGCCAACCTGCGGCCGGCACAAGTGTATGCAGAGCTCGCAGGCGCCTCGGCCCTGAAAGCCGAGGTCGTGGCGGGCCTCGACATCCTGATCGTCCGCGAGCTTACCGGCGACATCTATTTCGGCCAGCCGCGCGGTATCCACAAGCTGGGCGACGGGCAGCGCGAAGGTTTTGACACCATGCGCTACTCGGAGAGCGAAATCCGGCGCATCGCGCATGTCGGCTTCCAGGCGGCCCAGAAGCGGGGCAAAAAACTCTGCTCGGTCGACAAGGCCAATGTGCTCGAGACATCGCAACTCTGGCGTGACGTGGTGACCGAGGTCGGCAAGGCGTATCCCGGGGTGGAGTTGTCACACATGTACGTCGACAATTGCGCGATGCAGCTGGTGAGGACGCCCAAGCAGTTCGACGTGATCGTGACGGGCAACATGTTCGGGGATATCCTCTCGGATGAGGCCTCGATGCTGACCGGCTCGATCGGCATGCTGCCGTCGGCGTCGCTCGATGCAAAGAACAAAGGGCTGTACGAGCCGATCCATGGCTCGGCGCCCGATATCGCGGGAAAGGACATCGCGAACCCGCTCGCCACGATCCTGTCGGCGGCCATGATGCTGCGCTATTCGCTCGAGCAGCCGGCCGCCGCGGACAGGGTTGAGGCAGCGGTGAAAAAAGTGCTGAAGGAGGGCTATCGCACCGCTGACATAGTTGAGGCGGGCGCGAAAACGGTGGGCACGAAGGAGATGGGCGAAGCCGTGTTGGCTGCGCTCTAGTGTCCAAGAGGAAATGGCAATGTTGAGAGCAGGTATCGTCGGCTGGCGCGGGATGGTGGGGTCGGTGCTCGTGCAACGCATGCGCGAGGAGAAGGATTTCGACCGCGTCGAGCCGGTGTTCTTCTCGGCCTCGCAGGCCGGCGGCAAGGGGCCGTCCATCGGCCGTGACACCGGGCCGCTCAAGGATGCCAATTCGGTCGACGAGCTCGCCAGGCTGCCGGTGATCATCACCTGCCAGGGCGGCGACTACACGAACGACATCCACCCGAAGCTGCGCAAGGCCGGGTGGAAGGGCTATTGGATCGACGCAGCCAGCGCGCTGCGCATGAAGGACGATGCCGCCATCGTCCTCGACCCGGTGAACATGCCGGTGATCGAGTCGGCAGTGGCGCGCGGCGTGCGCGACTATATCGGCGGCAACTGCACGGTCAGCCTGATGATGATGGGGCTGGATGGGCTCTTCAAGCACGACCTGGTCGAGTGGATGACGTGCATGACCTACCAGGCGGCGTCCGGCGGGGGCGCGGCGGCGATGCGCGAGCTCGCGGCGCAGATGGCGCACCTGGGCGACAAGTCGCGCAAGCTCCTGGCCGACCCTGCAAGCTCGGCGCTGGAAATCGATGCCACTGTGACGGAATCCCTTCGCAATGGCGGGATGCCCAAGGACAATTTCGGCCATCCGCTGGCCGCCAGCCTTCTGCCATGGATCGACAAGGACATGGGCAACGGCCAGAGCCGGGAAGAGTGGAAGGGCCAGGCCGAAACCAACAAAATCCTCGGTCGCAGCGAGCGGCCGATTCCGGTCGACGGGATTTGTGTGCGCGTCGGGGCCATGCGCTGCCATTCGCAGGCGCTCACCATCAAGCTGAAGAAGGATGTTCCGCTCGACGAGATCGAAGGCATGGTTGCCGAGGCCAACGACTGGGTGAAGGTGGTGCCCAACCGGCGCGAGGAGACCCTCGCCGAGCTTACGCCTGCGGCGGTAAGCGGCAAGCTGTCGGTGCCGGTCGGGCGCTTGCGCAAATTGCCCATGGGAGGCGAGTATCTCTCTGCATTCACCGTTGGCGACCAGTTGCTGTGGGGGGCCGCCGAACCGCTGCGCCGCGTTTTGCGTATCCTGATGGACCGGGGCGTGGTGCACTGACTTAAAGGGGGGGGACGCGGGCGGGCAGCAAAAACGCGCGCGGCCTTTTATAAAACAGATCGGGGCGCATGCTGAAAAATCGTAGAATATTTATCAGCTTGCAAGGCTAACACTATGATGTTATGTTAGTTGTCCCATCGAATAAGACTCAGGGTGGTACAGTGGGAAAATCTGT
>JBBQNG010000415.1:0-3193 GCA_038329645.1 Burkholderiales bacterium
CATCGCGCTGTCCGAGCGCATCCGCATCCAGAACGGCAAGCCGGTGTTCGACCTGCCCAGCGCGGCCGAGGCGGTGGTGCGCACCGACAAGTACGACAAAATCTACTACCTGGTGCGCGACCCGAACGGGCAGGTCCTGGCGGGCGACCACGACATCCCCCTGCCGCCTGCCGGCATGCGTCCCGAGGAGGGGATCATGGCTTACGACACTGAGCTCGGCGGGCGGCGCCTGCGCGTCACCGCGCTGCTGGTGCCGTGCGGCAGCGGCACCTGCACCGTCAACGTGGCGGAAACCACCCTCAAGCGCGAGCGCCTGGCGCGAGACATCCTGATCGGCAGCGTGCTGCCGCAGGCGCTGCTGGCCGTGCTCACGCTGGTGCTGGTTTGGTACGGGATCACCCGCGGCCTCGCGCCGCTTGCGCGCCTGTCCGACGAGATCCTCGAGCGCTCGCCGCGCGACCTGCGCGCGATCAACGAGCGCGACGCGCCGACCGAGGCCAAGCCCCTGGTCGCCGCGCTGAACAAGCTCTTCGACCAGGTCGACGAGTCCAACCGCAACCAGCAGCGCTTCCTCGCCAACGCCGCCCACCAGCTCAGGACGCCGCTGGCCGGGCTGCAGGCGCATACCGAGCTCGCGATGGCGCAGCCGGTGCCCGATGCCTGCCGCGCCGAGCTCGAATACGTGCACAGCGCGACGATCCGCACGGCGCGCCTCGCCAACCAGCTGCTTGCGCTGGCGCGCGCCGAGCCCGGCGGCAACCGGCCGTCCGATTTCGCGCCGGTCGAGCTGCGGCAGGTGGTCGAGGAGTGCGCCGACGAATGGGTGCACCGGTCGCTCGCCAAGGACGTCGACCTGGGCTTCGACCTCTCGCCGGTGAGCGTCGCGGGCGATGCGTTCCTGCTGCGCGAGCTGCTGGTCAACCTCATTGGCAACGCGGTCGAGTACACGCCGCCCGGGGGGCACGTTACGGTCAGGGCGGGGCAGGGCGCCGAGGGCCCGTTCCTCGAAGTCGAGGACGACGGGCCGGGCATCCCGCCGGCCGAGCGCGAGCGCGTGCTGGAGCGTTTTTACCGACTGCCCGGCACCGCGGGCACCGGCAGCGGCCTGGGCCTCGCCATCGTGCGCGAGATCGCGGCGGCGCACGGCGCGCGGGTCGAGATGGGCGAGGGCCAGGGCGGCCGCGGCTGCAGCGTGCGGTTGATTTTCCCCGCGTTAGCCCCCAGCTTCAGAAAGGCGGCTTGACCTCCCGCTTGACCTCCTACCACAGCGTATCTACCCTCAAGCGAAGCATTGCCAGGAGCACCACATGGATAGCGTAGACATCGAAGTCCTCAGGAGCGCGCAGGCATGGATGGCGGCGGGTCACGGCGTGACGCTCGCCACCGTGGTGAGGACCTGGGGCTCGGCCCCGCGCCCGGTCGGCGCGCTGCTCGTGATCCGCGACGACGGGCTGGTATCGGGCTCGGTATCCGGCGGTTGCGTCGAGGACGACCTGATCGAGAAGGTCAGGGCGAAAAACCTCGACGGAGGACTAACTGCGGATAAACCGGCGATCGTCACCTACGGCGTCACCAACGAAGAAGCCACGCGCTGGGGCCTGCCCTGCGGCGGGACGCTCGAGCTCGTGCTCGAGCCGCTGATGGAGCAGAGCGGCGTCACCGAGCTCCTCGAGACTATCGGCAAGCAGCAGTTGGTTTCGCGGCGGCTCGAGATAGACACCGGCAAGGTCACGCTCACGCCGGGCAAGTGGTCGGACATGCTCGAATTCGACGGCAAGGTGCTCTCGACCGTGCACGGCCCGCGCTGGCGCCTGATCCTCATCGGCGCCGCGCAGATGACCCGGTACCTGGCCGAGATGGCGCGCATGCTCGACTACCAGGTCATCGTGATCGACCCGCGCGAGGAATACTACACCTCCTGGGACATGCCGGGGTTGGAAGTCAACCGCGGCATGCCGGACGACGTGCTCGTTGCAGCGAACCTCGACGGCCACAGCGCAGTGGTGGCGCTTACGCACGATCCCAAGCTCGACGACCTCGCGCTCATGGAGGCGTTGAAATCCCCTGCGTTCTACGTCGGCGCCATCGGCTCGAAGAAGAACAACGACGCGCGTCGCAAGCGCCTCGAGGAATTCGACCTGTCGCAGGATGAGATCGCGCGCCTGCACGGGCCCGTCGGCCTGTACCTCGGCTCCAAGACGCCGCCCGAAATCGCGCTCGCGATCATGGCCGAGATGACCGCGGTGCGTTACGGCGTGCCTAACGTGGACTGGGCTTCCAAGGCCAGGCCGAGGTTCGACCCGTCGGCCTGCGAAGTCGCACCCACGCCGGCGCCCGTGACCCAGACGGGCTCTTGAGCCGCATCGCCGGTATCCTGCTCGCCGCGGGGTCCGCGCAGCGTTTCGGCTCCGACAAGCTGCTCCACCCGCTGATCACCGGCCTGCCGATCGCGGTCACGTCGGCGCGCAACCTCAAAGCCGCCGTGCCCGACTCGATAGCCGTGGTCCGCCCGGGCGCGCAAGTGTTGTCCGCGCTGCTCGCCGCCGAGGGACTTCGCGTCGTCGTGTGTGCCAGGGCGGACGAGGGCATGGGGGCGAGCCTGGCCTGCGCCGTCGAAGCCGCGGGCGAGGCCGACGGCTACGTGATTGCGCTGGCCGACATGCCCTTCATCCGCGCGAGCTCGCTGCATGCGGTGCGCGACAGCCTGGCCAGCGGGATCCACCTGGTGGCGCCTTACTTCCGCACGCGCCGTGGCCATCCGGTGGGGATCGGCGGGCGCTTCCGCGCGGGGCTGCTCGCCGCATCCGGCGACGAAGGGGCTAAGAAGCTGCTGGAAGCGCACGCCGCGGAGCTGGTCAAGATCCCGGTCGGCGACCCTGGCGTGGTGCGCGACGTCGACCGGCCGGCCGACCTGGCGCCGCCCCTGTACGTCTGATTTGGCCACATTCGTACGTCAAGATCGGCCCCTGGAGCGGCTCTCAGGGCAATTCGTATACAGGAACAAGTATTTTTACCTCAGCAGGCGCTGCGCGCGGCCGGGCTTGGGGGCGCCCCGCTGGTAAAATCGGCTTCCCGTTTCGCCCGGTATTCCGAAGCCCGCCATGTTCGCCGCCAACCTGCTTGCCCAATCCGACCCCGAGCTGTGGAACGCGATACGGCTGGAAAACCAGCGCCAGGAAGACCACGTCGAGCT
>JBBQNG010000416.1:0-3188 GCA_038329645.1 Burkholderiales bacterium
GATTTCGAGGTTCAGCGTGTTCCCGTGCGAGTCCGCACAGCGAACATCGGGCGCGTCTGACATCTCGATGATCTTGAAGCCCGTGCCAAGGAGCTGGTTGTAGAGAGCGAGGAATCCCTCTGCGGTCCCCTTTTCGATCGCTTGCTTCTCACTCATGGTTGTGATGCCCAACTTGAAGTGGGTTGCCGAAACGCGGGTTTGCGTTCCGTCGAGCCGTAACTCATTTTGTCATCCTTCAATCAGGTCAATGCGTTAGGTCCTTTGCGGCATTAAAAGTACATGTTATTCGCGGGGGAGGCTAGATGTCCGAATCGACAAGGAGGTTTGCAGAGGCAGCGGGAGCGCGCCCAAAGCTGCTGGATCAGGTGCGCAATGCCATCCGCCGAAAGCACTACAGCCTGCGCACCGAGGACACTTACGTCCAATGGATCAAGCGCTTCATCTACTTCCACGGCAAGCGCCATCCGCGCGATCTTGGCGAAACGGAGGTGACGGGCTTCCTGAACCATCTGGCCCGGGAGAGAGGCGTGGCGGCCGCGACGCAGAATCAGGCGCTTTCGGCATTGCTGTTCTTATACAAGGAGGTGCTCGCGACGCCGCTTGCATGGCTGGACGGGGTGGACCGGGCGAAGCGACCGGTGCGCGTGCCAAGCGTGCTTACGGCGGACGAGGTGCGCAGGCTGCTGGCGCGCATGGAAGGGACGAAGTGGCTGATAGCAAGCCTGCTGTACGGCGCCGGCCTACGCCTGCGCGAATGCCTCAAGCTACGCGTGAAGGACGTGGAGTTCTCCTATCGCCAGCTCCTGATCCGCGACGCCAAGGGCGCCAAGGACCGGGTGACGATTTTGCCGGAGGCCGTGATCGAGCCGCTCAAGGCGCACCTTCTTCGCGCAAAGGCCTTGCACGACGCAGACTTGGCGGCCGGCTATGGGGACGTCGAGATGCCGGACGCCCTCGCACGCAAGTACCCGCGGGCAGCCTACGAATGGGGTTGGAAGTTCGTATTCCCATCGCGCAAGCTGTCAGTTGATCCGCGCAGCGGCGTGATCCGTCGCCATCACGTCTACGACGACGTACCCGGGCGCGCGGTGAAGCAGGCCGCGCGCGACGCAGGCATCGTGAAGCACGTGAGCTGCCACACGCTGCGTCACTCCTTTGCCACGCACCTGCTGGAGAACGGCTACGACATCCGCACCGTGCAGGAGCTGCTCGGGCACGCAAGCGTGGAGACGACGATGATCTACACGCACGTGATGAACAAAGGGGGTCGCGGGGTCAAAAGCCCGCTGGACCGCGTGGAACAGCCGCGAGCGGCGTATGCAGTGGGGCGCTGAGGTGGTTTTTCCGTTATTGGAAAACTAAAGTAGCGCAGATTGGCTCCTGCAGCCAATCTTTAGTAAAAAATGTTTGACTTTCTACAGTGCCTGCCGGGAAATCCTCAGCCGGGCCTCGCGCATGTCGTCGCCCCGCAACTCACGCAGCGCATAGCCCACGAAGCTCGAGACCACGTCCTTGCGCCAGTAGATGTCGAGGTCCGTGTTGTCCATCGGCTTGGCGACGTTCTGCGCCTTGGCGCCCGCTTCGGCGATGGCTTCGTCGGTGAGCTTTTTGCCGATCAATACTTCCGCCGCCTTGGTAGCAAGCGGTCGCGACGAAACGGCACCCAGAGCGATGCGGGCCGCTTCGACCGTACCGTCCTTGGCCAGCTTCACGGCTGCGGCTACACCCAGCACCGGGAAATCGAACGCCCCGCGCCGGCGCAGCTTCCAGTAGGTGCTCTTCCAGCCGGCGGTATCGGGCAGCGAGATCTCGGTGAGGACCTCGTCCGCGCGCCGCGTGATGTAGTCGATGCCGTCGTTGTTGTAGAGGTCGGCGAGCAACACCTCCCGTTCGCCCGCAGTCGACACGAGTTTCACCGTCGCGCCGAGCGAGATCAGCGCGGGCGCCGTGTCGGTCGAAGAGACAGCCAGGCACCGCTTGCTCGCCGTGGCCACCCAGCAGATGTCGCCATCCTTCTTCAGGCAGAAGTCGATCGCCTTGCGCCACTCGTAGTTCTGGTTGAAATAACTGCAGCGGGTGTCGAGGCACAGGTTGCCGCCCAGGGTGCCCATGTTGCGCAGGTGCACCGTGGCGACTTGCGCGGCCGCCTGGTACAGGCCGGTGTAAGAAGCGCGCACCTTTTCCGAGTCGACGACCTCGCTGAGCGACAGGCCGGCGCCGAGCCTCAGGCCCGAACCATTCGAGACCTTCTTCAATTCCTCCACGCGCCTCAACGACACCAGCGTCTTCGGTGACTGATGACGCCGCTTCATGTTGGGCACGAGGTCGGTGCCGCCGGCGATCAGCATGGCCTGCGGGCCTTCGCCGGCGAGGATCTTCGCGGCTTCCGTTACCGTGCGCGGTGAATGAAAGCCGAACCACGGCAGGCGCATCATCGCGCCACCACCTGTTTCCGTGCAGGGTTTGGTCGATCGGGTTTCGTCTCATTGCCGTCCCCGCCCTCCCACGGCGTCTTCACGTAGATCGGCGTCGGGTACGGCACCTGCGGGAAATGCTCGGGGCCGACGCGCGGCAGCTCGCCCTTGGCTTTGCGCTCGAGCGCGCGCAGGACCTTGTCGGGCGTGATCGGCACTTCGTCGATGCGCACGCCCACGGCGTCGTAGACCGCGTTTGCCACCGCCGGCATCACCGGCAGCAGCGGCCCCTGCCCCACTTCCTTGGCACCGAACGGGCAGTTGGGGTCCGGGTCCTCGACGAGATAGGTGAAGACTTCGGGCATGTCGAGCGACGTGAGGCTCTTGTACTCGAGCATCGAGGGAAATTTGTGCACGAGTGCGTGCGACATCTTGGGCGGCAGGCGGCGGAAGACCTGCTCCTCCATCAACGCCTCGCCCAGGCCCATGTAGATGCTGCCTTCGACCTGCCCGCGTGCGAGGACCGGGTTGACCGCTCGGCCGATGTCGTGCGCGACCCAGATCCTGGGCACCGCGATCCAGCCGGTGTTCTCGTCGACTTCGGCCTCCACGACGACTGCCGTATAGGAGTACGCCGGCGACGGCCCCACGCCCGCGCCCTTGAAGCGGCCGGGCGCGCGCGGCGGCGAATACGAGCCGACGGTGCCCAGAGTGCCGTACTTGGTTTCGGCGAAGACCACAGCCTCGGCGAAAGTCATCGACTTGGACGGATCA
>JBBQNG010000417.1:0-3186 GCA_038329645.1 Burkholderiales bacterium
GGCAGGACAGCCAGGCAGAGCGCGCTTCTAACTAAATAAATGTTTAGGAAATAGGGATCTGACCCCATTTATGTGGCGAGGATCTTCCACGCATGGCCCAGCCGCTGGGCGATCGTGATCACGATAACCGCGACGAACACCCAGGTCCACAGCACGAGCCTCTGGGGGTCGAGGATCATCAAGGACAGGCAGACAAACGCCTCCGTGCGCTCGCCCAGCCCCGGCGCGTAGTGGAACGCCTTCTCCGACCGGTTGGCCACCGCGGCGCCGATCGACAGGAACAGCGACATCGCGATTGCGATCACGCCGGCGAGGACCAGCAGCTCGAAGCGCGCTTCGGCGTAGCGCAGGGCCAGCGCGACGATCATGGCGATTTCCACCACGCGGTCGAGGGTGATGTCGAGGATCGCGCCGAATGGGCTGGGCCGGGTGAGCCTTGCGAGCGTGCCGTCCGCCGCGTCGAGCAGGCCGGACACCCAGAGCACAATGAAGCCCGCCAGGGCGTAGCCGTTCGCCACCAGCCCTGCGGCGACGAGGCCGACCATCATTGCCCCGACGGTGAGCGCGTCGGCGACGATGCCCATGTTGTGGCAGACCCGTGCGATCGCGTCGAGGAGCGGCTGGACGTACTTGCGGGCGTGGGTGTCGAGCACTGGGCTTGATTGTAGGGTCCGCGGCGCGTTCTCTGCGCGAACTTTTAGGGCTTGTTTTGAGATGCCGTTTGACTGGGGTTGGGGTGCGGCCTAAGGTTCTTCCACATTCTGGGAGGACGCGATGGGCACACTCGGGCATCTTGTCGAAGGCATCGACCTTTCGAAGGACGTGGATCCCGCCACCTTCAAGTCTCTCGACGCCGCGTTCTGCGCCAACGGCGTGATGATCTTTCGCGGGCAGAAGATCACGCCCGAGGAGCACATCCGGTTTTCGCGCCATTTCGGCGAGCTCGAGATCCACGTGGTCACCCAGTATTTGCTCGACGGCTACCCGGAGCTCTTCAAGATCTCCAACCTCATGCAGGACGGCAAGCGCGTCGGCGCTTCGGCCGAGTACTGGCACAGCGACCTCACGTATATGGCGAAGCCCAGCCGGTGCTCGCTCCTGTATGCGATCGAGGTGCCTTTCGATTCGTCTGGGAACACCTTGGGCGACACGATGTTCGCGAGCACGATGCTGGCTTACGACGCTTTGTCGGAGTCCATGAAGACTCGGCTCGCGCAGCTCAAAGGCGTACACCGGTTCCTGGATGCGTACAACCGCCAGAACGACCAGCGCGCCGGGAAAGGGATCGCGCGCACCGCGATGCAGGAGAAGGAACTGCGCGACAAGACGCCCGATGTTTTTCACCCGGTGGTGCGCACCCATCCGTTTACCGGGCGCAAGTGCCTCTATGTGAACGAGGGCTTCACCGTCGGCATCCAGGGCTGGCCCGAGGACGAAGGCAAGGCTTTGATTGCGGAGCTGCATGCTCACTGCATGAAGCCCGAGTTTGGGTACCGGCACCAGTGGCAGGTGGGCGACCTCGTCGTGTGGGACAACTGCTCCACCGTCCACTCGGGCTCGTCGGACTATGGGCCGGAGCACCGGCGGCTCTTGTATCGCACCACCGTCAAGGGAGGCGTGCCCTTTTGAAGCTCTTCCTTCCCCTCCTCCTGTTCTGCGCCTCGGCATTCGCGCAGTTTCCCTCCAAGCCCATCCGCATCGTTTCGCCCTACGCGGCCGGGGGCAACATGGAGCATTGGCGCCCCGCCTTTGACAAGGCTGGCCAGCTTTTGGGCCAGCCCCTTTTGATGGAGTACCGGCCCGGTGCCGGCGGCTCGACTGGGACGGACTATGTCGCCAAGTCATCTCCCGATGGCTACACGCTCGTAATCACCACCATGAGCGCGATGACCATCAACCAGAACATCTATGCGAAGGTGCCTTACGACGCGCTGCGCGATTTCACGCCCGTCATCCAGGTTGCCGCGCTGCCGAACGTCGCGGTCGTGCCTTCTTCTTTGCCTGTGAAGACCGTCCGCGAGTTCGTCGAGTACACCAAGGCTCATCCCGGGACGGTAAATTACGCTTCGCCCGGCAACGGCACCTCGGCTCACCTCATCGCCGAACTCTTCAAGCAGAGCACCGGCGCCGACATGCAGCACGTGCCTTACAAGGGCAGCGCGCCCGCGATCGTGGACCTGCTGGCCGGGCGCGTTAGCATTACCATCGACAACATTCCCCTGCCGCTGCCGCACATTAAAAGTGGTGAGCTGCGTGCCCTGGCGGTGACTTCGGCTTCGCGCGCCCTCGTACTGCCGGACGTCCCGACTCTGGTTGAGGCCGGCGTGCCGGTTTCGGTGAGCTCCTGGTACGCGATCTATGGTCCTGCGGGGATGCCTCATGAGGCGACTGCGAAGTTAAATGCTGCGTTGAATGCAGCGCTTGGGGATTCGGTGATTAGGGAGAGGTTGATGGGCCAGGGGTGGATCATGGCCGGAGGGAGTG
Organism: Burkholderiales bacterium; assembly: GCA_038329645.1. Taxonomy (GTDB): domain Bacteria; phylum Pseudomonadota; class Gammaproteobacteria; order Burkholderiales; family SG8-39; genus SZAS-79. The sequence continues at coordinate 2,485 of JBBQNG010000417.1, forward strand.
CGGAGGCGCTGGGGGCGTTGACCAGGGCGGAGGTGGAGAGGTGGGGGAAGGTGGCGCGGGGGGCGAATATCAGAATGGAATGATGGTCGGCGAGATAGGCCTTCGCCTCAATCGCCATACGATTCTCCGAAATCACCAGCGGGGCAGGCCACGGCAGGGCATAGATGCGTCGATCGTCGCAGGCTCGACCTTTCGGGAGTCCGCTTCGTCGTCGGCCCCGCGGCTCAAGCGCGCGGGCACCTGCCGTGCCATGCGCCGGGAAAACGTGTCGCCCGCCTATACTACCCAGTGGACCGAGTTGCCGGTCGTGCGGGCGTGAATCCCCATGTCGATCCTGATCATCCTTGCGGCTGCCCTGATCGGCGGTGTCGCGGGCTTTCTCGCCGCCAGGCGCTTCGATGGCCGCATGAGTGGGCGCGGCATGACTGCAGCGCTCACCCTCATTGCGTTGGTCGCAGCCGCGGGCACAAATTCGAGCGAATACCTGATCGGGAGGGACGTGCCATTTACCGCGGTCGACGTGATCGAAGCCGCAAGCTACTTCGCGTTCGGCTTCTCGGCGATGGCGGGGTGGCAACTGGCGACGCCGTCGGGTTGGCGCTGGCTATTCGTGGCGCTCTTCCCGATTGCGATGTACGAGCCCCTGCGGATCGGATTGCGCCTCGTCAAGGTGCTGCTGCGGTAGCGGATGATCCCTACTCG
>JBBQNG010000418.1:0-3182 GCA_038329645.1 Burkholderiales bacterium
GGCAGCCCGCGATCACCCATGAGGTGAAGGGCCCGTCCATAATGAACCCGGCCCTTCTGGAGGGCATCGACGTCGCGATGAACCACCCCGCCATTCCGAAATGATCCGCTTGAACGACGTCGTCCACGGACGCAACAACAATTTTCACCTCCTCCGCCTGATCGCTGCATCGGCGGTGCTGTCCTCACATTCGTGTCCCCTGGCGACAGGCGACCGGCACTCCGAGCCGCTGCGGGCAGCCTACGGCTGCACCTTCGGCTCGATCGCCGTCGACCTCTTTTTCCTGATCAGCGGAATGCTGGTCACGATGAGCCTCATCCGGCGCGGCAGCGCGGTCGATTTCGTCCGAGCCCGCTTCTTCAGGATCTGGCCAGGCCTGACCGTGGCGGTATTGGCGGCGATTCTGCTGCTCGGCCCGACATTGACGACGCAGCCCCTCTCCACGTACTTCAGTTCGAAGGAGACCGCGCGGTACCTGGTGTTCAACCTGACGCTGTTCAAAGGCGTCGCCTATCTGCTGCCGGGGGTGTTCGCGACAAATCCATCGCCGAACGCCATCAACGGCTCGTTGTGGACGCTGCCCTCCGAAGTCCGCTGCTACCTGGTGCTGCTTGCCACATGGATCGTGCTCGCTCGGGTGCAACGCACCGCGCGCCTCGATCGGGTCATCGCCTGCCTCTGGGTCGCGCTCTTCGCCTGGTTCGCCTGGTCGCTGCAAACCCACACGCTGGAGGATTCGCCCGCCCGCCTGTGGCTGATGTTCTGTTCCGGTGCGCTGATCTACCTCTGGCGCGACCGGGTCGTGCTGTCCGGCAGCGCACTCGCGGCCCTGGTGCTTGCGATCTGCCTCGGCGCCGGACACGGTTTCGCCTTCGGACTGATCTACGTGCTGGCACTGCCCTATCTGATGCTCTGCGCGGCCTACTTGCCGCGCGGGCCGATCCTGCAATACAACCGCTTGGGCGACTACTCCTACGGCGTGTATATCTATGCCTATCCGGTGCAACAGACCTTGATGCATCTGCTGCCCACCCTTTCTCCATTGGGCCTGTTCCGCGAAGCGATGCCCGTCACGCTCGCGCTCGCCGTCTTGTCGTGGCATTTCATCGAGAAGCCCGCGTTGGCGTGGGCCCGCCCGCACCGCGCGGCGCCAACACCGGCGACGTCGACATCGACGACGCCTGCCTGAGCTCGACGGGGCTCAGCCGCCTGGCAGGCCCCTGCGGTATTGCACCGCCTCGGCCATGTGCGACACGTCGACAGCATTCGCGCCATCCAGGTCGGCAACCGTTCGGGCGACCTTCGCCACACGATGCAGGCTTCGGGCCGACCAGCCCAGGCGATCGGCCACCTGCTCCAGCAGGGCGCGCGATGGCTCGTCGAGCTTCAGGCCAGTCTCGATCTGAGCCGCGCTGAGCAAGGCGTTCAGCGTGCCTTGGCGCGCGCTCTGGCGGTCGCGGGCCTCACGGACGCGCGAAGCGACGATCGCGGACGACTCCTGGTTCGGCACGGAATACGCCGTTCGACGGCTCGATGCAGAAGGCATCAGTTCCGACGGCCGCAGCGCCGGCACCTCGATCTGCATGTCGATCCGATCCAGCAACGGCCCCGACAGCCGCGCCTGGTACCGCCGGACCGCCTCGGAACTGCAGACGCACTGCCGCCCGTTCGGGGCAAAGGCGCCGAGCCAGCCACAGGGACAGGGGTTCATCGCGGCCACCAACTGGAATCTTGCCGGATATTGCGCCTGGTACGCGGCTCGCGAAATGGTGATGTGCCCCGTCTCCAACGGCTCCCGCAACGCCTCCAGCGCGCTTCTCGGAAACTCCGGCAACTCGTCGAGGAAGAGCACCCCCGCATGCGCCAGCGAGATCTCGCCCGGCCGCGGCGGCGAGCCCCCGCCGACCAGCGCCACCGCGCTGGCGCTGTGATGCGGCGACCGCACCGGCCGCTGCCCGAAGCGGCGCACGTCCAGCCCTCGCGAGGACACGCTCAACAGAGCCGCGCTGGCCAACGCCTCCGCCGACGTCATCGGCGGCAGCAGGCCGGCCAGTCGCTCGGCCAGCATCGACTTGCCGGCGCCCGGCGGCCCGATCAACAGAAGGCCGTGGCCGCCGGCGGCCGCCACCTCCAGCGCCCGCCGCGCCGCGCCCTGCCCCTTGACGTCCGCCAAGTCGGGCAACGGTGGCGGCGCGAGGAAGTCTTCGCGCGCCGGACCGGGTAGTTCGCGCGCGCCGGCCGGGTCGTCGCCGGGCAGGAACGCCTGCACGACCTCGCCCAGGTTGCGCGCCGAGCGGATGTCGACCCCCTCCACCCGCGCCGCCTCGGCCGCGCTCTGCGCCGGCAGCACGAGGCGCCGCCCGCACCCACTCTCGCGCACCGCGAGCGCTAGAGCGAGCGCGCCGCGCACGGGACGCAGCTCGCCGGCCAGCGACAGCTCGCCAGCGAACTCGCAGCGCGCCAGCCGGCCCGCATCGAGCAGGCCCTGGGCCGCCAGCACGCCGAGCGCGATCGGCAGGTCGAAGCGGCCGGACTCCTTCGGCAGGTCGGCCGGCGCCAGGCTGACGGTGACCCTCTTGTTGTGGGGGAACGCGAAGCCGCTTTCCGCCAGCGCCGCCCGCACGCGTTCGCGGGCCTCCTTCACCTCGACGTCGGCCAGCCCCACCAGCGTGAAGGCGGGCAGGCCGTTGGCGAGATGGACTTCCACGACGACCTCGGGCGCGTGCAGGCCCACGAGGGCACGGGTGTGGATGACGGAAAGGGACATGGTGGATGTTGTGATCGGCGCCCGGCGGGCTGGGTTGCGGGTCGCTCGAAATAAACAGGGCCAGAGTCGATGAGTTCGGACCACGCCGAAACTGGCGCGCGAATTGCATGACCCCATTTCGAAAGCGAGTCGAAAGCGACTTGCCACGCGCCCAAAAGGACGCTTTTCATTCTGCGGTCGCCCTCTGCGAACCGTGCGCGCCTCTGATCGAGGTTTCGCGGCTTCTTGGCGCTCCATCGGAGTGCGCCGTGCCTGTGCGCGCATCATTTTTCGGCACCACCTTGGTGCGAATGCGCGCTGGCGTGCACACGGGATCCGATTCGGTCGCCGCTCCGATTCCACCCCGTCGCCGAAGGATCCACCGTTATCCAATACCCGAGCGCAAGCCGCCGCATCGGCCGGACGCGCGTCGATC
>JBBQNG010000419.1:0-3174 GCA_038329645.1 Burkholderiales bacterium
GGTCCATCAATGCAGCCATGTGCAGGTCGCGCTCGCCGCCATGGGCGGCGCCCAGCACCACGCCGATCAGCCTGGTGTCGCCGCGGACGGCTGAGGTCACGACGTTGTAGCCGGAGGCCTCGGTATAGCCGGTCTTGAGCCCGTCGGCGCCGGGGTAGGTTTGCAGCAGGCGCTGGTGGTTCGGGACGAAGCGGCCCGCATAAACGAAGGAGGGGGTGCTGAAATAGTGGTAGTTGGCCGGGAAGTCCTGGATCAGGTGCCGGGCCAGGACCGCCATGTCGCGCGCCGAAGTGACCTGGTTCCAGTCGGGCAAGCCGGATGCGTTGCGGAACTGGGTGTGCGTCATGCCGAGCGCGCGGGCGCGGACGGTCATCATCTGGGCGAAGCGTTCCTCGTCGCCGCCGAGCATGGTGCCGAGGGCGCTGGCAGCGTCGTTGGCGGATTTGGTGACCAGGCCGAGGATGGCCTGTTCCACGGTGATGAGGCTGCCGGGGACGAGGCCGAGTTTGGTTGGCGGCATGGAGGCTGCGACGGTGTCCACCGGGACATATTGCTGGAGGCTGACCCGGCGGTCGCGCAGCGCCTCGAAGACCATGTAGAGCGTCATCATCTTGGTGAGGCTGGCGGGATACCGGTATTCGTCGGCATTGACGCTGGAGAGGATGTTGCCCGATGCGGCGTCGATAACGATCGAGGCGTAGCGGTCGGAGCCGATCTGGGCGCGTGCGGCACCTGCGGTGGCGAGGATGAGAATGGCGAGGCAGGCCCGCATCATGGCCCGGGCAATGGAAGGCGGCATCAAACCCTACCCTTGGTGAAGCGGCGGATATTAGGGGTGGAGCGCGCGTTGTGTCCAGCGTAGAGCGTGGGCGGTTTATATTCCGTTCAACACGTTACCGCGTTTGCTTCGTGTCAGTGCGAAGAAACTGCAGGTTGAGCTGCCGACGATGAGGCGGGTAATTTATGCTGCACCGCACAAAAACACATTGACATGGTGCTTCGGGGTGCTCATACCGCCGTTGTTGCAGTGCAGCAAAGGGGCGATCACCCGGGTGCTGCCAGCACAAGGCTGATGTCAACCGATCGGGCGCAGACCCGGCATGTCGAGGAATCCCAGATTATGAAGACCGCTGAAGAGTTCATGACGTTCGGCCAGGCGAACATCGAGGCTTTCGTGAAGTCCGGCCAGATTTTCGCGACCGGGCTGCAAGAGATGAGCAAGCAGTTCGCTGCCACCGCGCAGGCGACGATGGACGAGACGATGTCGACCTTCCGTGCGATGAGCTCGGTCCGTTCGATCAAGGAAGCGATGGACCTGCAGGCTTCGCTGGCGCGCTCCACGATGGAGAAGGCTGTGGCGCAGACCGGACACGTCGCCGAGTCGTCGTTCAAGCTTGCCGAGCAGGCGATGGCGCCGCTGGCGAGCCGCGTGACGGTTGCGGTCGAGAGCTTCAAGGCCTGATCCGATAGGGTCCTCTACCCGAGGATCGTACTTGGATGCGTGAGACGACCCGGGGCCAGTCCCCGGGTCTTTTGCGTTTTGGCCCCCTGCAACTGCTGGAAATTTTGCAGTTTGGGTAACGCCTTCCTGCGAGGTTGCGTGCGGCGGACTTTTCCTGTGGCTGGGCATACCGATATGGTGGCTGCCCAGCGCGTTCGCTGTGGTTCGTTTTTTGTAATGGTGGCGGAATGCAGGGCGCCATTGCATAGGCCGCGGCTTCGGGATCAGGATACGAGGCGATGTATACGAGTTCGACAGGTTTCATTAAGGCGGGCTTTACGACGATGAGCGACAACGACAAGCGCGGGAACGGGGAAGGACCGAATACCGGGGTCGTGGTCAAGACGCGTGCGAAGACGCGCAAGCCTGCGATGTACAAGGTTTTGATGCTGAACGACGACTACACGCCGATGGAGTTCGTCGTGCACGTGCTGGAACGCTTTTTCCAGAAGACGCGCGAGGAGGCGACGCGGATCATGCTGCATGTGCATCGGCGCGGTGTTGGGGTCTGCGGGGCGTTCACCTACGAGGTTGCCGAGACGAAGGTGACGCAGGTGATGGACTTGGCGCGGCAGAATCAGCATCCGTTGCAGTGCACGATCGAAAAGGAATAGGCGAATCGCGTTTTACCCCACCATTTTGCTGCCGTCGGGTTCCCGCCGGACCCAAGCAGGTCAAATGGGGAGGCCTGACAGGGGGCCTGGTTCGGCCCAGCTTTGAAGTATTGGCGTGGGGCCATGCAACCAGCATGTCCACTGCGGCTTGAAGTCAGATGTGTGAAGACGGGATGAAGAACCATCCCGAAGGTTACGCCGGGAGTTCTCCAATGCCGTCCCGGCGCGCAGCGCGAAGGAGCGTACCCGATGCTGTCACGCAACCTTGAACAGACGCTGCACCGCGCCTTGTCGCTCGCCAGTGAGCGCAGGCACGAGTATGCGACGCTGGAACATCTATTGCTGGGTCTGGCCGACGACAGCGACGCGGCCACGGTGCTGCGGGCCTGCGGTGTGGACCTGGAGAAGCTGCGCCAGGATCTGGGCGAGTTCCTCGACAAGGATTTGAGCGGCCTGGCGACAGAGCGCGCGGGGGATCCGAAGCCTACGGCGGGGTTCCAGCGCGTTGTGCAGCGGGCTGCGATCCACGTTCAAAGTTCCGGCCGGGACGAGGTGACGGGCGCGAACGTGCTGGTGGCGCTGTTCAGCGAGCGGGAGAGTCACGCTGTGTATTTCCTGCAGTTGCAGGACATGACACGGTTGGATGCGGTGAACTTCATCAGCCATGGCATCGCCAAGGCGCCGGGGCGGACGGCCCAGCGCCCGGCGGCCGGAAGCAAGGAAGAGAACGCGCCGGAGGCCGAGCGCGAGGAGAAGCCCGGTCGCCGCCAGCAGGACGCGCTGACGAATTACTGCGTCAACCTCAACAAGAAGGCGCAGGCCGGGAAGATCGATCCGCTGATCGGGCGCGATACCGAGATCGAGCGGACGATCCAGATTTTGTGCAGGCGGACCAAGAACAACCCGCTTTATGTGGGCGACCCGGGCGTCGGCAAGACGGCGATTGCCGAGGGCCTGGCCAAGCGCATCGTCGAGGGCGACGTGCCCGAGGTGCTGCACAAGAGCACGATCTTCGCGCTCGACATGGGCGCGTTGCTGGCGGGCACGCGCTACCGTGGT
>JBBQNG010000420.1:0-3155 GCA_038329645.1 Burkholderiales bacterium
AGATGCCGATGAGGATGTAGGCGAACACGAACACCGGCAGGGAAAACCCCAGCACCGAGAAAGCCATTACACCCCGGTCGGCCCAGGTGCCCGCGCGCGCCGCGGCCAGCACGCCCAGCGGCACCGCGACGAGCACCGAAATCAGCAGCGTGCACAGGGTGAGCGCGAGCGTCGGCTCGACCCGCTGGCCGATCAGGTGGGTCACCGGCAGGTTGGTGAAGATCGATACGCCGAGGTCGCCGTGCAGCAGGGCCCATACCCAGGCACCGAAGCGCACCATGAACGGCTCGTCCAGACCGAGGGTGCCGCGGATGCGCAGGATGTCCTCGCTGGTCGCCGCATCGCCGGCGATCACCGCGGCCGGGTCGCCGGGCGTGAGATAGAGCAGCGAAAAGACGAAGAACGCGACCACCGCCATGACGGCAATGGTCGCGAACAGGCGCCGGATTACATAGGCGAGCACCGCGTGGCGGGGTTCCTGGCGGGCTGCGCTACTTCTTCTCGATGTTCCAGAGGAAGGCGATCGGGGCGATGATCACGCCGGAAATATTCGAGCGGAACGCCGTCGGCAGGATGAACTGCGCGGTCGGAATGAAAGGCACGAATTCGAACGCGCGCTTTTGCACCGCGTCGGCGGCTTTCTTGGAGGCGGCGGGATCGGCGGCGTTGAACCAGTCCTCGCGCAGCTCCTCTATCTTGGTGTCGGTCGGCCAGCCGAACCAGGCCTTGTCGCCGGTGCCGCGAATCGGGAAATCGACCGCGGGGTTCACCATGTCCGGCCCCACCAGCCAGGTGTGGAAGATCGACCAGCCGCCTTTCTCGACAGGCTCCTTGACCGCGCGGCGCGTTATGAGCGTGCCCCAGTCGCCGGCCTGCACTTCGGCATTCAACCCCAGCTTCTTCAGCATGTCGAGCGTGAGCAGCGACTGGGCGTGCACGATCGGCTGGTCGGTGGCGTCGATGATGACGATCTTCTCGCCCTTGTAGCCGGACTCCTTGATGAGCTGCCTGGCCTTGTCCATGTCACGCTTGCCCTTCATGGGCTCGGCGCCGACTTCGGAGGCGAGCGGCGTGCCGCAGGTGAAGTACGAGTAGCAGGTGTTGCCGTTCTTGGGATCCCCGGCGATACCCACAACGTAATCGGGCTGGTTGATCGCATACAGGAGCGCCTGGCGCATCTTCACGTTGTTGAACGGAGGATGCAGGAAGTTGAAGCGGATCATGCCGGTTGAGCCGAGCGGGTCGATGTTCTTGACCGTCACGTCCTTGTTTTTCGACAGCAGCGGGATCAGGTCGGGCGGCATCTGCTCCCACCAGTCGGCTTCGCCGGCATTGAGGGCGGCTGCGGCGGTGGCCGAATCCGGGATGTAGATCCATTCGACGCGGTCGACCTTGACGACCTTGCCACCGGAGGCCCACGAAGCCGGCTCCTTGCGCGGCACGTAGTCGGTGTTCTTCATGTACACCACCTTGTTGCCCGGTACCCATTCGGCCTTCACCATCTTGAACGGCCCGGAACCGGTGGGGTCCTCAATGTTCTTGAACGGGTCGGTTTTGGCGATCCGCTCGGGCATGATGAAAGGCACGTTCGAGGATGGTTTTGCGAGTGCTTCGAGCGTGAGCGGGAAGGGTTTCTTCAGCCTGAGCACGAAAGTCTTGTCGTTGGTCGCGGTCCATCCTTGCGTGGCCTCGGCCAGCTTCTGCCCGAGAGCGTCGCGCTTGCCCCAGCGCTCGATCGAGGCGATGCAGTCGGCCGAGCGCACCGGCGCACCGTCGTGGAACTTGAGGCCGTCGCGCAGCGTGAACGTGTAGCTGAGCTTGTCCTTGCTCATCTCGTACTTGTCGATCATCTGCGGCTTGACCTGGAACTTCTCATCCATTGCGAACAGCGTGTCGTACACCATGTAGCCGTGGTTGCGCGTGATGTAAGCGGTGGTCGCGATCGGATCGAGGATGCGCAGGTCGGCCTGCGGGATGAATTTGAGGACCTTCTGCTGGGCCAGCGCCGGCGCCAGCGGCGCCAGGCTCGCCGCCGCGGTCAGGCAGGCGACCGCAAAACTGCGTACTCCGTAGATCATGGAAATACTCCCTTGTTGTGATTGGACCAACGCCCCTCGGCAATGCCGATCGGGCATGCAGAAAGCATGCCACCATTCAAGCACGAAGGACGATGCCGTACAACCGAAGCAGGTTCAGGCTGCCGCTGCGCGCTTGCGCGGTGCCGGCACGTCAAGCACTTCGCGCAGGTACCGCCCGGTAAAGCTTGCGGGCGTCGCCGCGACGGTCTCGGGCGTACCTTCGACAAGGATGCGGCCGCCGCCGTCCCCGCCTTCGGGGCCGAGGTCGATGATCCAGTCGGCGGTCTTGATGACATCGAGGTTGTGCTCGATCACCACCACCGTGTTGCCGGCGTCGCGCAGCCTGTGGAGCACTTCGAGCAGCAGCTTGATGTCGTGGAAATGCAGCCCGGTGGTGGGCTCATCGAGGATGTAAAGGGTGCGGCCGGTGTCGCGCTTGGACAGCTCGAGCGAGAGCTTGACTCGTTGCGCCTCCCCGCCCGACAGGGTCGTCGCCGACTGCCCGAGACGCAGGTAGCCCAGGCCGACCTGGAGGAGGGTGTGCAGCTTCCGCGCAACCACCGGCACGGCCGAGAAGAACTCGTGCGCCTCGGTAACAGTCATCTGCAGCACCTGTTCGATCGAGCGGCCCTTGTAGAGGACCTCGAGCGTCTCGCGGTTGTAGCGCTTGCCGTGGCAGACGTCGCAGGGCACGTAGATGTCGGGAAGGAAATGCATCTCGACCTTGATGACGCCGTCGCCCTGGCACGCCTCGCAGCGGCCGCCCTTCACGTTGAACGAGAAACGGCCGGCGTCGTAGCCGCGCGCGCGCGCCTCGGGCACGCCGGCGAACAGCTCCCGGATCGGGGTGAAGAGGCCGGTGTAAGTCGCCGGATTGGAGCGCGGGGTGCGGCCGATCGGGCTCTGGTCGACGCTGATCACCTTGTCGAACTGGTCAATGCCGGAAATCGACACGAAAGGCGCGGGTTCGAGTGCGCTGCCGTACAACGCGCGCGCTACGGCCGCATACAACGTGTCGTTGATGAGCGTCGACTTGCCCGAACCGGATACGCCAGTGACGCAGACGAACAGGCCCAC
>JBBQNG010000421.1:0-3147 GCA_038329645.1 Burkholderiales bacterium
GAGGGCCGCAACTTCTGCGCGGGATTTGACTTCCAGGGCTGCGAGCAGCAGACCGAGGGCGACCTGCTGCTGCGCTTTGTGCGCATCGACGGGCTGCTCGCTCGATTGCGTCAGGCGTCGTTCCTCACCATAGCGTGGGTCGCGGGTGCTGCGTTCGGCGCTGGGGCCGACATCGTTTGCGCCTGTGCGTTTCGGATCGGCGATTCGAGAGCCCGCTTGCGCTTCCCTGGGTTTCGGTTCGGGGTCGCCCTCGGCACGCGCCGCCTGGCCGCAATCGCCGGCGCGTCGCGAGCACGTGTCATTCTGCTGGGCAACGAGGAGCTCGATGCTCAGGCGGCACTCCTCGCCGGTTTGCTGACCGAGATCTGCAGCCACGAGGACTTGCAGCCGCGCGTCGATGGGATCGTCAGGTCGATCGTGGGCCTGGACGCACAAAGCCTTCGCATGTTGCTGGCACTGACCGAGGCCGAGTCCTGCGCACAGCGCGACCTGGCTGACTTGGTCAGCAGCGTTGCCAGGCCCGGCTTGCATGCCCGGATTGCAGCGTATCGAGCTCCCAAAGCTTGAGTCGTGTATCGGTCTGTGTCCTGATCTAATCAATTCGTACACACAGATGGGTGTAAATCACCTGGGCAGCAAAAGTGACGAAAACGAAACGAAGAGTCTTTGACGCGAGCTTCAAGCTGCAAGTCGTGCAGATGATCCGGGCGCAAGGTCTGAGCATTGGTGAGGTTTGCCGGGACATGAAGCTGGGCGAGACGGCAGTCAGGCGCTGGCTGGCGCAGGTCGATGCAGAGCAACTGGGACAGCCCGGCATTGGCAAGCCACTGACCGCTGAGCAGCAGCGCATCCGGCCTTTACAGCCGCGCGCGTCGCGAGGCCATCGGGGCGGCGCGCCCGGACACAGACACGGACGCAAGATGCTGGACTTGTGCGAACGCCGCGAGCTAGTCACGCTCGACTCACCGCAGGGTCCGGCCTGCGGCGAGCCGCTGGGCGAGTTCCCGGGCACCCAGGACAGTGGAGTCCTGGAGATCGAGGTCAAGGCTTACCGGCGCGTGATCTCGCGACGCCGCTACCGACCGAGTTGCCAATGCGGCTGCGTGCCTGGGATCTTGACCGCGCCACCCTCGGCCGGACTGATCGAGCGCGGGAAATTCGGCCAATCGGTGTGGGTCAGCGTGCTGCTGGACAAGTGCCTCAACGGCAGGCCGAGCAATCGCTTGCTGCAGGATCTGGCGTATCACGGACCGGACATATCGCCGGGGACACTGGCATGCCTGGCCGCTTGCTGCGTTGAGCATAGCAAAGTCGTTACAGCGTTGCTGTGCGGCAATCTACGAGCGGTCAAGGTGGCAGCTGCGGCAGACCTCGTAAGCCGAGGTCCAGGCGGCACGGCGAAAACCGCAGATAGGTCGCGACTTCCGCATGGACATCTTTCACGCCCTCGATAGATTAGGCAGCACCGGGGCTCGGATGGGCATCGGTTTCGAAACCAAACAGGAGATTTAGCATGGCAGGCAAGTATGAGAAAAGCTTTGTGGGCATGTTCGACAGCGTGGATGAACTGATCCGTCGCACTGACAACCTGCCGCACAAGAAAATTCTGCTCAACTACCGGCGGCACGGCCTGCTGGAAGTGTCCAGGCGATGGAAAGAGCTGCTGGGGCCGGACATGACTGTGGCTCAGCCAAGCTACCTAATGAACGATCACCGCGGCGGTTTTTCACTGGCCGGACACGAAGCGGTGGCGGGGTTCTACGGGACGCTTATCGAGGCCGGCGCGATCGTGCTGTGGCCCTTTGAGCAGGTCGTCGCAGTAGCCGACTGGGGCTTCGCCAGCGAGGCGAAGTTCTTCCACTTCATGTCCGGATCGGTGCTGGCCGCGCAGGGGGACAAGGTCGATGACCTGAGCGCTATGTACCTGGTCCGACGCAATCTGGCCATGTTCTGGCACTACACTTCCGACGCCAAGCTGATTGGTGAGAACGTCTACGAAACTGCCGTCGGCCGCGAGATCATCAAGCCAGCACCCGAAGACGTCATCACCCCCGAACGAGCGCGCGAATTGCTGGCCCCCCTGCTGGAGAACCCGCCGGCCTGAGGAATTGCGCGCAAATGCTGCGCAAACGGGCCAGCATCGGCGAAACGTTGCCAGCAAGCGAGCAGATGAAGATTTGCGACGACTCAGCGTCGCAGATCGGGATGAAGCGCAGGTCGCTGCGGCGGTATACCGAAGCGGCGGTGGCCGGCACGATGCTCAGCGCGATGCCGCTGGCGGCCACCTCGATCTGCTCGTCAAACGAATGCACCAGCGGACCGTAGGGAGGCGTAGAGCCGTCGGGATTCGGATCTAACGACCACCAGCGCCGCCAAGTCTCGGGCACGCCGTCAGTAGTCACCCGTGGCTCCTGTGCGAGGTCCTGACGCGTCACCGAACGCCGTCGTGCCAGCGCATGACGGGTCGACACCATGATCATGCGGGATTCCGATCCCAGTGGGTCCAAGCACACAGCCGCACTGGGCTCAATCGGACCGCGGGCGATGCTCGCATCGACGTCGCCGTCGATCACGGCATCAACCTGCCGTGCGTAGCTCAGGTGGACCAGTTCCAGCTCCAGACCGGGACTGTTAGCCTTCAGCCGTTCGACTAGCCGTGGCGTAGCCTCTCCGGCCGCCAGCGTGACGAAACCGAGCCGCAGGCGACCGCCGCCATCGCCCAGTCGACGCTGCTTGAGCAGGTCGGTGAGGTGTTGGGTCTGAACCAGAACCGCGCGGACTTTTGTGGCGAGTTCGGCGCCAATGTCAGTGAGTTGCGCGCCGCGCGGATTGCGGTCGAACAGCTTCACGTCGAACTCGGCCTCAAGCTTGCGGATCTGCTCGCTGAGGGCGGTGGCCGACAGGTGCACCGACTCTGCTGCACGACCAAAGTGCCCGTTGTCAGCAACGGCGACGAAGTAACGCAGGCGGCGCAGGTTGACGTCCATGCCTCTTCTTCTCTTTCGTCTAGGAGCCTGTCGGGCTTGATCTTGTCCGACCGGCCTTGACCTCAACGAGCTTCTTTTTGCGGCGCCGCGCGGCGGATTCGAGCTGCACCAGGCACTGCAGGCCTACGAGGCTCGCCCTGAGGTCGTTGCGGCGCTCCAA
>JBBQNG010000422.1:0-3127 GCA_038329645.1 Burkholderiales bacterium
GCTCGGCGACATGCTCGTCGAGGTCAAGCAGCCGGCCGCGGCGCTCGTCGAGTACGAGGCGTCGCAGCAGCGCGAGCCCAATCGCTTCCGCAACTACAGCGGCTCGGCGCGCGCCGCTGAGATGGCCGGCGACCACGCCAAAGCCGCGGCCTACTCCCGCAAGCTGCTCGAGCTCGCCCAAGGTGCCGACGGCGCCCGGCCGGAGCTCGCGAGCGCGCGGATGCTCGCGCAGCGCTAGTCGGCGACGCGGCACCGATCCCGTGGCGCCAAGGCCTGTGGTGTCGCGCCCAGTAGCCGGGGAGCTCTCGCTGCGGCCTTAGAAGGACCGCCTCCGGCCGAGGTTGTGTGAAAACGCCAAGGACGGCACTTTGATCGAGAAATGATCATCCTGTGCGTGCGGTGGTACCTGCGCTTCAAGCTCAGCCTGCGCGACCTGGTGGAGATGATGGCCGAGCGAGGTCTGTCGTTGGCTCACACCACCATCGTGCGCTGGGTCAGCGCTATGCGCCGGAGTTCGTCAAACGCTGGAATCGCTTCGCCCGTCCCGCGGGTCGATCCTGGCGAGTCGACGAGACGTATGTGAAGCTGCGCGGCCGATTGGTGTATCTCTACCGGGCCGTGGATCGGGCCGGTCAGACGGTGGATTTCAGGCTGGGCGCGCGACGCGATGTCGCTGCGGCAAAGGCCTTCTTCAAGAAGGCAAGCAAGAGTCAAGGCCAGCCGCCGCAGCCCATCACGCTCGACGGCTACGCGGCCTCGCACCGCGCGGTGCGCGAGATGAAGGCTGACGGTGAGCTGCCCCAGGACACGACGCTGCGTTCGTCGAAATACTTGAACAACCTGATCGAGCAAGACCACCGAAACATCAAGTCAAGGGTGGCCGTCATGCTCGGCTTCAAGCGATTCCAGAACGCGGCTGTCACCATCGCCGCAATCGAACTCATGCACCGCATTCGCAAGGGGCAGTTCAACCTTGCGGCACGCTTCAAAGAGGCTGCTGCGCCCGCTGTTTGGAACGCGGTGCTTTCGGCCTGATCAGCCGTCCAAAGCCGCGCCGTTCCTCGCTTCATTTCCTATTTGCACCAGAGCCTTCGATAAGTCGACGGAGATCGACAAGCTCGTCGATTGGTTGTCGACGACGTGGGCGAATTTGCTCGACCCAACACAAGACCTTGAACGGGTTTGCTGGCGGCGACGAGTCGCTCGCCCTGGTCGTCGATCAGCAGCAGCAGGTGCACTCCGCGGGCCTTGAGCGGCCGCCGTGACGGGCTCGATGCCGCCGCCGTGGCGGTCGATCGAGTTGAGCTTTCGCTGACTCATCATCGTCTTGCCGTCGGCGACCGAATTGATCCAGCGCTCCGCCCAAGCCCCGGCCGCCGTCGCCACCTCGGCATACGAACGCATGCGGCCGAATCAGCCTTCCGTCGCCTGGACGTTCACGGCCGCCTCGGCCAGCTCGGACATCAGATCGTCGGCCTTGGGGGAGGGCGCTGCATCGGCCGCCGCGTCCACGATCAGGATTCCGACGGTTGAGCGCGGCCGGCATCTTGACAACTATTGATAGTTGGAAGGATCATGGGCGCCATGAGCACGAACACCATGAGCTTTGCCCTGCCCGAAGCCTTGCGCAGCTACGTCGATCAACGTGTGCGCTCCGGCCAGTACGGGAACACGAGCGAGTACCTGCGCGAGCTGATCCGGCGTGACCAGGAAGAGCAGGCTAAGAAGCGCTTGCGCGAGCTGATCGAAGAAGGGTTGAACTCCGGCAGCGGCCGCGCGCTCACCGCGAAAATCGCGGCTCAACTGAAGGAGCGAGCCCTGGGCGGCTTGCCTTGAAGCTCGCCAAGCTTCGCCCCTTGGCGGAGGAAGATCTGGTCGATGCTGCGCATTACTATGCGCAAGAGGGAGGCAGGGCCCTCGGTGAACGGATGTTTGTCGCAGCCCTGGCAGCGCTCAAGCCGATCCAGCGCATGCCGGCCATGGGCTCGCCGCGCCTAGGTCTGTTGTGCGACGTCCCTGGCTTGCGATCTTGGCGAGTCGATGGGTTCCCAATACAGTGGCTGTACTTCGAGGCCGAGGACCATCTTGACGTGGTCCGCCTCTTGGGGGACCGGCGGGACATGGCCGCCATCCTGGCCGCGGAGGAATGACGTCGTGAAGGCATCGGCGCCACCGGCGACGGCTTGGGGTTCGTGCTTCGCCTTCGCCGCGGCGCATTCGGCTGGCGCGGCACCAGGCTCGCGATCTCGCGCCTTAAGGAGGCTGTGCTCCGCAGAAATCTCGTCTGCCGCCAGGGGATGCTGAACTTGAACGGATGAGGGGGAGCAGGAATCGCGAACGGCTCGGTGGCCGGCCGAGACCGGCTACAGGGACACAGCCGCCGGCGCCAACGAGTACTCGTGGTGCAATCCGCCCAGCACGGGCTTTGCGCGCACGAGCGCACCCCGCATCCATCGATGCCGAGCGTCGGCCTCCGTTCGCGGCGTCGATCCAAGGGGAGGATCTGGCACGCCAGGACCCAACGCACTGTGTGGACGCCCACCATTGTAGTGGGTCACCCACTCTCTGAGGATTGCTCGCAGATGTGCCTCGGACATCGGGACCATCCAGTCCAGGCACTCCCGCCGGATCGTTCCGATCACGCGCCCGCAGATCGAGTTCGCCTTCGGGCTCGCGATCGGTGATCGCAGCACTGCGAGGCCCAATGCTCGGATCGAATCGTCCAGGTTCTTTGCGAAGATCCGATCTCGGTCATGGATCAGATGCCGGGTCGTCGGTGTCCGAGACAACTTCTCTGAGCTGCTGCAGGGTCCAGTCCGCACTCGGATGCGCAGTCACGTTCACGAGTGAGAGTCCCATCCGACCAAAGCCATAGCAGGCAGGTCGGGACCGAGTCTTGCGGGCGGCGTGGTAACGCGTTGTCTGAAGTGTAGACAGGGGCTGTACGGGGTGCGGGATTGAGCCTCGAAAGGTGGATGGTCGCGGTGGTCGAGCGTGTTCCCTAAACGCGAAGACAGCATGAGTGATCTCGTTATGCGAGAGGTCACCGCTCCGCCGGGGTCGAAGGCCGCCTCACGTACAGAAGGCAAGCGTTGGAACATGAGAGGCCCGACCGGGTCCGTCGTGG
>JBBQNG010000423.1:0-3112 GCA_038329645.1 Burkholderiales bacterium
AGGCGTGCCCTGAACGATGTAGAGACCGCCTTTGAGAAAGCCACCGTCGAGGATGGTGTCAAGGCCACCGATGCCGCTCGGCAACCGTTCGAGCTTCATGCCCGTGATGTCGCTCATGCGCGCTTTCCGTTCACATGCTGCGGCAAGGTTATGGTGAACAGAGCTCCCCCGTCCGCGGCGTTCTCGACTGCGACTGCGCCGTCCATTGCCTGGACGAGCTGACAGACGACCCATAATCCGACGCCGAAGCCGCTCCGCCGCTCGCCTCGTCCGACTGCGCGTTCGAAACGCCCAAACACCCGCTCTCGGTCGCCAACGGCGATGCCGTTTCCATGGTCACGAACCTGGATCCGAACTTGCTTTCCGCACGTCTCGGCAGACAGCTCGATCGGCGTGCGGGCGCCATATTTGAGGGCATTCGAGACCAGGTTGTCGATGATCTGCTCCAAAGCCAATCGGTCCCAGGTGCCCGACAGGGTATTGGGGGCGGTCACTGTAATCGGGACGCCTGCACAGCGAGCCTCGTCGGCGAACTCGCCGGCCACGTCGTGCAGCAGCGCGGCAAGGCTGAATGGTTCCAACTCGAGTTGACGCTTGCCGTTGGTAAGTTGGGACACGTCGAGCAGAACCCCAGCCCGCTTCACGTAGCGGCGGATGGTGTGCTGGATGCGCTCCAACCTAGGCTGGACCAGCTCAGGCGAGCATCGGCCGGCTCTGATGGTGGACAGCAGGAATTCGAGTTGCCCAACGATTGGCGTCATCGGGTTACGCAGCTCGTGGGCAGCCACTGCGATGAAGGTATCGCGCGCTGCAATCGCCGCAGTCAGTTCGGCAATGCGACGCTGAAGCTCCTTTACCCGGTGGCTTTCTGGAGATGCGACCACCGCAAGTAGCTGCTTTTCCAAAACTGTCACGCGATATTAACTCACTGGCGAAACGGAGTAGAACGTGGCAGAGGAGCGCGACCAGTGCAAGGGGAGCCCACCATTGTGAATTCTATACAGCTACGGGCGGCGTGCACCCGCGTTGGGTTTGTGCAGCTCAGTATGTAACGTACAATGCGTATCTTTTTATTGTTCGCATATATTGCAAATCCAACTCTCGATCTCCAAGGAATGATCTATCTGATGACACCATCCCAGCCTGCCCGCAGCCCTGTCCGCCTCTCGACGGGAGTGCCCGGTTTGGACGCGGTTCTGGAAGGCGGCCTTGCGACAAACCGCCTTTACCTCGTCGAGGGCGCACCGGGTGCTGGTAAGACCACTTTGGCGTTGCAGTTCCTCTTGGATGGCCGGGCGCGCGGCGAGCGGGGCCTCTATGTGACCTTGTCCGAGACCACGGAGGAGCTGGCTGACGTCGCCGCCTCGCACGGCTGGACGCTCGACGGCGTGGATCTGTTCGAACTTGCCACCGCGGAAGCAGGGCTCAGCCCGCGACACCAGACGGCGCTGCTCCATCCCTGGGAAGTGGAGCTGGGCGAGACCATCAAGCTTATCACCGACGAGGCCGAGCGCACCGGCGCTGTCCGGGTGGTGTTCGACAGTCTTTCGGAGATGCGTCTGCTCGCCGAGGACGCGCTGCGTTTCCGCCGCCAGGTTCTCGCGCTCAAGCAGTTCTTCGCCGGCCGCGGTGCCACGGTGTTGCTGCTCGATGACCAAGCAGCCAGCAAAGGGGATCTGGACCTACAGCTGCACAGCCTGTGCCATGGGGTAATCAACCTGGAACGCGTTACCCTCGATTTCGGCGCGGCGCGGCGTCGGCTGGAAGTCGCGAAAATGCGCGGCGCCCGCTACCGCGAGGGCTGGCACGACTACATTATCCGTCCCGGAGGGCTCGACGTGTTCCCGCGCCTGGTCGCGGCCGAGCACTATACATTATTTGCTGGCGAACCAGTGTCGAGCGGCCTCGCCGAGTTGGATGCGATGCTCGACGGTGGGCTGCTGCGAGGGATCTGCGCGCTGCTGAGCGGGCCGGCAGGCTCCGGCAAGACAACGCTTGCCCTACAGTACGTCCACGCCGCGGCGACCAGAGGCGAGCACTGCGCAGTCTACCAGTTCGACGAGCGGGCTGGAACGCTCCTTACTCGCTCGGCCAAGCTCGGCTTTACTCTGCAGCCCCATTTGGAGACAGGTCGCATGGCTCTGCGACAAATCGACCCAGCCGAGCTCTCGCCCGGCGAATTCATCCAGACACTTCGCCTTGACGCTGAGCGAAACGACACGCGCATTGTGGTTATCGACAGCCTCAATGGCTACCTCACGTCGATGTCGCAGGAGAAACAGCTCGTGTTGCAGCTGCACGAGTTCCTCTCTTACCTGAGCCAGCGCGGAGTGCTCACGCTGTTGGTCAGCCCTCAGAGCGGCCTGATGGGAAGCATGCATAGCACTCTCAACGTCAGCTACATCGCGGACACGATCGTGCTGCTGCGGTTTTTCGAAGCGGCTGGGCGCGTGCGCAAGGCGCTCTCGATTATCAAGAACCGCGGCGGTAGGCACGAGGACACCATCCGGGAGCTGCGCATCGACGCGTCTGGCCTGCGCATCGGCGAGGTTCTGGACGGGTTCCAGGGCGTGCTGACCGGCACGCCGACCTACACCGGCACGGCCGACTTGCTTCTTGAAAGCAAGGGCGGCTCGGATGCTTGACCAGCTCGCCGCTGTCGTTGCCGACCCTTTGCTGATCCTTACCCCCACGCGACGAGACGCGGAGGATGCGGCGTTGCTGCTCGGTCGAGCTGAGGTCGTAAGCCGCATCTGCCTCGACCTCGGTGCGCTCTTCGCCGCTATCGACGAGGACACCGGCGCCGTGCTGGTTACGGACGAAGCGCTCGCGCGAGCAGATCTCGGTATCCTGGCGCGCCGTCTTGCACTGCAACCACCCTGGTCCGACCTGCCCTTCATCGTCCTGACGCGCAGCGGTGCAGCAGCCAGGCGGGAGCTTGCGGAGCTGCATCTGCCCGACACGCTGGGCAACGTGGTGTTTCTGGAGCGCCCACTCGCCGCGCTCAGCCTAGTCAGTGCCGTGCGATCGGCCATGCGTGCGCGACGGCGACAGCGGCAAATTGGCGATCACTTGGCCGAACAAAAGAATGCTGCGATCACATTGCGAGAGA
>JBBQNG010000424.1:0-3101 GCA_038329645.1 Burkholderiales bacterium
CGCAGAGCACGACCGGGACCACGCTGCTGGCGCAGAACTGGGACTGGCTGGGCGCGCAGCGCCAGGCGCTGGTCCTCCTGCGCAGCACGCAAGCCGACGGCTCCACCTGCCTGACCCTCACCGAGGCGGGCATGCTCGCCAAGATCGGCTTCAACAGCCGGGGCTTTGGCGTGTGCCTCAACATCCTCCGATCTTCGGACGACGGATCGAAGCCCGGCGTGCCGGTGCATGTTCTGCTGCGTGCGTTGCTCAAGTGCGGCAGCGTCGCAGGGGGCATTGCGTTTGCCTCGAAGCTCTCGTTCGGCGCGTCCTCCAACGTGCTGTGCGCGGATGCCTCCGGAGACACCGCGGCTCTCGAGTTCTCGCCTCGCGGATTGCACGTGATCCGAGGTGCGGATGCGGCGTTATGCCACACCAACCATTTCATCGCCGACGAGGCGGCGAAGCACCAGGCTTCGCTCGCGCCCAGCCTGTCGACCTATCCCCGTCTCGAGCGCATCACCGCCCTGACCGGCGCGCACAAGGGCCGCTACTCGCCCGAGGACCTGCAGCACATGCTGCGCGACGAAACCCAGGGCTTGCTTTCCATTTGCCGGCGGCCGGATCCGGTGCTAGAGCGCGAGGCCTGCATGGAAACGGTTGCGTCCGTGGTCATGGATCTGGGCGCGCGGGTCATGCACGTCGCGCCGGATGTGCCTACGCTCACCCAGTATGAGCCGGTCGGGCTCACCGGCGAGCTGGTGTCCGCCTAGAGAGAAAGTGTAACTTTAGTTCTTGTAGATTCAATATCCGTGCGGTGTTACAGGTAGTTCAGTTTCCTATATTGGAAATTTTGAAAATTGAGGTCAGAGTCAATTTATTTTCTGGCGCTTAAGCTGAAAGGCGCAAAGCGCGACGATCATGATCGCCGCGCCCAGCATCTGCACGGCCCCTGTCTCAGCGCGAGCGCAGTTGCGCCGTGCCCGCCGGATCCACCTCGTTGGTTGCCCCCAACTTGACGCCGTAAAGGGTTTCGGCCTGGGCGGCGGTGTAGTAGCCGCGTGCCACGTCTTTCGCCACCTTGGCCGGGTCGCGCTTGAACGGGTCGCCGAAACCGCCGCCGCCCGGCGTCGACACCCGGATGCGGTCGCCCGGCGCAAGCTGGATGTCCTGGTCCTTGGACAGGTGCGGCGGCCGGTATTCCACGCCGTGCTGGTCGATGGCGACAGTGTTCACGCCGCCGTCCGAGCCGCCGAGCGCGCCCTGCGGGCCGACGCGCCCGTGGTCCATCACCATCGAGGCGCGCGCGTTGCCGCGCCGCAGCCGGATCGTGTAGTTCACGCCCATGCCGCCGCGCCGCTCGCCTGCGCCGCCGGAGCCTTCGTGCAGCGAGTATTCCTCGAACAGGATCGGGTAGTACTGCTCCATGACCTCGAGCGGCGGCGTCTTCGAAATGCCAATGGTCGAGCAGCCGTTGGAGATGCCGTCGCCGTACGGGCTGCCGCCATACCCGCCCCCGGAGATCACGTACATCACGTAGTTGCGGTTCCGCTGCGGGTCGTTGCCTCCCACCGCAAGGTTGCCGGAGCTGCCCGCGGGCGCGGCGAACAGGCGGTCGGGAATCGCGTGCGTGAGGGCGGAGAAAACCGCTTCGGCAATGCGCTGGCTGACCTCGGCCGCGCAGCCCGACACCGGCCGCGGATAGTGCGCGTACAGGAAAGTGCCTTCGGGCTCCTTGATATGCAGTGGCTCGAACGTGCCCGCATTGATCGGCACTTCGGGGAAAATGTGCTTCATGGCGAGATAGATCGACGACTTGGTGGTTGCGATCACCGAGTTCATCGGCCCGGCGCAGGGCGGTGACGAACCGGTCATGTCGAACTCGAGGTCGCTGCCTCTCTTCGTGACCGTCATCCGGATCGTGAGCGGCTCGTCGACCACGCCGTCGGAATCCACGATCGCCATGCCCTCGTAGCTGCCTTCGGGGATCGTCGCGATCTTTGCGCGCATCTGTTGCGCGGCGCGCAGCCGCAGCTCCGCGATTGCCGATTCGACCGTGTCCGCGCCATAGCGGTCGAGGAGAGCTTCCAGCCGTTTCTCGCCGATGGCCAGCGCCGCGGCCTGCGCCTTGATGTCGCCGATGCGCTGGTCGGCGATACGGATATTGGACAAGATGATCGACAGGATCTCCTGGTCGAGCACGTCCTTCTTGTAGAGCTTCACCGGCGGCAGGCGCAGGCCCTCCTGCTCGGATTCGGTCGCGTGGGCCGAGAAGCCGCCCGGCACCATGCCGCCGGTATCGGGCCAGTGGCCGGTATTGGCCAGCCAGGCGAAGACCTTCCCCTTGTAGAAGAAAGGCTTCACGAACTTGACGTCCATGAGGTGGGTGCCGCCCAGGTAAGGGTCGTTCACGATGAAGACGTCACCCGGGTTCACCTCCCACTTGTTGTCGCGCACGCGCTCGATCACCGCACGCGTGGAGAACTGCATCGTGCCGACGAAGACCGGCAGGCCGAGCTCGCCCTGGGCGATCAGGGAGCCGTCCTCCTTCGAATAGATCCCGTCGGAGCGGTCCATGGCCTCCGAAATCACGGGCGAGAACGCCGCGCGGCAGAAGGCGAGGTCCATTTCGTTGCAAACCTGCTGCAAGCCGTTCGAAATGACGGCAAGCGTAATCGGGTCGATGCGATGCTCGGTTGTCGAATCGGACATTGGCGGTCCCGGCGGGCTCATGCTTGAGATTGGAGGGGAAGCAGGCGATGATGCCTCCCTGCATGGACATCCGCACCCTCATCATCGTGCTTCTCGCGCAAGTTTCGCTCCTGGGCGCGCTGGCGATCTATTTCGGCGTCCGCCAGGGGGGCACCCGCGCGGTGGGGATATGGGGCACGGGCCTGCTGATAGTCGCCGTCGGCTACGCCGCGCTTGCGCTGCGCGGAGTCATCGCGGATATCTTTTCCATTACGGTCGCCAATATGCTGCTCATGGGCGCCAACCTGTTTTTTTACCGCGCGCTGCGCGTATTCAACCGTAGATCCGTAGACGACCCGCTCGGCCTGGCCGCTCTCGCGGCCACGACGATCCTGATCTACGTCTTTTCCGAGATTTACCCAAACCTGGGT
>JBBQNG010000425.1:0-3100 GCA_038329645.1 Burkholderiales bacterium
AAAACCCGGCTCCCCGCGCGGCGCTCCAGCCAACCCGCATACCAGAAAAGTAATAATAGCGAGGGCAGGCTGCGGCTCTTCTTCGCGCTGTGGCCGCCGGAGGAGATCGCGCAAGCGCTGCATGCCTGGGCAGCCGAAGCGCACGCGAAGACCGGCGGGCGCATCACGCGCGCCCCGACCATCCACCTGACGCTGGCGTTTCTAGGCGATGTTCCGGGCGACCGTGTCGCGGCGCTCATCGACTGCGCGCGGCGCGTGCGCGCACGCCCGTTCGACCTGAAGCGCGACGATGGCCGCTGGGGGGAGCACAACGGCATCGTCTGGGCCGGGCCGCGCAGCCTGCCCGAGCCGCTGCGCGACCTGGTCGCGCAGCTCGACACCGTGCTCCAGGCCGGCGGCTTCAGGACCGAGAAGC
Organism: Burkholderiales bacterium; assembly: GCA_038329645.1. Lineage (GTDB taxonomy): Bacteria > Pseudomonadota > Gammaproteobacteria > Burkholderiales > SG8-39 > SZAS-79. The sequence continues at coordinate 416 of JBBQNG010000425.1, forward strand.
GCGAGTTCAGGGCGCACATTTCGCTCGTGCGCCGGGCGGAGAAGGGCGAGAGCCTGCCGGCCTTACCCCCGGTGGAGTGGCGCGCGGAAGAGTTCGTGCTGGTGCGCTCGGCGCTGGCGGCCGAAGGGCCCACCTATGCGACCCTGTCACGCTTTTCGCTCGGAGGCGAGCGGCGGGCGGGCTCTTAGCGTGGGCTAGCGGCGGGCGGTGTGGCGCGGCGCGGTGATCTTAGCGTGCGCGAAACTCGGGGAACAATTCGCGCAGGATGAAAGCCTCGAGGGCGGCCGTGTCCGCCGGTCGCGCCGACAGCCAGACGGTCTTGCCGGTGCGCTGGGACTGCCACTCGAAATCGCCGTCCGAGAGCTCGCGGATGATCGAGATCATCTTTCTGGCGACCGCGATTTCCATGTTCGGGTTGTTGCCCCTGCGCACTTCGATCACCTGCATCGAATTGCGGTTGATGGCCTTGTTCCAGCCGAAGAACGAGAATTCGGCGGTGTCGAAGGCCATGCTGCGGATCTGGAAGATGCCGCCGCCACGATTGGGGTCGTTGCCGAACGACGGGGTGCGCGTGAGACCGAGATTCTCGGCCACGGTGCGGTTGTGGCGTTCCTGTTCCGTCTCTGCGGATTGCGCGGGCGCGGCGGGCGCGGATGCGCCGTCGCGTGCGCGACGCCGGGCCGCAATATAGGACGCGAGATCCTGGCCGGGAGCCGGCGCAGAATTTTGCGCGGGTGCCGGCGGCGCCACGATCGTGGTCGAAGGGCGCTCGGTTGCGATCACGGGCGGTGGCGTGCTGCGCAGCTGCGACGGTAGCGGCGCGATCCTTCCCAGCGTGGTCGGCTTGGCCGGCAGTGGCGTCGGCTCCGCGCGCCGCACAGGTGCCTTGCGTGGCGGAGCAGGCGCGGGAGCAGGCGGCGGTGCCGCATCCGGTCTTGGAGGCGAGCGCAGGCGTATCGCCAATCCGCCCTTTGTTTTGTCCGCATCGTCGAACGGCAGATGCGTTTTAGGGATCCACGCGATCAAGCCGAGTGCATGCAGCAGCAGCGAAAGTGCAACCGCGATCCACAGGTTCGGGATCCTGACGCCTTCGTAGCCGGTGCGCAGCGTGGCGGTGGAGCTCATGTTTTCGATGTTACGCGACGCCGATGCGCGCAGCGAAGCGTAGAATTTCTTCCCGGCGGCTGTTTGCAAAGGAACTAACGTGAGCCACGTTTTGTCGCAGACCAACCTCCGCGCCGGCGTGCTGGCCGCCATGGCGCTCCTGCTGTGCGCATGCGCCGAACCCTATCCGAGGGCCGATGCGCCGGTTGCCGTAGTCGACGCACCGCAGCTGCGCAGTGGCGACACCTGGGTCTACGTGCAGATCAACGGGTACAACCGCCTACCTGAACGGATCCTGACGGATACCCTGCTGCCGAGCCCGCAAGGGTTTGTGGTTGAGCGCACGAGCGACAAGCCGGGCGAGCCGCTGCAGACCGAGACCATTGCAGGGCCGTGGCGTGAGGTTGGCGAGACCGCTGGCAGCGGAACGCGCGTTTTCAGCGCGCCGCTTGCGCGGATTTCATTTCCAATTGCGCCCGGCCGGGGTTGGAGCGAGAAGGCGACCGTTACCAACAACTACGGCGTCAACTTCCTCTGGCAAACCTACGGGCGCGCGCTGGGATGGGAGCGCGTAACGACGCCGGCCGGCGAGTTCGTCGCATTGCGAATCGAGCGGCAGATGAATCTCGGCGACTACGACTTCCAGTGGAGCGACACGCGCGTCACCGAAACCTACTGGTACGCGCCTGAGGTCAAGCGCTGGGTGCGCCTGGAGCATCGCTACGAGCGGGTGGAACTGCTGGTGCGGCCCCATATCCGGCGCAACCAGCAGGACTGGATCGTGTGGGAGCTGAAGGCGTTCCGGCCGGGCGCCTCCTGAGCGCCGTTTTCAGGGCGGGCTTACCGGCGTGCGGAAAGTGAGCAAGCCGACCGGGTCGCGCAACGGTCCGTCACGCATCGGAAGGATCAGGCGCGCATTCAAGCCGCCGCCCGGGCGCGGCAGCAGGCTGAGCGTCCCGCCGTGCAGGCGCGCGACACGATCGACGATCGCCAGGCCCAGTCCGGATCCGCCGGCGCCGCTGCGCGCCTCCTCCAGCCGGGTGAAAGGCCGCTTTACGCGCTCCACGTCGGCCGTCGGGATGCCGGGACCGCGATCGTGGACTTCGATCACCGCGTTCTCGCCTTCCTTGCGGGTCTCGATCTCGACCGGCTCGCTCGAGTAGCGCAACGCGTTGTCGATGAGGTTGGAGATCGCCCGGCGCACCGCCATTTGAGCCAGCGGCATGCGGATCGAGGCGCTCTTGCAATGGACCATCCCGCGGCCGAGCTTTGCATAGCGCTCGCAGATCTCGTCGACCAGCGCTTCGAGGTCGGTGTCGGTCTTGGTCTCGTTCTCGCCCTTGGCGAAGTCGAGGAACTGGCCGATGATCTTGTCCATCTCGTCGATGTCGGCGGCAAGCGCCTGGCTCATCGCGGGGTCGCCGCCGATCATTTCGAGTCCCAGCCGCAGCCGCGCAAGCGGCGTGCGCAGGTCGTGCGAGATGCCGGCCAGCATCATCGCGCGGTCGTTGTCGAGCTTGGCCAGCCGCTGCGCCATCTGGTTGAAGCCGATGTTGACTTCGCGGATTTCGCTGGTCGCGG
>JBBQNG010000426.1:0-3084 GCA_038329645.1 Burkholderiales bacterium
CGTCGTCGCTGCGCGCGGCGCCAAGCGCCTTGGCGTAAAGCGTCATCGCGCCCGTAAACGCAAAGCGGCTTTCGCGCGGCTCGAGGGCCGCCGCTTCCTTCCACATGCCGCGCTCCACGGCAAAGCGCGCCGGCATCGCGGCCAGCGAATACCAGATCGGCAGGCCCGCCGGATTGAGCCCGCCTACGCCCCGCGCCTCGGCGATGCCCGCCGCGGCCTCCTTGTCGCGCGCAAGCTGCAGGTTCGCGTAGACGAGGTAGTCCAGCGCATGCAGCTGGTCGCCCGGCGAGTTCTCGGCCTTCGCGGTGTCGGCCGAGCGGCGGTTGGTCTCGACCGAGTCCTGCCAGGCGCCGACGCGCGTGAAGATGTGCGAGGGCATGTGCAGCGCATGCGGTGCCGAGGGCGCGATCTGCGCATAGCGCCTCGCCGCAGGCAGGCCCTTCTCCGCGATCGGCGGATAGTCGTAGGCATGGATGAGGTAATGCGCCACGCCAGGATGCTCCGGGTGCTTTACCAGCTGCGGCTCGAGGATTCCCGCGGCCTTAAGGGTGGTGGCGAAAGTCTTGTCGGTCGGCGATTGGGTCGCGGTCAGGTAGATGGCGTAGAACACCTGCGCCTCGTCGTCGTTCTGCAGGCGCGCGGCAAGCGCCTCGAAGGCGTCGGAGAGCGACTTCATGCGCGCGCCGTGGAGGCGCTCGGCATACCCGTTCCAGTAGGCAGCGACCGCCTCGATGTAGCCGCGCTCGCGCTCGCTCTTTGCCCCGATTGTGCGGCCGCGGTCGATGGCCTCCTGGGCGGCCTTCGCGTCGACCGGCGTCGCATTGCCCGCAAACGTGTTGCCGATCCTGACCGAGGCGATGCCCCAGGTCGCGATTGCGCATCCGGGGTCGTGCGCGAGCACGTCGCGAAAAGCCTTCTCGGCCTCGGCGAACCAGAACGAATGCAGCATCGCCACCGCGCGCTCGAAGCGCGGCTGCGAAGCCGCGGCGCAGGTGGTCGGGAAGGAAACCTTGCCGATCTTCAGCGGCACCTTGCCGGCGGCATCATCGTCGTGGGCCCGGGCATGGCCGGCGAAAGCCAAAGCGCACACCAATACGAATCGCAGGATGTTCATGGCCTATCCTCCCTCAAAGGCGCGACCGCGCGCAGGCCGCTATTTTGCGGCAGCGGCGCGTTGTTTGGTACTGTGACGCAATGCCCAACCTGACACGCAGAGACTTCCTGGCCGCTACCGCCGCGTTGGGCGCCGCGTCCCTTCCCTTCCGGTCCTTAGCGGAAGATCCGATCCTGTCGCGCCCGATCCCGCACGGCGGGGAAAACCTGCCAGTGGTGGGCATCGGCACCGCGATCGTCTTCGACATCGGCGCCGACGCGGCGAAACGCGCCGAGCGCACTGCCGTGATCCGTACCATGATCGATGGCGGCTCGAGACTCATCGACACCGCGCCCTCGTACGGCACCGCCGAGGACGTGGTCGGCGACCTGCTCGCCGCGATGAACGTACGCGACAGGGTATTCCTCGCAACCAAAGTGCGCGTCGCCAGCCGCGAGGAGACCTTAGCCGAAATGCGCCGCTCGCTCGAGCGGCTGAAGACGCCCAAGGTCGACCTGATGCAGATCCACAACGTGCGCGACCCGGGCACGAGCCTCGACGTGCTGCGCGAGTGGCGCGAACAGGGCCGCACGCGCTACATCGGCATTACCAACTCGAACCCGGCAAGCTACGGCGCCCTGGCCGAAGTCGTGCGGCGCGAGAAGCCCGACTTCCTCCAGGTCGCGTACTCATTGTCCGAGCGCGAGGCCGAGGCGCGGCTTCTGCCGACCGCAAGGGACACCGGCACCGCAGTGCTCACCGCCCTGCCTTTCGGCCGCGGCAAGCTGTTCAGCGCGGTGCGCGGCAGGCCCCTGCCCGACTGGGCGGCCGAAATCGGCGCCACGAGCTGGGCGCAGGTCTTCCTCAAGTACCTGCTCTCGAACGAGGCGATCAATTGCGTCATCCCCGGCACCGACAAGGCCGAGTACATGACGGACAACATGAACGCGGCGCGCGGCCGCCTGCCCGACGCGGCGATGCGCAAGCGGATCGTGGACTTCTGGAACACGCTGGCGTGACCGGGGTCGAGGGAGGCAGGGTCGAGGAAGGCATTGTGGACCCGCGCGTGCGTTCTGCGTTCGAGCGCAATGACCGCTACGTGCGCGAGTTCGTCGAAGCTTTCAACCTGTGCCCGTACGCGAAGCGCACACGCGAGGCCGGCCGGCTGCAACGGGTCGTCCTGCTCGAAGAAGGCGATGCTGCCCTCCCCGCGCTATCCGCCGCCATCCGGCGGTTCGAGGCGCTGCCGCCCGAATCCATAGACGTGGGCCTGGTGATTTTTCCCGCCCTGCCCTCCGGGATTGAAGCGGCACACGCTTTCGAGCGCATGGTGGGCACCGCGCGCGAGGCGATGCAGGACCGCCATTCCGGCGACCCGCCTTTCTATTGCGTGCCGTTCCATCCCGATTTCGCCGAAGACCTCACCGACGAGCATCGCGCGGTGCGTTTCATCCGGCGCAGTCCCGACCCGACGGTGCAGCTCGTGCGCGCAAGCGTGCTGCGCGCCGTGCGCGGCTCGGGCCCCACCGACTATGTCGACACCTCGGCGATGAGCGCGACCGAGCTCATGGCGGTGAGCGTACCGCTTTCGGTGTCCGGTAAGATCGCGCAGGCCAACCTGCGCACGCTGCAAAGCGAAGGACCCGCGAGCCTGCGCGAGCTGCTTGCCGGAATCCGCAGCCGCTAAGGCACAAGCGCGAGGATCTTTCCGGATTCGCGGTCGTAACACGGCTCCTTCAAAGTCCTCGCTGCAAGCGCGTTCCCGCCAGACGCACCGACTTGGAGTGGCGCTCTCGAATCCGCACAGAACCCGCGCATTACCAAAGCGCGCCCCAGATTCGCGTTGACCGATACGCGAAGCATCCTTTCCTTTTCCGGCTCGCGCCCGCCAAGCCGTTTGCGCCGGTCCTCCAGTCCAATCGACGCCTTGCGAAGGTCGCTGATTGCGGCCGTCCAGTTGCGGCCAAGGGCCATCACCAGGCCGCGCTGCG
>JBBQNG010000427.1:0-3079 GCA_038329645.1 Burkholderiales bacterium
CCACCGTATCGGCAGGAAGGGCAAGATCACGCGCCGGGATCGGTTCTTGAGCGAGATGGACCGGATGATCCCTCGGGGATCGATCCTTGGACTGGTCGAGTCGCACTACCCGAAGGCCGGCAACGGCACCCAGCCGATGCCGATGATGCTCGCATCTATGTCATGCAGCTGTGGTTCAACCCAGTCCGATCCTGCGATGAAGCATCGCTCGACGAGAGCCGCTTCGCGCAGATCGAGCTGTCGGGCGATACGGTGCCGGATGAGTCGACGATCCTGCGCTTTCGCCACCTGATCGAGCAGCACAAGCTGACCGAGCAGATCTTTGGCCTTGCGCGCGCCATTCTTGAGAGCAAGAAACTGCTGCTCAAGTCCGGGACGATCGTGGATGCGACGATCATCGATGCGCCGCCTTCGACCAAGAACGAGGCGAAGGCGCGTGATCCGGAGATGAAGCAGGCCAAGAAGAACGTTCGCAAGTCGCACTTTGGCATGAACGCGCACGTGGGCACCGATACAAACGGGCTGGTGCACACGCTGGTCACCACGCACGCAGGGGCCTCGGAGTCGGGATCCTCGAAAGTGTAGCTGAGCTGGCTGCTGTCGGGCGACCACTCGATGTTCGAGACGATGCCCACGGGCGGATTCACCAATGCCCGCGGTGAACGTGCGGCGACGGTTGTCGAGCAGGAAGTGACGCGCCCTTGCAAACCACTTTCAGTGGCGAGGATAAAACGCATCAGAAGGCTGGTCGCCCGATGGCAAGTGGGTGGCCTGCGTCACAATCGCAACGGCACTCAAGGCCTGTCCGTTGTCGCGGCTGCCGGCGGCGACGATGGCGTACAAGCCCGCGCGCTTCGCACTGGAGCACGCGGTCTCCTCTAAGCCGGCAACGGCAAGCTCACTGGCAAACAGTACTCCGAGAACAAGAAAGGCAACGAGGCGGCCAAGGAGGATTACAAGATAGATGTCGAGATCTGCAGTCCCGACTGCAATACCTCGATCTGGGATTCGCCCTCAGCGTAATACGCGGACCACCACGCGGGGTTCTCTCGCGGGCAATCTGCAGCTGCCCAGGCTCAAGGGTCGTGCGGCGCAGATTGCGCCGCTCTGGACTCCGCGAGAAACTCTTGAATGACTGCGTGCAGGCCGTTCCTGTCGAACTGGAAGAATAGCTCGTTCGAACGCGGCGCGCGCCTGAAGTAGTCCTCCTCCGGAATGCGCGGATTGTCCGGACGGCGTGCCGTCGGTGGCAGGTTGCTGGCGATCTGCTCCTCCGGAGAGAGCCTCAAGTCATGCATGGACTCCAGGGCGAACAACTTCCGGATCTGCAGAGGCGGCGAGGTGGGATGCGAATATATTTTCTGCACGCTGACGTGCCGTTCGCTCGGCGGCAGGGAGACCACGGTGCCCGCAGGCCCGTATGGGTAGTGGTTGGAATCGGTGTGATTTGTGTAGAGCAGAAAGACAGGCTTGCCTCGCCACTTCTCGAGCGCCTGGTCGAGCGCGACGCTGGTGAATTCATGATCCGGGTGAGTGTCGAGCTGCGGATCCGGCATCACCACGATCGCCGGGTTCACCTTCTGCAGAACCACGACCAAGTCTTGCACCAGATTGTGCCAGCTATTGCTGCGCGGTGCGCCCGAGACCAGGGTGCTCAAGTTGACGCGCCGGTAGAGCGCGACGTCGGTATTGGCGCTGTAGACTTCCGGAATGGTTTTAGTGGGTGCGAAGTACATCTGATCCAGACGACCATCGAAGTACCCCAGATTGGCGGTGCGCGCCGGCGGCACACGCCCCTGCCACGGAACGGTCACGCTGTCGAATGCACGCAGATAGCCCTTGAGGGCATAGTGCTCCGCCGGGTCGCTCACATTGGCACGATAATTCATGTCGCCGGCATTGCCGGCGGTGACGGTCACGACCGTGGCACGGCGATCGGCGTACAGTCCAAAGGCCGCTATCTCGGCATCGTCAGGATGCGGTGCAATCACCAGGATGCGTTGTTGCAGGTCGAGATGATTGTCGAACAGGCGAATCGATGCCGGTCCGGCCGCGAGCGTCAGCGCATGGGAGCGAATGTTCACTTCAGCACCCGCGGTCAGTTGGCTGCGCAAGCCGCTCAGGTTCAGCCACCGCACCCCCGCCGCATTGGCGTCCAGATACTGTTCGATGCGCGTTGCGCCGGCCGACACCTCGACCCAGGACTCCCTCCCTGCGCCCGTGCTGCGCACGGCGAGCAAGGCGGTATCCCACGGAGTCGTGGCGCGTGGCCATGTGAAGCTTGCGCCGTCCGCGGTGCGCGTCAGCCGGATGGCGTGAACCTCGTTGTCCGTCGCCGCAAATTGGTAGGGGTCACCCTCGCGGACGGACGGGGTGGCGGCGCTGCTCGCAGGCGCCATGCCGGCGGACGGCGCCGATTGCGCCGGGGCACCGCCGGTCGCGGCGATCGCCGCCAATATCAGCGCCGTCCCCCGGGCGATGTACCTAGGCATCGACGCCGCGCGAGCCGCTCCGGGTCGCGTTACGGATGAGCGGTCGCGCCCAGACGCCGACGCTCAGGACGAACCCGAAGGTGAGGTACAGAAACAGCATGCCGACCCTGAGACCGTACAGGTCCCCGAGCCACCCGATCACGACGGGCACGAGCGCGCCACCCATGATCCCCGAGCACAGGATCCCGGCAAAGGGACCGTGGTGCTGGGGTACGGAATTCAGCCCAAGCGATACCAAGGTGGGCCACATGATCGAGGCGAAGAACCCGACGCAGGGAAAGGCCACCCTGGATACGTCGGCCGGGCCGAACAAAGCCAGCGTGAGGGCGCAAAGCGCCCCGACGGTGAAACCTATCAGCACGCGGCGACTGTCGAAGAACTTCAGCAGACCCATACCGAGCAGACACCCTGCCGTCATCAGTCCCCAGAAGTAGGCCACCGCGTCCGCACCGCCCCGATGGGGATCGACGTTGTGATAGCGCTCGAGAAAGGGCGACATCCAGTCTGCCGTGCCCTGCTCGCAGCCGACATAGGCAATGATGGCGAGCAGATACAGCCAGACGAATGGATTACGCAGCAGCTGCCGG
>JBBQNG010000428.1:0-3023 GCA_038329645.1 Burkholderiales bacterium
GCGGGATTCCCGCGTACACCGCGCATCCGGAAGCCGCGGTAATCCCGGGCACCACCTGGAACGGAATCCCTTCGGCGGCAAGGGTATCAATCTCCTCCCCTCCCCGACCAAAGATGAACGGGTCTCCACCCTTGAGGCGCACGACGCGCTTGCCCTCCTTTGCCAGCCGCACCAGGAGGTGATTGATGTCGTCCTGTGGCAAGGAGTGCAGCGCGCGCTCCTTTCCGGCATAGATGAACTCGGCGTCACGCCGGACCAGGTCAAGGACCGGTTTTGACACGAGGCGATCGTAAACGACCACGTCAGCCTGCTGCATCAGGCGCAGCGCGCGGAACGTGAGCAGGTCGGGATCTCCCGGCCCCGCACCGATCAGGGAGACCTCGCCCCCGCTGAAGCCGATACGCGCGTCGTCGAGGGAATCCTGCATCGCCCGGCGCGCCTCGTCGTCGCGGCCGCTGAATACCAGCTCCGCGATCGGCCCCTGCAGCGTCCGCTCCCAGAAGCGCCGCCGCTCTGCAAACGCAAATCTTGCCTTTACCTTGTCGCGAAACTCCGCCGCCAGGAAGGCAAGGCGCCCGTATCCCGCCGGGATCAGCGTTTCAAGGCGCGCGCGCAGCAGCCGGGCAAGCACCGGGGACCTTCCCCCGCTCGACACGGCGACGGTCACCGGGCCGCGTTCGACAATCGAAGGCATGATGAAAGAGCACAACGCCGGAACGTCAACCACATTGACCGGGATGCGCAGCGCTCGCGCGGCCGCCGCCACCGCGCGATTCACCGACTCGTCATCGGTCGCGGCGATCGTCAGCGAATAGCCGTCCAGGTCTCCTTCGCGAAATAATGCAGACCGGTGCGCAACCCGCCCGGCGGCAACTTCCGTTTCCAGTGCCGCGCACAGCATCGGCGCCTGCACTGTGACGTCTGCGCCTGCGCGCAACAACATGCCCGCCTTGCGCGCCGCGACATCGCCCCCACCGACGACGAGGCAGGGCTGGTCGCGAATGTCCAGAAAAATCGGCAAATAGTCCATGAAATTCAGAGCTCTCCTGCCCTGCGATATTCCTCGCTATGATAGCTTCGATTTCTCGCACTCATGCCCAACCTACTTACACTTTCCCGTGCGGCACGGCTGATCGGCATCAGGCGCGGCGCGCTGCAGGGCAAGATCCAGAATGGCGAACTAGCGACGTTCGAGGGCATGGTTTCGGCCGAAGATCTGCAACGCGCCTACCCGCAAGCGCACCTGGAAGACAATTCCGGGCTCGAGCGTCTGGACAAGATCAAGGATGCGGCTTATGCGCAGCGCATGCGCGAGCGGTTGATGCCCAGTGCCGAGGTGCTGGCGGCACGGCTGGTTGCGATGAGCCGCGAGCGGGAACAGGTCGAGGCTCGCCTGGAGCACTACCGAACGGTAGTCGAGGGCGTGCAAGCGAAGCTGGTGAAAATGGGCGGATCGGCATCGCCGCCGGTGGCGGTGAAACGGTTGATTTCCTGGCTGGACCGTCAGCTGGCCCCTGAACAGCGTGACGCTGACCCGTGGCCGCTGAGGATGCGTGAGGATTTCCTGAGAATCATGACAGCACATGTAAAGATAGAACCGAGCGGCCACGAGTATTTCGTCGACGGCAATGACAGCCTGCTCGAAGCGGCGCTCCGGGCAGGGCTTGCCCTGGATTACGGATGCAGCGCCGGGAGCTGCGGAAAGTGCAAAGCAAGAATCCTCTCGGGCGAAGTACAAAGGACGCGCCACTCGGATTACGTCATGAGCGCTGCCGAAAAAAGCGCGGGCGTAGTCCTCATGTGCTGCAATACAGCGGTCATCGATCTCGTGATCGAGGCGCACGAAGCACATGGCGCGGCCGACATGCCGCTGCAGACTATCGACGCAAGGGTAAAGTCGATCGACCGGATTTCTGCTGAAATGCGGCTGCTCCATCTTCAGACGCCGCGCACCAGCCGATTGCGTTTCCTCGCCGGCCAATCGGTGTCGCTGGAACTTGCCAATGGATCGACCACGCGCTTGCCTGTCGCAAGTTGCCCGTGCGATGACCGCAACCTGCATTTTCACGTGCAACGGGCCGCGGGCGACCCGTTCGCCGCGTACGTGTTTGACGAACTGGGCCAAGGTGAAACTGTCCGGCTGGTCGGCCCGGAGGGAACGTTCGTCCTGGACGAGGAATCGCCGAGGCCCCTGGTTTTCGTTGCCGGGGACGCCGGCTTCGCCCCGATCAAGAGCCTCATTGAGCACGCCATGGCGCTGGAGGTCGCGGAGACTCTCACCCTTGTCTGGGTCACTTCCGACAGTGGAGGGCACTACCTGGATAATTTATGCCGCTCGTGGGGCGACGCATTGGATGACTTCAGCTATTTACCACTGAGGGTCGCGGATTTCGGGTCCCCGGCGGTGATCGAATCGATTCTGCAGAAGGCATTCGAAGCCTATCAGCACCTTGGTGACTACGACTTCTATGTCTCCGGGCCCGGCCCATTCAGCTCGGCGGCGCAACGCGTGCTCCTCGCGCGCGGACTGCCACGCGCCCAGCTGTTCCTCGACGAACCCATGCACTGAACCGGTAAAGTCGGCCGGCGGCTAGGTGTGCCCGCTCCTGCCCAGGCCGCGGGTGACAGCGGCCACTGCCGCCTCCACACGTGAGCGCATACCCAGCTTGCGCAGGATCGCCTTGACGTGAAGTTTCACCGTCTCATCGGAAATCTCAAGCACCTGCGCGATCATTTTGTTGCTCAACCCGTCGGCGATTCGCTCCAGGATCTGGAGCTCCCTGGGCGTAAGTTTCGAAAACGGTGTTTCCGTCGGGGCCGCCTGGGTCGATGTGACTGCCTCACCCTGCACAATTCGTGCGAGCGTTCCGACCATCTCCTCGGCCACAACGTTGTTGCCGCCGAGGACCGCCTCCAGGGCGGGCACCAGTTCCTCGGGCTCGATGTCTTTCAGGAGATAGCCCTGCGCACCAGCACGCAGCGCAGCCGCAAGGTCAGCGTCCTCCCGGCTCATGGTCAGCATG
>JBBQNG010000429.1:0-2961 GCA_038329645.1 Burkholderiales bacterium
GACGTGAAAGCGCTTGCGGTGCGCTCGGATGCGAAGGGACTGTCGCATCTTGCCGGCCACCTCGGTGCGCTTTGCTTCACCGGCGCGCTGGTGCTTGCGGTGCGCGGCACATTGTGGGCTGTTCCGGCCCTCGTCGCGCACGGTTACGTGCTGATCTTCCTCTTTTGCGCGATGCACGAGGCTACCCATTTCACCCCGTTCCGCTCGCGTTGGCTGTCGCGCGCGGTCGGCCATTTTGCCGGCTTCCTGCTGCTGCTGCCTTTCGAGTATTTCCGCCTGTTCCACTGGGACCACCACCGGTTTACGCAGGACGCGGCACGGGATCCCGAACTGACGCAGCCGAAACCAGGCTCCCTTTTCGGCTACCTGGTCCACATTTCAGGCTTGCCGAACTGGAAGACCCGGCTGCTTACCGTGGGACGGCATGCATCGGCCGGTAGGGTGCCGCAACCCTGGGTGCCGGAGGGCAAAAAATCCGCGGTCGTCGCGGAAGCCCGCGTCTACTTGCTGGGATATATCGCCCTGATCGGCGTCTCGGTCTGGCTGCAGTCCACGCTGCTGCTGTGGCTCTGGGTGTTGCCGGCCATGATTGGGCAGGTATTCCTGCGCAACTACCTGCTGGCCGAGCACACCGGCTGCCCGCAAACCGATGACCCGCTGTCGAATACGCGCACCACGTACACCAACCCGGTGATGCAATTCTTCGCCTGGAACATGCCCTATCACGTCGAGCATCACGCGTGCCCGTCGATCCCGTTCCATTCGCTGCCCGCGGCCAATGCGCATTTCCGCCCGCATATCCAGGTCGCCGACCAGGGCTACCTGAGCGCCCTGCGCTCGATCCGCAAGTTCCTCTTCAAGGCTGCGTCCGGCGCCTGAGCCGGGCGCGAACCCTTTCGGTCACCGCCGCGGGCGGCAGCGCACGCGACCAGTCGGTCCGGTCACCCTGCTTGCGTGTCGCGTCGATGCCGAGCTTGGCGACCGTGCCTTCCGCCTTGAGGGGCTCGGACCGGTCGGTGCGCGCGCCCGGAACGACGAGGAGGTCGCGGTCCGGCTTCATGCGCGTGGCGACCGCCCATTCGACCTGGACCGGGTCCCACGGATCGATGTCGTCGTCGACCACAGTGATGTTCTTGACCAGGCTCACACTGCCCCAGACTGCGGTCATTGCATCGCGCGCCTTGCGCTCCCCGGCCGTCATGCTGACGACGGCCTGCAACCGGCCGGCGCCGCCATGGCCCACCGCGACCTGCCGGACGGGTAGGCCCGCTTCCTGCAACTTGCATGAGAGCCCCGCAGCAATTGCCACGCCGCCGAGAAGGGTGTGCTCGGGGTAGTAGCCAGGCTGGATGACCTGATAGAGCGCGTCGATGCGCCTGGTCATGCACTTGAAAGTCGCGACCGCGCCGACGCCGTAGTTCTCGTACATCCCATGGAACTCGGAGACCGGGCCTTCCTCATGGCGCTCGTCGAGGTCGATGCAACCCTCGAGCACGATCTCGCAGTGCGCCGGCACCTGCAGCGAACCGCTGCCGCAGCTCACTACCTCGACAGGATCACCCAGAATTGCGCCCGCCACTTCCAGCTCGTCATCGCCCAGGCCGAGGTAGAGCGCCGCGGCGATGAGCACGGCGGGGTGGTTGCCGATCGTCACCGCGATTTCGAGCTTCTCGCCACGGGTCTGTGCGGCGCGCGCCATCACCGCGAGATGGTGGTTCGGCGCGATGCCGATGAACGCACGATTTGCGCCCAGCAGCTTGAGCCGCGCAAACGACAGGTTGCGCTTTCCCGTCACTGTGTCACGGGTGACGATGGCGCCTGCGGTGATGTACCGCCCTAACTCCCCCGGAAAGAACTGCGGCACCGGAAGCTCGGCACCGAGATCGGGATTTTCGACGACGACTTCCTGGCACGGCGCCGAATTCACCGGACGCAAGGCCAACGGGGACCGGATCGCGGCGACGATCCTCGACTGAAGCTCCCCGGGCGCGCTATCGAGCGCGCGTGCGATGCGCTCGCCGGAATTGAGCACGTTGCCCACCGCACGCAATCCGTAGCCGGCCACGGACTCGAACAGCACCGCCGGCCCGTGGGCGAGCTCGGCGAGGTACGCTGAAAGCTCGAACCGGGAATCCACGGTCTCGGGAATCCGCAACAGATCGCCGGACTGCTCCAGCTGGGCGAGGCAACTGCGCAAGGACTGGCGCGAAAAGGACGCGGGGATGGACATGAACCGATTGTAGGCGAGCTTCCTCCAACCCGGCGGCGACCAGCACAGTAAGATGACCACCTTCCACTTGGCAAGGAGCGGCAACGTGCGAGTTTCCCCGGGCGATCCCTGCGTGTTCGTCATCTTCGGCGGGACCGGCGATCTCATGCGGAGGAAATTGTTGCCCTCGCTCTTCCGCCTCGAGCAGAACGGGGCGCTGACCAAGGAATGCCAGATCCTCGGTGTCGCGCGCGACCGCGGCCTCACCGACAAGCAGTTCCGTGCCTGGGCACGCAAGGCGCTGGGCGAGCTCGGCCTGTCCCCCTCCGATCCACACTGGTGCGACAACTGCCTGCACTACCAGGCGGTCGATCCTGGCAGCGCCGACGATTTCAAGGCCCTCGCCGCGCGCATCGAGGCCCTCGAGGGCACGAAATGCAGCGGGAACCGCGTCCTCTACCTCGCCCTCCCGCCCATGGCTTTCGAAGGGACCATCGACGCGCTGGGCAAAGCCGGTCTCCACCGCGGCAAGGGATGGACTCGCCTGGTCGTCGAGAAGCCGTTCGGGCACGACCTCGATTCCGCGCTGAAGCTGAACGAGCTGGTGCACAGCTACTTCGACGAATCGCAGGTCTATCGCATCGACCATTACCTCGGCAAGGAAACGGTGCAGAACCTGCTCGCCTTCCGATTCGGCAACGCCTTGTTCGAGTCCTCCTGGAACCGCGACCACGTCAAGGCGGTTCAGATCA
>JBBQNG010000430.1:0-2951 GCA_038329645.1 Burkholderiales bacterium
CGGCGTGACCTGCGAGCCTTACGAGATGCTCACGGTCGACGTGGAAGAGGCCAACCAGGGCCCGGTGATCGCGGCGCTGAACGGCCGTCGCGGCGAGATGCTCGACATGTCGCAGGACGACCGCGGCCGCGTGCGCCTCGACTACCGCATCCCGGCGCGCGGCCTCATCGGCTTCCAGACCGAGTTCATGACCATGACGCGCGGCACCGGCGTGCTGTCCCATGTGTTCGACGAGTACGCCCCGGCCAAGGGCGAAAGTTCCGACCGGCGCGCGGGCGCGCTGATCTCGGGCGACGACGGCGTGGCGGTGGCCTACGCGCTGTGGAAACTGCAGGAGCGCGGCCGCATGTTCGTGAGCCCCGGCGAGCCGGTGTACGAAGGCATGGTGATGGGTATCCACACGCGCGACAACGACCTCGTGATCAACCCGGTGAAGGAAAAGCACCTGACCAACGTGCGTTCCTCGGGCAAGGACGACGCAATCCTGCTGACCCCGCCGATCCGGCTGACCCTCGAGTCGGCGGTCGAGTTCATTGCGGACGATGAGCTGGTGGAAGTTACGCCGAAATCGATCCGCATCAGAAAACGCTGGCTGCAGGAGCACGAGCGCAGGAAGCAGTCGCGCGTCGCGGTCGCCGCAGCTTAGGTCGGAACAGGGGACCCTGAGGGCGTCACGCGCCGGGCTTGAGCCTCACGACGTTGATCGCCGGCACCGGCTTTTGCAGGCCTTTGAGCATGAGCGTGCCAACCTCCTCGGTCTCGCCGCGAAGGTCGAGGAACACCACCGTCACCTCGCGCCGGTGGGTGCGAAGGGGATCTTCCGCCCCGCCGGTCACGATCAGCTCGGCAACCTTGCCGGCCGTGGCCGCTGCGAACTGATCTCTTCGGCGCAACCGAAGACCTGAAGCGCTCACTCGGTCATATTGTCTTCAGGCCGGTCACGTTGATTGCCGGAACTGGTTTCTGCAGCCCCTTGAGCGTGAGCGTGCCGACTACTTCGGCCTCGACCAGATCCTCTACGGCGGTCGCGGTGCGTGAGCTCACGAGGATCTGGCCGCCTTTGGCTTCGCTGCACAGGCGCGCCGCAAGGTTCGTGACAGTGCCGATCGCGCCGTAGTCCCAGCGGCCCTCGAAGCCGATTGCGCCGATGGTCGCGTAGCCTTGCGCGATCCCGATGCCGAGTTCGAGGTCCCAGCCCTGTCGTTTCCATTTGGCCACCAGCACGGTAACCCGTTCCCGCATCTCCACGGCCATGCGCACCGCGCGCTCGGCGTGGTCGGGGACTTCGACCGGGTCGTTGAAGAAAATCATCATGCCGTCGCCGGTGAACCGCTCCAGCGTCCCTTCGTGCGCCATGATCAGTTCGCCCATCGCGGCGTGGTATTCGCGCAGCACGCCCATCAGTTCCTCGGGCTCGGCTGTCTCGGCAAACGCCGTGAAGCCGCGCAGGTCGAGGAACACCACGGTCACCTGCCGCCGATGCGTGCGCAGCGGGTCTTCTGTGCCGCCGGCCACGATCAGTTCGGCCAGCTGTGGGGAGAAGAAGCGCTTGAGCTTGCCCAGGCGCTCCACCTGCGCGACCTGCTCCTCGACGCGCTTTTCGAGTGTGCGGCTCCAGTCGGCGAGTTCTGCGGCTTGGCGCTCCTCCTGGTCGCGTAGGCGCTTTTTCTCCAGGCACGCCCCGACCCTGGCTCTCAGGATCACCGGGTTGAAGGGCTTGGGCAGGAAGTCCTCCGCGCCGAGCTCGATGCAGCGCGCGACGCTTTCGGTGTCCTCCAGCGACGAAATCATCAGCACAGGGATGTCAGAGAGCCGCGGATTCGACTTGAGCCGGGTCAGCACTTCGTAGCCGTTGATGTCCGGCATCATGACGTCGAGCAGCACGAGGTCCGCCGGGATGGCCTCCAGCGCCGCCAGGGCCTCGGCCCCGCCCGAAGCGCGCCGTACCGCGTAACCTTCGCGCACGAGGCGCCGGCCGAGCATCTCGCGGTTCTCTTCGTTGTCGTCCACGACCAGGATGACACCGTTGCCGCTGGTGCGAAGGCGGGCGCCTTGCGGTACGGCGTCCGGCAACGGCATCGCGGCGGTGCGTTCGGCCACGCGTTCGGCGAGGCCGCTATTGACGAGGTCGGAAAGGTGCTCGGCGGCGCCGGCAATGCGGTCGATGTCGGCACGCAGGTCGTCCCCGTCCGGCACCCGGGATTTGAGCGCGGCACAACCCGCGCGGATGCGCTCGAGCGGGCCGCCCAGCTGCGCCGGGAGCCCTGCCATGTCGAAGTCGCCTTCGGCGGCGGGCGCGAGGAATTCATTGATCAGGCCGAGCAAGGCTTGTGCATCGGCGAGGATCGCCGAGAGCGCGGGAACGAGCTCGGGCCGGTCGGCGTCCTCGACCAGCATCTCGCCGTAGCCGATGATGTGGTTGAGCGGGGTCCTCAGCTCGTGGCGCAGGTGGGCCAGCGCCCCGCGGTCCAGGCTCACGTGGCGGGCTTCCGCTCGAGCAGCGCCTGAATCTTGCCGAGCAGCCGCTCGAGGTCGACGGGCTTGGTGTCGAAATCGTCCGCGCCTGCGGCCAGCGCCTTGTCCTTGTCCCCCGCCATCGCGTGCGCGGTGAGTGCGATGACCGGGATGCCGCGGGTGGCCTCCGCGGCCTTGACCTGCCTCGTGGCCTCCCAGCCGTCCATGACCGGCAGGCTCATATCCATCAGGATCAGGTCGGGCGCTTCGGACGCGGCTTTGGCCACGGCTTCGCCGCCGTCGAGCGCGAATACGATGTCGTACCCGCGGCGGATCAGCCGCCGTGAGAGCATGTCGCGGTTCATTTCGTTGTCTTCGACGAGCAGGATCTTTGCCATCCGGTTTTATTCCTTCCTTCGTGCCAGTGCGGCCGTGACGAGTTTGCCGACTTCACGCAGCAGGGCGTCGCGCGAGGACGAGCCCTTCTGCAGGATTTT
>JBBQNG010000431.1:0-2930 GCA_038329645.1 Burkholderiales bacterium
TTGTATTTTATGCCCGTGTCCTCTACTCATAAAAAGCATTTAACAAAATCCAGCCAAGGAGATTAGGGACCATGAACCTTCTGAAGATAAGTTTTATTGCCGCCGCCGCCTTTAGTTTTGCAGGTGGCGCATTCGCCAGCGATGCGGATTTTACGCTGATCAATAAAACCGGCTACCAGGTCGATGATGTTTATGTATCGCCGACTAAAACTGACGAGTGGGGCAGCGACATCATGGGCAAGGACGCGCTGGCCGACGGCGAAAAAGTGGACATTGTGTTCCCACATGGTGGCGGCAAGTGCAAGTTCGACATTAAAGTGAAGTACAATGATGGTGACGAAGCCGAATGGGGCAACGTTGACTTGTGCGATTGGAATTCCATTACCCTGCATTGGGACGGCAAGAAAACAACCGCCACCGGCGAATAATACTGCGCTGACAAGACCAAGGCTGCCTACCCAGGCGGCCTTGGCAGGGTGCACTCGTCATCAGTGAGCAATAACAATGAATAAATTGGCATACCTGAGTTCCATCAAGAATATACGCGATTCCCTGCAACAAGACCGCCGCGAAACGTTCGACCTTCAGTTCGGTGGGCGTGAGAAAAACCCGACCGTCGCGCTGGTTCTCAGCCTGTTTATCGGGGCCTTCGGCATCGATCGCTTCTATGTCGGTAGCATCGCCCTGGGCGTTTTGAAGCTGATCACATTCGGCGGTTTCGGAATTTGGGCCTTCATCGACTGGTTCCTGATCATGGGCGCAGCCCGGCGAAAGAATGTCGAAATCGCCGGCGAAGTCCGAGCCCAACTGGCGTGACAACCCGGATAAGGAAGACAAACATGAAAATCGGCATCGTTTTAAGTTTCGCGTTTCTAATCATCGGTACAGCGCAAGCTGCGAATGCGCCCCCGCCGGTTCCGGACGCCAACATGACCTGCGCAGATTTTATCGCGGCCGAAAAAGCAGCGGGGACCTGGGGCGTTTCGAGCGGCGACAAAGACGCCGACGCGCTCGATAAGAAAGTCGCGGACTATTGCGTCGCCAACCCGAAGGCCAATGCCATGGAAGCGATACAAAAGGCGATGGGGGGCTGATTTTGCGCGATTAAAGAGTTAATCGTCGCTTGCCACCCGCTATAATCCCCACATTGAGACGATGCGGGGATTATAGCGATGCCAGCTTTCCGGATTTTAAGTGTCGGTACAATCATCCTGCTGCTCGCCGGCTGCGCGGCCAAACAACCCGCGACACAGGCTTCCGCCGTCACAGCCGCACCGGGGCCGTCAAATTGCCCGACTTGGCCGACCCCAAAACTGCGCACAGACCTGCCGCCCAGGTCCCTCGACGGCTGCGGCCAGCCGAACTGGCCGCCCAATAATGGTTTCGAACCACCCAAACTGAACGTCGTCGTTCCGGCGGGCGAGCTGCTGGACCGGTTCGGCGATACGCGCGGCGTCTATCTGAGCCCGGAAGGCGCGCCCTATGACCGCCGCGCCCTGCCCTATGACTGCCACGGTTATAATTACACGGTCTACAAAGTGCTGAAGCCGCTCCCGGCTCTTCTGGGTACGGCAGCCCCGGCCTTCGGCGAACCCGGCGGCGCAATCCAGCTACAGACCGCGGAGAAGGTTCAGCAACTGATCGACGAGGGCGTGCTGGTGAAAGTCGACGGCGCCGCGCCGCTGTCATGCGAGGCGCGCTGACCACCTCGAATATGACGATCCGGATCGAACCGGCACCGGCGCC
This sequence comes from Burkholderiales bacterium, assembly GCA_038329645.1. GTDB lineage: Bacteria > Pseudomonadota > Gammaproteobacteria > Burkholderiales > SG8-39 > SZAS-79. Next base: position 1,747 of record JBBQNG010000431.1, read on the forward strand.
GACGGACGACGTTCGCATCCTGGTCGAAGAACTCGACCGGGAGCTTTCGCAACACTACCCGCCGGAGCAGCGGCACGGCCTGGCGCTGGACGCGATATTCCAGCCGCATATCCGCTTTTTCGTGGCCTGGCTTAACGGGCAGGCCGTCGGTTGCGGCGGGGTGGCGCTCTTCCCCGATTTCGCCGATTAAGCGGATGTATGTTCGTGAGCAGGTACGGGGCCAGGGTGTCGCCGACGCGATCGTCACTCGCCTGTCCCTTGAGGCCGTGCGAGCCGGACTGCCGATTTTGCGTCTGGAAACCGGAACGCTGCAGACTGCAGCCATTCGGTTTTACGGGCGTTTGGGATTTGGACTTTGCGGTCCATTCGAGCCTTACAGTTCAATGCCAACGTCGAATGTCGCGACGAGCGTCTTCATGGAAAAACGAATCTAAAAAGCAGGCCGGAAAAGCGCAGTTTATTTCTCCCCATATTTGGTAAATCTATCTGATGGACTGCCTATCCAGATGTGCGGCAATACTATCGACCGACCCGCTGAGATGGCGGATACTCGATTTGGTTCGTACGCTCGACCTACCCGATTGCTGGATCGGTGCCGGCTTCGTCAGAAGCGCGGTTTGGGATCATCTCCATGGCCGTACGCCTTCCCGCCCACCCGGCGATATCGACGTGGTGTGGTTCGACCGTGACCGAGCCAACTCGTCCGAGGACGAGAGATTGGAAAGCGCGCTGCGAGCGCTCGAACCCTCCATCGACTGGTCGGTCAAAAACCAGGCGCGGATGCATGTCCGCAATGGCGATGCTCCTTATAGCTCGGCCACCGACGCCATGCGCTATTGGCCTGAAACAGCCACGGCGGTCGCCGCCAGGAGAACGGCTGACGGTCGCTGCGAAATTGCCGCGCCGTTGGGGTTCGACGATCTGTTTGGGCTGATTTTGAGACCCACACGGCCCTTCATGACCGATAAGCACCCAATCTATGCCGGTCGCATTGAGGCTAAAGGTTGGCTCCGAACCTGGCCGCTGCTTCGAATGGAGGATGGAAGGTAGGCTTTTACTCCGCCGCGTCCCCCGCTGTCAGCCGGTAGCCTATCCCCATCTCGGTGCGGATGATCTCCGTCTCACCGATGCGGTCGCCCAGTTTCTGGCGCAGCGCACGGACATAGACCCGCAGATACTGCACA
>JBBQNG010000432.1:0-2885 GCA_038329645.1 Burkholderiales bacterium
ATCAGCGCTCCGACGTGAGGGAGCGGAGGATCCTGACGACTTCGCGAGGTGTTCCATCTGCGTTGTCGTAGCCGACGAGCTGCACGCCGGCCTTCTCGATCCGGGTTCGACGGTGCGGGGTGATGGTCTCCGAGGCGGCCAGGGCGAAGTAGCGCGGCGGCTGATCGCCCGCGAGAGCGCGAACGCGCACGAGGAGCTGATCGAAGTCGTCGTCGGCGAGGCCGTAGCCGACGAAGAGAAGGGGACAGGCGTGGAAGAGCGCCGAGAAGGCGGATTGGAGCTTGGGATCGGCGTAGATGGCGCGGTCGTAGTCATCGCGGGTCAAGACCCAGGTCGCGCGGTCGAGCAGGGTGCCGTGAAGCTTGAGGATATAGCCGCGGCGCTGGGCGATGTCGCCCGTGGCCCTGGCTTGGGGCTGCCAAGTGCCGACGAAGGCTCTCTCGAGGAAGTGGTCGAGGTTGGTGGTGAGCACGGCACGCAGCTTCGGGGCGAACGCGGCGATGGCCTGGGCGGCCTGGGGGATTGGGTGCGATCGAGCGCAGCGCAACCCGACCCGGGTTGAGTCATCGCCGTCGCCCGCCGTCCGTCCCGCCGACGCCGGTCATTCTTCCTCCGAATCCGCCCAACGGCTGGCCGATCGGCATAGGGGCGCCGGGATTTCTCCCGGCGGCCCCTGCCACACCACCGGACAAGCGGGTCCGCATCCGGCGGTTCGAGGAGTTGAGGTCACGCGGCGAGCCTCGGAAGGCCGAGGTCGTCGAAGAACGCGTTCGGCAGCGCGGCGTGGATCGGTTGTCCCGAGTAGCGCCACCATCGTCGCCCATTGGCCGCCACCGGACGCGCCGCGCGGTCGGACATGCCCCGCGCTCGCAGTTCCCGGTAGATGGTGCTGCCACGCCGCCAGTGCTTGAGCTGCAATGCACGGAGTCGGTGACGGATCCATTTGTCCAGATCCGCGAAAACACGCGGCGTATCCGCCAGCCGGAAGTACGCCTTCCAGCCGATCAGATACTCCCGCAGGTCCGCGCACACCTGGCCCAAACTTCGACCGCGTGAACGTCCGGTTATCCGGCGCACCCGGTCTTTCATCGCCTCCAGGGCTTTGCTTGCTATCCGTCGTCGTACCTCGCCCTTCGGGGTCTTCCAAAAGGAGTACCCGAGGAACTTCCGGTCTCCGACGCCGGCCACCGCGCTTTTCGACTCGTTGATGCGGAGTCGTAGCCGAGCGTAGAGCCGCTTCAGCGTCCCCATCACTCGCTCGCCTGCGCGCTTCGAGCGCACGTAGACGTTACAGTCGTCCGCGTAGCGCACGAACGCGTGCCCGCGTCGCTCCAACTCCTTATCCACTTCGTCGAGCAGCACATTCGCAAGCAGCGGCGACAACGGCCCGCCTTGCGGCGTACCCTCGTGCCGCTCCACCACCACCCCGTTCACCAGGATTCCGGCATTCAGGTAGCGGCGGATGAGCCCCAACACACGTCGATCCTCGATTCGCTTGGCCAACCGTCCCATCAGCACATCGTGGTTGACACGGTCAAAGAACTTTTCCAGATCCACGTCCACCACCCATGACCTCCCTTGCTGCACATACCGTTGCGCTTCGCACACGGCATCGTGTGCGCGGCGTCCCGGTCGGAAGCCATGGCTGTGCTGCGAAAATGTCGGGTCGATTCGCGGTTGCAGGACCTGCAACAGGGCCTGCTGGATGAACCGGTCGAGCACCGTTGGGATGCCGAGTTCGCGCACTCCTCCTCCGCCGCCGCTCTTCGGGATCTCCTGCCTCTTCACCGGTTGCGGCTCGTACGTGCCCGCGAGCAATTGCTCGCGGAGCGACGGCCAATGCGCACGCAGGTGGTCGGCAAGTTCTCCCACCGTCATCCCGTCGATGCCGGGACTGCCCTTGTTCTGCTTCACTCGTTTCAGCGCGAGCTGAAGGTTGCGGCGTTCGACCACCGCTTCCATCAACTCGCTCGCTCCCAGGCACTCGTTTCCGTTCATCGCCGACCGCGCTTCCGCGCCCCGCTCTCCTCTCGGGGTTTCACCCCTACCCTCAAGCGGCGACTCCATTCTCTTGGACTTCTACGGCTTCCACGTTCGAGACTCACGGGCGTCTTGCCCTCCTCCTCGTTCGGCCCTTCGCCGTCAACTGCACGACTACTACGGCCTCTGCTGACTTCTCGCTCCGTTGGGGGGGACTCCAGTCCAACGTCGCCCTTTCAGGCATGAGGCGAGATCTCCCCAGGTAAGAACATCGACCTTCCCCGCACGACCGCCCGATCTACGGCGCTTCGCTTTGGTCACGAGAGCTTCGCGGCCATATGCCCGCTCGCCCTGCTCAGCACCGCCTTCTATCGGGTTTCTGTTCGTCGGCCCGCGGTTTCGCTCCCCGCTTCCTCCAGACGATTCCTCGCGGTTTCGCCCTTGCGGTTCGCTTCGATCACCGTGACCAGCTTTCGAAAGGACTTTCACCTCCAGGTCAATGCCCGTGCTGGGCGCACATAAGCTGCCGGCGAAGCCGGTCAGCTTCATCGGCTTGTTCGGCGGCGAACCGGCTGTGGCGCCGTCACGATGCCTTTCGAACGACAGTCACCTCTCTGGGGGGCAAGTCCACGACATGTCTCCCACTCTTCGCCTCGCGGAGTCTAAGCGCCTCCGCCAGCTTCTCGATGTCATAGTCGAACTCTTTTTCGATGGCGTCGCGGGCTGCGCGGACTTCATCAACGATTGGATCAGCATACCGCATGGCTTATTCCTCCACCAGCTCCAATGGCGTACAGATGACCGGGGGCTCAAAGCCGCTGGCGCGGCAGATCGCTTCGATCCTGGGGCGCATCGCAGCATTGGCAATGTGCGTGCAATTCCACGTGAGCAAATACTGCATCCCG
>JBBQNG010000433.1:0-2882 GCA_038329645.1 Burkholderiales bacterium
ATCTTTTCAGCGTTGATGTGGTTGACGATCTTCTCCAGCGCTGCGCCGCGCGGTTTGTAGACGCGCAGTCGGCTCGAGGCGAAGTAGTTCTCGACGTCACTGCCCAAGCGCACCTCGCCCGTCTCGTCGACAAAGAGGGTCCCCAGGTTGCGGCATTCGAGCCCCCCGTATTGCAGTTCTCCTTGGGTCATGGGATCGAAGCCGTCGCGCTCGTCCACCGGATATCGGTCCTTAGCCTCGCGCCGCTGGTTGTGCTCGATTCGAGTCTTCACCATTTCGCTGTCCGACGGCAGTTGTGCCGGCCCGATTACCCGGAGCAGGATCAACTCTTGGTCAAAGGCAACGGCCGCCGCCGGATCCTCGGGGTTGATCGCGGTTGCCACCAGGAAACTGTTGTGCGGAATGCCGTTGACGCGGGCTTTCCAGTGGTCGTTCGTAAGCACCAGGGCGTCTTCGAACCCGATGGAATAGACGTAGCCAACGTGATTCGTCTCGAAGTCGCCCAGGTAGTCCATGAGCTTGCTCTTCAGCACGGCTTTCGCGAATACGTCCGGCATCGTTCCTCCCGAGGTCGTCAACGGATGGAGACTGAATCGACGAACACCGGCTGCTGGCTAAGCCCCAAATGCGAACGTCTCGGCGCTGCTCCGCTTCAAGCGCCACGCGAACCCGTCAAGTCTTGCCCTGACTTTCCGCGGTCTGTCCATTGTTCTTGTCCCTGGGTCAGCAGCTGAGGTGGGCGCGTCCATACAACGAGAAGTCGTGCAGAAGTGCCGTTCAGAGACGCCATTCTTCGGCGAGCAGGGCGAAACTTTTTGGTGCACCATCGGCCTGCTTGACGCGCTCGCCGGCCGCTGGGCTGGCTAGTTGGAGGTTCACCATTCCAGCAGGACGCAACCTGGTGATCACCCTCGGCGCTGCCCGAAGCCCTTCATGGCCGCCAGTCGCATGTCTCGCTCGGTTGTCAGGTAACCCGACGTCGTTCCGATCGAGGCATGCCCAAGGTTGTTCTGTACGACTTGAATCGGTACCCCTTGCTCACCCGGCCGCCCGTTCAGCGCATGGGACCCGTGCGTGTGCCGCAGCCAGTGCGTGCTGGCCTTCCTAAACTGCTTGGCGTCGTCGGGCGCGAGCTCCGAAGCGATGTCGGCCAGTAGCGCCTTGATGCCCTTGGCCAGCCCCGACATAGACCACGGCTGCGCCGCTCCCTCCTCAAACCGCACCAACACCGACACGTCCTGGTTGCTCTCCGCCGTCACGTCCCCTGCCAGCCCATGCCTGTCGAGTTCCTTCTGCAGCTCTTCGACCAGCGATACCGGCACCGGGACCTCGCGCAGCTTGTTTCCTTTGCCCAGCACGTTCAAAAGCCACCCGGTGTCCTGTTTCCCATTCGGCAACCGGTAGTCGACTTCGCGCAGGTCGCCACATTGGGCATTGGCCATTTCCGATAGACGCAGCCCCGTGGCATAGAGCCACCGAATTGCGCGTGCACGTCGGCGTCCGAGGCCATCGATCGCGATCGCTTCGAGTCGCTCCTCGATCGCGTCCCACTGATCGAAGGTGAGGGTCCGTCGCGACCCCAGGACTCGGCCGGTCTCCCGCGGCAGTGACACTGCCGCAAAGGGGTTGCCGATCATGTAGTTCTGGCTGACCAGGAAGGCATAGAGACTTCGCAAGATCACGATCGCCTGACGCAACGCGACCGGTCCGAGTGGTCCCTCGAGCGGCCGCCACAGAGGCGACCACCGCTGATGATGCCGCGGCCCGCACCAGCGCGCCGGTGGCGCGACGAGGAACCACTTGAACGCGTGAACGTCCTCAACGGTCAGGGACGAGAGCGGCTTTCCCTGCTCGAGGATCGCCCAGAGCAACAGCCGCTCGGCCTCCTTCCGGTAAGCGCGATGGGTCGCGGTCTTGCCTGTCCCGTTGGGGTCGTGCTTCGTCGCCAGCCAGGCAGCGATCGCCTCGTAGTCGTTCTTCGCCTCGAGGAGGCACTGGTGCAGCGGAGCCCGGAACCGTCCCTCGCTGCCGTCTAGTTCGCCGGGGAGCAGGAATTTCTCGAACGGCACGACCGCGGTCGATCTTCCCGTGACCTTGTCGAGTTGCGCCGATTGCAGTTGTGCACGCGGCACCGCGACGTGGCCGCCGATTGCTAAGCCGGTCGAGCCCTGGTGCTGGCATAGCCAGTCGACGATGCGTTGCGCCTTGATAGCACCGACACCCGAAACGACGGTCCACCAGCGCGCACCGACGCCATTGATCCGCACGGCCACGTCGGTCAGAGTGGCGAGCTTGGCTTTCTCGAGCCTCCTGGCCAAGTTGCGCTCGAACCAAGCGCTGACCTGGTCATCGGCTCCCGGATCCTGAGCGACCAGGCGCTCGAGCCAGCGGAGCGCCTCGAGCTGGCGGCGGATGAGGCGAGAGCGCCGCGACCGCCGCTCGACATCCGTGCCGGGTCCGTAGGCCTCCACGAACGCCAGCTGCTGCTCAGCCTCCGAGAAATCCTCCAACCCCCGCTCTGCCGCAAATGCCGCCAAGCTCGGCAACCCCGGCGCTTCCTCGATGCGCTGGGCGTCGAACAGGACCAGCCGTGCCGTTCCCGGCTTCGCGTGGCGGCGTGCCGCGGCCGCGAACTCCCCCCGGATCCAGGCGATCGTCGACTTGACCTTGCGCAAATCCTCATGCTCGCCCTCGAGCGACAGGTAGCGGTCCCAGCTTGCCTGAATGTCGACGCCTTGGACCACCGCCCGCATGAACGCGAAGTGGCCGGGGCTGAGCTTGCGGGATGAGTGCTTCACGGCATCAGCTACCGTGTCGCGTCAGACCTGAACTACCGTAGAGCCTCGCGCTCCGCGCCGCGCCGTCGCTCGTCAATGCGAAAC
>JBBQNG010000434.1:0-2855 GCA_038329645.1 Burkholderiales bacterium
GAGGCCCTTGTGGACAAGCGCCATGCGCGTGCGCCACGAGAACAGGCTGTATCGCCGCCCGCCCGTGCCTTCGAGTTCATACAACGCGATCATCAGTGCTGGTCCGCAGGGCGTGCCGCAAAGCGCCATTTTACCCGTCGCGCCCGGATGGCTCACAATGCGCGCAATGCAATCCCCCGATCCCGCCAGCCACAGCTCGCTCGAAAGCAGGACGTTCCTGTGGATGCTCGTAGTCGTAACGGCAGCTTTCGTCTACATCCTGCTGCCTTTCTACGGGGCGATCCTGTGGGCGACCGCGGCTGCGCTCGTCTTCACGCCCCTGTACCGCCGCATTGCGCGCGCGCTCGGCGGACGCAACACCCCCGCGGCCATGCTCACCGTCCTCCTCATCCTGACGCTGGTGATCCTGCCGCTCGCAGTCATCGCCGGCTTGCTGTTCAACGAAGCGGCGGCCACTTTCCAGAAGCTGCAGTCCGGCGAGCTGAACTTCGGCCGCTACGCCCAGCAGGTCCTCGACGCGCTGCCGGCGTGGCTCAGCGGCCTGCTGAAGCGCTTCGGGCTCAACCACCTGGGCGTGATCCAGGAAAAGCTCGCGGCGGCGGCCAACAAGGCGAGCCAGCAGACGGCCGGGCACGTGCTGAGCTTCGGCCAGAACACGCTCGAGGTGATCGTCGAATTCTTCATCATGCTGTACCTGCTGTTCTTCCTGCTGCGCGACGGGCCGGATATCTCGGGGCGCATCAAGGCCGCGATCCCGCTGCGCGAATCGCACAAGCGCGACCTGTCGGACAAGTTCACCACGGTCATCCGCGCCACCGTGAAAGGCAACGTCCTCGTGGCGGCCATCCAGGGCGCCCTCGGCGGAGTCATGTTCGCCTTCCTCGGGATCCACGCGCCGGTGCTGTGGGGCGTGATCATGGCTTTCCTCTCCCTGCTGCCTGCCGTGGGCGCCACGCTGGTCTGGCTGCCGGTCGCCCTTTATCTCGTTGCGACCGGGTCGACCTGGCAGGGCCTGCTCCTGATTGCATATGGCGCGCTTGTGATCGGCCTGGTCGACAACGTCCTGCGCCCGATCCTGGTGGGCAAGGACACGCGCATGCCCGACTACGTGGTGCTGTTCGCCACGCTGGGCGGGATGGCGACCTTCGGCGTCAACGGGTTCGTGATCGGCCCGCTGTTCGCGGCGATGTTCATGGCAGTCTGGCATATTTTCGCCGCGGAGTGGGCTCGCCGGGAGACGTAGTTTTCCATAATTGGCATGTAAATATTCCGAAGATCCGCTCTGTTGGCTGATCCAAGGAAATAAATGTTAAAGATTCATGCCCACGCGGCCTTCTTCCTGCCCAGCGGCCCATCCTTGACTTCGTGCGAGGGCGGACGCTGCGCGAGCTTTCCCGCGACCCAGTCTGCACGGTCCTGCACCGCCAGCCGGTACGCCTGGTCGCGGCCTGGCAGGTAGGGCTTCGGCCAGAACTGGCCCATGTGCTGGTACCAGGCCGACGCGTGCAGGGTGAAATAAGGATCCGACAGGTGCGGCCGCGCCAGGGCGACGAGGTCCGCACGGCCCGAGACCACGATCGTGTTGACCTGGTCGGCGTTGACGATATTGCCCACCGCCATGGTCGCGATACCGACCTCGTTCCTGATCTTGTCGGAGAACGGCGTCTGGTACATGCGCCCGTAGACCGGCTTTTGCTCGGGCACCACCTGCCCGGTCGAGACGTCGATGAGATCGGCGCCCGCCTCCTTGAACATGCGCGCAAGCGCGATGAGGTCGGCCTCCGACAGGCCGCCCGGCGCCCAGTCGGTGGCGGACACCCGCACCGACATGGGTTTCGCCTCCGGCCACGCGGCGCGCATGGCCCTGAATACCTCGAGCGGGAAGCGCGCGCGGTTTTCGATCGAGCCGCCGTACTCGTCGGCGCGCAGGTTGGTGAGCGGCGAAATGAAGCTCGAGAAGAGGTAACCGTGAGCCGCATGCAGCTCGAGCATGTCGAAGCCCGCCTCGTGGCCGTATTCGGCCGAGCGCACAAAGTCGGCGACTATCTTGTCCATGTCCGCACGCGTGAGCGCACGCGGCGTATTCGAGTCCGGCGAGTAGGGCAGCGGCGACGGGGCGACCAGGTCCCAGTTGCCCGCGTCCAGCGGACAGTCCATGCGCTCCCAGCCCAGCTGGGTGGATCCCTTGCGGCCGGCATGCCCCAGCTGCAGGCAAAGCTTGGCCTTCGATTGCGCGTGGCAGAAGCCTACGATCCGCTTCCACGCATCGCGCTGCGCCTCGTTCCACAAGCCGGTGCAGCCCGGGGTAATTCGCGCCTCGGGCGACGGGCAGGTCATCTCGACGAACACCAGGCCCGCACCGCCGATCGCGCGGCTGCCCAGGTGCACGAGGTGCCAGTCGGTCGGCAGGCCGTCCTCGGCCATGTACTGGTCCATCGGGGACACCACCACGCGGTTCTCGAGCGACATGCCGCGCAGGCGGAAAGGCGCAAACATCGGCGGGGGCGGGTTGTCCACATCGACGCGGCCTTCCACGTCCATGCCCTCCATCTTGACCTTGCGCGCGAACCAGCGGGTCACGTCGGCGAGGAACCTTTCGTCGCGCAGGCGCACGTTCTCGTAGGTGATCTGCTTTGAGCGCGACATCACGCCGAACGCGAACTGCTGCGGGTCCATGCCCCAGTAGCGCTTCATGTTCTCGAACCACGCGAGCGACACGTCGGCCGCGTGCTGGGTCTTCTCGACGTCCTCGCGCCGCTGCGCGTCGTAGTAGGCGAGCGCCGGCTTGACGTCGACCTTGCGCCTGAAAGCCTCGAACAGCGCGATCGCGTCTTCCATGGCGAGCTTGGTGCCCG
>JBBQNG010000435.1:0-2820 GCA_038329645.1 Burkholderiales bacterium
ACCGTGTCGATATCGACCGAGCCCATCCGCTCCTTGATCGCGCGCTCCATTCGGAGCAGGCCGAGGCGGTACTGGTTCTCCATCAGCTCGCCGACCGAACGCACCCGGCGGTTGCCCAGATTGTCGATGTCGTCGATCGAGCCCTTGCCGTCCTTCAGCTCCTGCAACGTCTTCACCGTCGCGACGATGTCCTGCTTGCGCAGGGTGCGCATCGTGTCGGGCGCGTCCTCCAGGCTGAAGCCCAGGCGCATGTTCATCTTCACCCGGCCGACGCTGGACAGGTCGTAGCGCTCATTGTCGAAGAACAGGCCGCGGAACAGGTTCTCGGCGGTGTCAGGCGTCGGCGGCTCGCCCGGGCGCATCACCCGGTCGATGTCCATCAGCGCTTCTTCGCGGTTGCTGTTCTTGTCCACCTGCAAGGTGTTGCGGATCCACGGCCCGACGCTCTGGTCGATCGCCAGGGTCGGCAGCGTGTCGATGCCGGCCTCCTCCATGGCCGCAAGCTTCGCTTCGGACAGCTCCTCGCCGGCCTCGACCCAGATTTCGCCTGTCTCGAGGTTGACCAGGTCCTCGGCCATGAAGCGGCCCAGCAGATCGGCGCGGCCGACCAGCACCTCGGTGGTGCCGGCCTCCAGAATCTTCTTCGCCGCGCGCGGCGTCATCTTCACTTCCTTGTCGGCCACCACGGCGCCGGTCTTGGCGTCGATCAGCGGCTCGAGCAGCTTGATGCCGCGGAAGCTGTCGGGGTCGAAGCTGCGCGCCCAGCCCTTCGGCAGGCGCTTGAATTCAACCTGTCCATAGAAATGCGTGAGGATTTCCTCGGCATCCATGCCGCGGATTTCACTGTGCTCCAACTCGCGGCCCTCGGCCTTCGCGGCCGCCTTCTTGGCCTCGGTGGCGGCGCTGTCGAGCGCATAGAGCAGCGTCGTCGCCGGCAGCTTGCGCTTGCGGTCGATGCGCACGTAGCAGACGTCCTTGGCGTCGAACTCGAAGTCGAGCCAGCTACCGCGATACGGGATGACCCGGGCGGCAAACAGATACTTGCCCGACGAATGCGTCTTGCCCTTGTCATGGTCGAAGAACACGCCCGGGCTGCGGTGCATCTGCGACACGATCACGCGCTCGGTGCCGTTCACGATGAAGGTGCCGTTATCCGTCATGAGCGGCATGTCGCCCATGTAGACATCCTGCTCCTTGATGTCGCGGATCGACCGGCTGCCGGTATCCTCGTCGATATCCCAGACGATCAGGCGGAGGCGCAGCTTCAACGGCGCGGCATAGGTCAGCCCGCGCTGGATGCACTCCTCCACGTCGTATTTGGGCTCCTCCAGCTCGTACTGGACGAATTCCAGCCGGCCGCGGCCACCGAAATCATCGATCGGGAAGACCGACTTGAACACTTCCTGCAAGCCCGTGTGGGTGCGGCTGTCCGGCGTCACGTCCATTTGCAGGAAATGCGCGTAGGAGCTGCGCTGCACGTCGATCAGGTTGGGCATCGGCGCAACTTCGGGCAGACGGCCGAAGCTCTTGCGGATGCGCTTGCTGCTCGTGAACGGCTTGTTGATAGCATTCATGCCTGTTCAGCTTCCCAATCTGGCGGGGTGGAGGCCCCGCAATGACAGAGCGACCCGCGGAACCGCGAGGCGCAAAACGCCTGAAGGGGCGAGAACCGTTGCCGATTCCCGCCCTGTCCAAAGCGCACTCGTCGTCGCCCCGGGGGCGAACCCCCGGGCCGGATTACTTCACTTCAACCTTGGCGCCGTTCTCTTCCAGCACCTTCTTGATCTTGTCGGCCTCGTCCTTCGACACCGACTCCTTCACGGTCTTCGGCGCACCCTCGACCAGGTCCTTGGCTTCCTTCAGACCAAGCCCCGTGATGGTGCGAATCTCCTTGATCACGTTGATCTTCTTGTCGCCGGCGGCGGCCAGGATCACGGTGAACTCGGTCTGCACCTCGGCAGGAGCGGCGGCAGCAGCCGGGCCGGCAGCGGCGGCAGCGGCAACCGGCGCGGCGGCGGAAACGCCCCACTTCTCCTCGAGCATCTTCGACAGCTCGGCAGCCTCGATAACGGTGAGGCTGGACAGCTCGTCCACCAACTTTGCGAGATCGGCCATGTGTGTATTCTCCTAATTAATCGCTTGACTTGGGTTGTGCAACCCCGGCAGGGCGAATCCCTGGGCGGGGCAAATCCTTCCGGCTATGCGGCGTCCTGTTCGGCGGCGGCGTCGCGATCCGCGTACGCCTTGAATACCCGCGCCAGCTGCGCGCCAGGTGCCTGAAGCACCGAGGCGATGCGCGTCCCTGGGGTCTGAATCATCCCCAGCAGGCGCGAGCGCAGCGTTTCGAGCGAGGGAAGCTCGGCCAATGCCTTGATGCCGTTGACATCAAGGAACTGCGTACCGAGCGCCCCGCCCAGGATCACGAACTTGTCGTTCACCTTGGCGAACTCGACGGCGGTCTTCGCCACGGCCACCGGATCCTTCGACCACGCAAGCGCGGTCGGACCCTTCAGCAGCGACGCGATGCCATCGAAACGGGTGCCGTCGAGGGCGCGCATGGCCAGCCGGTTCTTCGCGACCTTGTACGTCGCGCCATTCGCCTTCATCCGGCGCCGAAGCTCATCCACCGCCGCCACTGTCAGGCCCGCATTGCGGCCCACCAGCACGAAAGAGGTCTCTCCGAACACCGTGGCGAGCGACGCGACGAAGTCGCGCTTTTCCGTCCGTTCCACGTGCAGTCTCCTAAACGTTGGCTGGCCCCTTTTGCGAGGTGCCAGCCGATCACACGCAGGCAGTCCCGAATGGGACCACCCTTTCGCC
>JBBQNG010000436.1:0-2813 GCA_038329645.1 Burkholderiales bacterium
ATGGCGCGCCGCGACAATCTTACGATCCGCGAAACCTACGAGCGCACCCTGCCCGCTCTGGGCGGGCCGGTGTTCAAGGGCAACCCCACCCAGATCGCCGACGAGATGGAAGACTGGTGGCGCAGCAAGGCAGGTGACGGCTTCACCCTCCTGTTGCCGGTCCAGCCGCGTGGCCTCAACGACTTCGTCGACCTCGTGGTGCCAGAGCTGCAGCGTCGCGGCATCTTCCGCAAGGAATACGAGAGCACCACCCTGCGCGGCCATCTCGGCCTGCGCGACGCTCCAAGCGTCTGGAATACAAAGGCGGCGGAGCGCGGCGCGGCATGAGCAAGCGCAACAGGATCGTGTTGGGCATCAACGGCGGCGCGCTGGGCGGCCATCTCGGCGGCTGGCGGCACCCGGACTCCTTTCCGAACACGGCGATGCGGCTCGAGCGCATGATCGAGATCGCCAAGACCGCGGAGAGCGGCAAGATCGACATGATGTTCCTGGCCGAGGGCAATGGCGTGCGGCAGATGGACAAGCCGACGCTCTTCGCCGCCAACAGTCCGTCCGACCGCCCGACGGTGTTCGAGCCGGTGACCCTGTTCGCGGCGCTGGCGCAGCACACCAAGAACATCGGCTTCGTGGCGACGGCGACCACGAGCTACGAAGAGCCGTTCATGATCGCGCGCAAGTTCGCCTCGCTCGATCACCTGAGCGGCGGCCGCGCCGCGTGGAACCTCGTGACCACGCAGTACATCGAGGACGCCAAGAATTTCAATCGCGACGAGCACATGGGCCGCGAGGAACGCTACGAGCGCGCCCGCGAGAGCCTCGACGTCGTGCGCTCGCTCTGGGACTCGTGGGCAGAAGATGCCTTCGTGCAGGACAAAGCCACCGGGCAGTATCTCGATCCGGCCAGGGTGCGGCTCACCAACCATCGCGGCAAGCATTTCAAGGTGAAGGGCCCGCTCAACGTCGCGCGCACGCCGCAGGGCCAGCCGGTGGTGTTCATGGCGGGCCAGTCCGAGGCGGGAAAGGACCTCGCGGCCTATGGCGGCGAAGGCCTGTTCGGCACCGCCAGCAACAAGGAAGAGGCGCAGCGCGAATTTGCCGACATCAAGAGTCGCATGCCGCAATACGGCCGGCCGCCGGAAGCGCTGTGCATCATGCCGGGGCTCGCCGTCTATGCCGGCCGCACGACCGCGGAAGCCGACGAGCTCTACGAGGAGCTGCAGTCGCTGATCTCGCCGGCGCTGGGCCTCAGCTATCTCTCCAAGATCGTGGGCTTCGATGTGACCGACGAGACGCTCGACGCGCCGATGCCGCAGGTGCGCCAGGAAAGCGTCGGCGGCACGGCGATCGGACGCTCGGTGCTGGACATGGCGGCGCGCGAAAAACTCAGCGTGAAGGCGACCTACCAACGCGTGCTGCCGTCGATGGCCGGTAACATGGTGCGGGGCACGGCGAGCCAGGTCGTCGACTTCATGGAAGACTGGTACCGCAGCGAGGCCTGCGACGGCTTCATCCTGTCGATGCCGGTGCAGCCCCGCAGCCTGCGCGCTTTCGTCGAACTGGTCGTGCCTGAACTGGAGCGGCGCGGCCTGCGTACCCCGGACTATCCGGGCAAGACCCTGCGGGAGAATATGGGCCTCGCCATGCCGCCGGATCCGTTCGGCGTTTGATCCGAGCCAGCCTGGCGTTCCGCGTCGGCGGGACGCCCAAATCGCAGGCCTGTCTGCGTTTTCCGGATATTGTCCCCTTTTCCGCCACCCCCCGATATCATTGATATCAGGGGCACCGCTCCCAATATCATGTCCGATGGCTGCCATTCTTGTTCGCGGGATCGACGACAGACTGAAACGCGCGCTGCGGCTGCGCGCGGCGGAAAACGGCCGATCCATGGAGGAAGAAGTCCGTCAGGTCCTCCGGACCGCTTTGGGCGTACCTTCCCCCGAAGAACAGCAGGTTCGCTCCCTCGAAGCGATCGAAGCCGCGAACAAGGTCCGGGCTGGCAAGCGCTAGGGGGTCACTGGAGGGCGAGCTGCAGCTGGTGTAATGCCTCGCCAGCGTCATATTTGCATATGGTGTGCGATGCAATATGTTCCCTATTTTGCGAGTCGATTTCATGCACGTCGGGTGCGCAAGTCGGCTAAATTGAACCCTCAGTAATCCTACCATACATACACTTGCGTAGCGGACCTGCGATCGGCTTTCGTGTATTACTGCGCTGAGGCTGCTATTACAGGGCGGAGTTTTTCTAGGAGTGAAGGAGTTCTCGACTTTGACGACGCGCAAACTCGGAGTGAGTCATTGTGCCGCGCTGCTTCTCTTCGGAAGCGGCGCACTGCACGTTGACGCTGCGCGCGCGCAAGGTCAGATGCAAACTGGAGCGACGACGCTGGCGCCTCAGGCAGCGCCGCTGTCGCAGACATTGCCCGCGCTGAAGCCGGCCGAGAAGCCCGCGACCGAACCCGCGCCTCAAGCCGCCGCCGCGCAGCCCGATGCCGGTCCGTCCGACGCGCTGCGTGCGAAATACGATCAGGCCTTTGCCGAGTCGCTCGAGAAGCCTGCCGACCCCGACGTGCTGGTGCACTTCGCCGAAGTCGCCGTGGAGTTCGGCGATATCGAAGGCGCGATTTCGGCGCTCGAGCGCCTGCTGCTGATCGACTCCGAGCAGCCCGAGGTCAAGCTCGAGCTCGGCGTCCTCTATTACCGGCTCGGTTCGACCGAGGTTGCACGCACTTACCTCCAGGACGTGAGTTCGTCCAAAGAGGCGTCTAACGAATCCAAGGAACGCGCGAATACTTTCCTCAAGGAAATGAAGCAGC
>JBBQNG010000437.1:0-2794 GCA_038329645.1 Burkholderiales bacterium
GCCTTCTGCGACCAGGCGATCGTTGTGGGCCGCGTCGAGCGCCACCTTCAGGATAAGTTCTTCGTCATCAACGTCTTGGCGCACGAGCAGTGCGTCACTGGACGAGCCTTTGCCCATGCGCTTGACGACCGTGAATCCACCCTCGAGTCGATCGCCGACGCCCGCGACGCTGGGGTCCACCGTAGCCTCTGGGTCAGGCGTCGTCAGCTCATCTTCGACACCTTCGAGCTCGTCGAGAAAGCCGCGAATCGTGTCGTAGCGGGCCAGCACTTCGGGGCAGGTGGCGACGTGCACGAGCTCTTGCTGGCGTGCACCGCACCCGTCCATCACATCCGACAAGCTCAGGCCTTGGCCGACGCGCAGCTTCTCGTTCAATTCGAGCACCGATTCGGCCGGCGGCTGGCCGCAGAACACGTGGTACGCGATGCAGCCGAGCGAAAAGACATCGAGGCTCGGGCCATGCGCGGGATCGGAACGCGTGGTCTCTGGTGCGAGGTAAACGAGCCCGGGGTCTTCCACGTAGTCCTCGACGTGGCGGGTGCCTGTGGTGCGGTGCACTGTGTCAGGCGAGGCTGAGTCGCCGACATTGCGGGAGGCGGTTTGCCAGTTCATCAGCCGCAGCGGGTAGTTGCCGCTCTCCACGTTCTGAACCAGGATGCTTTGCGGGCCCAAGGCGCGGTGATACAGGCGCTTGGAATGGGCGTACTTCAACGTCTCGGCGATGTCGCGCACGAGCTGCAGTCGCTGCGTGATCGTGAGGCGCGCTCCGTGGTCACGCAGCAGCTGGTCAAGCCGAACGGCCTTGGGATCGTGATCGAACACAAGCGCCGGCCCCAGCTCGGTTTCCTTGTAGTCCTTGACCTTGAGGATGCCGGGGTGGTCGATACCTTCGAGCACCTCGAACTCGCGGCGCGCCTGCCGCACCCGCGTGGCGCGGGCCTCGGGGCTGGAGGCGCTGGCCACCGTGTAGATGCGGACTCGGCGGTGAACGGTCTCGACGGTGACGTGGCTTGCCTCCCAATCCTGGAAACCCTCGCCCTCTGCCAGCAGCTTGCCGAGCTTGTAGTCGCCGACCTGGCGGTGCTTGTTGGAGGGACGGATACCTGCCTCGTTGAGGCCGCGACCGATGGCTCGGGCCTGCTGTGCATCGACGGCATTGGTGCCTCGATTGGCGAGGCCATTGACTAGCGCGCTGACGATGCCGTCATCGTCGGCGGTGCCAGGGCGGCCATGTTGGAACGTGGCGCTCTTCGCCAAGCCTTCGAGACGACAAGCGAGGCTGCTCGATGACAGAAAGATCGCGGGCTCGACGAACGGCAGGCGAATCTTCGCCTTTGCGATGGCTGGCTGTCGCTTCAGCAAGCTGGCCAGACGTCTTGCCTTGCGATTGGCCAGGATCAACGGGTTGTCGTATGTGTTCGAGCGGCCGTCAGTTGTCCAGGTCCAGCTATGTACGTCGCCGGCCAGAATGCCCGGGCGGCTCTTGATCTCGACCAGAAACAGGCCCGCGGGCGACAGGATCAGAGCATCAACTTCGCTGACCTTGCCTTCGTCGTCGATGAACTCGAAGTTGGTCCAGGCGTGCCACGGGTCGCGGTCAGGGAGGTGCGCGCGCAGCCACTCCAAAGCTTCGCGTTCCCACGCGAAGTTGGACTCGGCGATGACGTGCCAGCGGGATGGGCCGAGCGTCATTCGCGACCGCCGAGCTTGTCGGGAACATGCTCGAGGAGATCGCCCACGGGACACTTGAAGAGAGTGCAGAGTCGTTCGATCGCGACGAGGTCCAGTCGCGTCGCGGTCTCGCGGTAGAGCGCGGTGACGGTGCTGCGATTCAGATCCGTCAGGCGTGAAACGTCTGCGATGCGGAGTTTGTCGCGTCCCATGAGGGAAGAAAGGTGGCAGCGAATCAAGAGTCTGTTTCGGTTCGGGGTGATGCGTAGAATATCAAAATGCAAAGCAGCGCACAACCCCGGCACGCAGCTGGACGTTGCGCACGAGATGAAGAAGAAGAGGGGCATGCGCAACCAGATCAGCGCGCAGTTCTCTACTTGTACGACTTCGGAATACTTCGCGCGAAGGCGAAAGAGGGCTTGCGCATTGCCTTGACGATGAAGACGCGCGATGGATTGAGAGGCGTGGGCTTCTGGCTCACTCCGTGAGCTTGAACGCCAGTAAAACCTGCAAGTTACTGCGGAAATGTTGCCGCGCCCGCAAAGTCAGCACACGTCGCCATGCCCAGCGAGATTCACCCCGGCCTCCTCATCCTCCACGCCAACCGCCTCGAGGCGCTGCGCGACGCCGTGAGCGCGTGGCTCTCGCTGCATCCCCTCCGCCCACTCGAAGAAGAAATCTTCCTCGTCCAGAGCAACGGCGCAGCCGAGTGGCTGAAGATGTCGCTGGCCTCCATCAACGGCATCTGCGCCTCCAGCCGTGTCGAGCTGCCTGCCCGATTCCTCTGGCGCGCATACCGGCAGATGCTCGGTCCGAGCGCGGTGCCCTCATCGTCCCCCCTCGAAAAATCGCCTCTCGTCTGGCGCCTCATGCGCCTGCTGCCCCACCGGCTCGAGGAGCCCGCCTTCGCGCCGGTCGCCCGCTTCCTGCAAGGCAACGACCTGGGCCGGCGCCTGCAGCTCGCAAAACGCGTGGCCGATCTCTATGACCAGTACCAGGTGTACCGGGCCGACTGGCTCGAGGCCTGGGCCCGGGGCCGTGATGTCTTGCGCGCGCCCGACGGTGCGGAGCGCGCCCTGCCTGCAGACCAGCGCTGGCAGGCCGCCCTCTGGCGCGACTTGCT
>JBBQNG010000438.1:0-2792 GCA_038329645.1 Burkholderiales bacterium
CGGCCGGGTCGACACGCTCGTCAACAACGCGGGCGTCCTCTACTGCGATCCCTACGAGGCCATCCCCGAAGCCCACAAGCGCGAGATCCTTGCGGTCAACATCGAAGCCCCTGCGGCACTGATCGCGGCCCTCGCGCCGCAGATGACCGCGAGGAAAGAGGGCCGCATCGTGAACGTCGGCTCGGTCGCCGCCTTCACGGGCCACCCTGACCTTTGGTACGGGATCACCAAAGCGGGAATCCTCAACCTGACCAAGAGCTGGGCGACGCAACTGGGCCGCCACGGCATCCTCGTAAACGCGGTCGCGCCGGGCCCGACCCACACCGGGATGTACGAGCAGCTGCCGCAATCGCGCAAGGACATGGTCAGCCGCACCGTGTACTCGGGCCGTGCCGCCCGCCCGGCCGAAGTGGCCGAGGCGATCCTGTGGCTGGGCACCGCGTCGCCCGAGTACGTGAACGGCACCACTTTGGACTGCAACAACGGCTCATATCCCCGCTAGATCAGTAAGTTAAAACTTTTACATCTGTCTGACCGAGTTTTGCAGTTTGTCCAGCCGCTTTGCCTCACAATACGGCCTGTTCAGACTTCCCTACATGCAAAACATGTTTCAGGTCCGTGCCTCCGTGATGATCGCCGCCTTCGGCCTCTGCGCCTTTGGTACTAGTGCGGCGCATGCGCAGGCGGCTGCCGCCGAAGCTACCGGCGTCGAGCTCGCGGCGATGCTCGGTGGCCGGATCATCGGCGCGGCGAGAGCCTGCGGCATCAACGCCGACCGGGTACGCAGGACGTCCGAAAGGCTGGCCTCCGTCGTCAATGCAAAGGCCGGTTCGGCCGCGGAACGGGACAGGGCCAAGGCTTATTTCGCGTCGGCGCAGGCTTCGGGCGCCGAGCAGGTGCGTTTCGAGAAGTCGAAATGCAGCGAGATCCACGTGAGCTTCAGCGAAATCGAAGTCAAGCTCGGCCGCGCACCCGCAGCGGACAACGACCCGCTCGCCGCAAAGCGCGGCGTTCCCGCACTCGGGGCGATCAAGCTCGATACCGGTGGCGCAATCCTCCGATAGCCGCAGTACCGGCCCTCGCGGCCGTACAATGCCTCGGTCCCACCGAGGAGAAGCCCCGATGAAACAAGCCAGAGGATTGTGCATCGCAATCGGCATCGTTCTTGCCTGCTGCCAGGCCGCCGCGCTTGCGCAAGCCTGGCCGGCCAAGTCCATCCGCATCGTGGTGCCCTTCTCGCCGGGAGGGATCGCCGACAACAGCGCCCGCACGATCGCCGACAAACTGGGCGCGCGGCTCGGCCAGACGGTGGTGGTCGAGAACCGCCCGGGCGCGGCCGGCAACATCGGCGCCGAGCTCGTGGCCAAGAGCCCGCCCGACGGCTATACCCTGCTGCTCGGGTACGACGGCACCATCGTCGTCAACCCGCACGTCTACGCGAAGACCGGCTTCGATGTGCTGCGCGATTTCGCGCCGGTCACCAAGCTTGGCGACGCGGGCGTCATCGTCGTCGCGCATCCGTCCGTCCCTGCGAAAGATCTGCGCGAGTTGATTGCTCTGGCGAAGGCCAAACCAGGATCGTTCTCGTACGGCTCCGCCGGCACGGGCAGCAGCGCGCACCTCGCCTGCGAGATGCTGAGCCAGCGCACCGGCACCGGCCTGGTCCACGTGCCCTACAAGGGTGGCGGACAGGCGATCGCGGATGCGGTCGGCGGGCAGATCCCGCTCGCCTGCACGGCGGTCGCGGGCTCCCAGCAATTCATGAAAACCGGACGACTGAAAGGACTCGGGCTTTCGAGCGCCCACCGAGCGGCCGGAGCGCCCGACGTCCCGACCTTCATCGAAAGCGGCCTGCCCGATTTCGTCGTCGACTCGTGGGTCGGCATCCTGGCGCCGGCCAACACGCCGCGGACTATCGTCGATCGCCTGCAGGCGGAGATCGCGGTGGTGCTGCAGATGCCGGATGTGCGCGAGCGCTACTCGGTGCTGGGCATCGAGCCGGTCGGCAACAAGCCCGACGAATACGCCGCGCAGATCCGCGCCGACCTCGCGCGCTGGGGCCCCGTGGTGAAACAGGCCAACATCCGCATCGAATAGCCATGGCCACGCTCCGCAGCCTCCTTGCCGCGCGCGAGTTCATCGTGGCGCCCGGCGTCTACGAAATGATGTCGGCGCGCATCGCCGACCGCATGGATTTCAAAGCGCTTTACATGACCGGCTACGGCGTGTCGGTTTCGCACCTTGGCCTGGCGGACGCGGGGCTGGTGACCTACCGCGACATGGTCGAGCGCGCGCGCACGATCGCGGGCGGGATCTCAAAGCCGCTGATCGCGGATGCCGATACGGGGTTCGGCGGCCTCATCAATATCCGCGAGACCGTACGCGGCTACGAAGCCGCCGGCGTGCAGGCCGTGCAGATCGAAGACCAGGAGATGCCGAAGAAATGCGGCCATACGCCCAACCGGCGCGTGGTGCCGCTCAAGGACATGCTCAAGCGCATCGAGGTGGCCCTCGATTCGCGGCGCAGCAAGGACTTCCTCGTGATTGCGCGCACCGATGCACGTACTGCGCACGGGATCGACGAGGCCATCGCGCGCGGCAAAGCCTTCGCCAAGGCCGGTGCCGACATTGTGTTCGTGGAGTCGCCGGACTCGGAAGAAGAGTTCAGGAAGGTCGGGGCTGAGCTCGGCGGCTCCGCCTGGCTGCTGGCCAACATGGTGCCCTCCGGCCGCTCGCCGGTCGTGGCGCGCGAGACGCTCGTCGAATACGGATTTTCGATTGCGATTTACCCA
>JBBQNG010000439.1:0-2791 GCA_038329645.1 Burkholderiales bacterium
TGTGGCTGGGCAAGGGGGGCTGGCTGCGCGCCTGGGAGGTCGACCGGCGGCTTTCGGCGCAAAAGGGCACCAACGAGGCCCTGGAGCGGCGCAACCTGGCGCTCGGGGCGGAAGTCCGGGACCTGAAGCAGGGCTTCGACGCGATCGAAGAAAGAGCGCGCTACGAGCTGGGGTTCGTCAAGCCAGACGAGGTATTCTTCCAGGTTGTGGAAACGCCCAAGCCTGCCCCTGCCAAGGCGGTACCGGGTTTGGTCGACAAGCAGCCCTAGTCAAGGAGGATCCCATGCAGCTCTCCCCGGAACAGCTCGCGCAGTTCGAGCGCGACGGCTACCTGTTTTTCCCCGACCTTTTCGCCCCGCAGGAGATGAAGAACCTGCTGGCCGAGGTGCCGCGCATCTATTCCGAGCAGCGGCCCGAGATAGTGCGCGAGAAGGACGGCGTGACCCCGCGCACCAGCTTTGCCGCCCACACGTACAACCCCGTGTTCGCCAAGCTCGCCCATCATCCGCGCCTCATCGACCCAATCGAGCAGGTGTTCGGCGAGAAGCTCTACATGCACCAGTTCAAGATCAACGCCAAGGCTGCATTCGACGGTGACGTCTGGCAATGGCACCAGGATTTCGGTACCTGGCACCGCGACGACGGCATGCCCGCACCGCGTGCCATGAACGTGGCGCTGTTCCTCGAGGAGGCCAACGAATTCAACGGCCCGCTGATGTTCATTCCGGGCTCGCACAAGGGCGGCGTGCTCAACGCCGGTCACGACACCCAGACCACCAGCTATCCGCTATGGACGGTCGATAACGAGACGATCACGCGGCTGGTCGAGCGCGGCGGCATCGTCGCGCCCAAAGGCAAGGCGGGTTCGATGCTGATGTTCCATTGCAACCTGGTGCACGCATCGGGCAGCAACCTCACGCCGTGGAACCGCACCATCGTCTACCTGTCGTTGTGCGCAGTGTCGAACCACATCCGCCAATACAAGCGGCCGGAATACATCGCCCACCGCGATTTCACGCCGATCGAGGCGCTGCCCGACGACTGCCTGCTGCGCGACGACATCCAGGTGCCCCTGAAGAGGGCGGCATGAATCTCCACAGCATGCTGCAAAAGCGCGAGGCGGCGGGCAAGCCCCTGCGCGTCGGTGTGATCGGTGCGGGAAAATTCGGCGCCATGTACATCGCCCAGGTGCCGCGCACGCCGGGCGTGCACCTCGTGGGTATTGCCGACCTGTCGCCGGCAAACGCCAAGACGAATCTCGGACGCACCGGATGGCGGCCGGAATGGTACGGGGCTGCGTCGCTTGATGCGGCACTCAAGGAGAGGCGCACTCACGTCGGCGACGACTGGAGGAAGCTCGTCGAGCATCCCGGCATCGACATCGTCGTGGAAGCCACCGGCAACCCGATCGCCGCGGTCGAGCATGCGCTTCACACGTTTGCGCATGGCAAGCACGTGGTCATGGTCACCGTGGAGGCCGATGCGTTCTGCGGTCCGCTCCTGGCCGAGCGCGCAGAGGCTGCAGGCGTGGTCTACAGCCTGGCCTACGGCGACCAGCCGGCCATCATCTGCGACCTTGTCGACTGGGCGCGTGCCGCGGGATTCCCGGTCGTGGCGGCCGGGCGCGGGCACAAGTGGCTGCCGCATTTCGGCCAGTCGACCCCGGAAACGGTCTGGGGGTACTACGGACTCACGCCGGAACAGGCCGAGATCGGCGGTCTCAACCCTAAAATGTTCAATTCCTTTCTCGACGGCTCCAAACCCGCGATCGAGAGCACGGCGGTCTGCAATGCCACCGGTCTCACGCCCGCGCCAGGCGGTCTTGAGTATCCGGCGGGACCGGTGGACCAGATCCCGAACATGATGCGGCCGAAGTCCGAGGGCGGCATCCTGCATCACAAGGGGCAGGTGGAGGTCGTGTCGTCACTGGAGCGCGACGGCACGCCGATCCCGTACGACATCCGGTTCGGGGTCTGGGTGGCTTTCGAGGGCGAGACCGAATACATCCGCCGCTGCTTCTCCGAATACGGCGTGAAGACCGACGACTCGGGGCGCTATGCGTGCCTGTACAAGCGCTGGCACCTGATCGGCCTGGAGGTGGGCATCTCGGTGGCTTCAGTTGGCCTGCGCCGCGAGCCCACGGGTTGCCCCACGGGATTCCGGGCGGATGCGGTTGCGACTGCAAAGCGTGCGCTGAAGACAGGCGAAATCCTGGACGGCGAGGGCGGCTACACCGTGGTGGGCCGGCTCATGCCGGCTGCGGACTCTCTTGCCGCCGGCGCGTTGCCGCTGGGGCTTGCGCACGGATGGAAAGTGCTGCGGCCAGTCGCCGCCGGCCAGGTCGTGAAGTGGAGCGACGTCGCGGTCAATGCGAACAACACTGCGGTGATGCTCAGGCGCGAGATGGAAGCGCGCCACCGGGAGCCGCAGCGCAGCGTGGCGTAGGAAGCCGCCCGTTCACCGGCCCGCCGTTCGCCCTACGATCCCCCGGCAGCGTCGAAAAGGCGTTTGACCAGCACCGGGTCGGGCCACTCGTCGAACTGCGGCTGGTCTTCGCAGAGGGTGACCCAGGGTGCCTTCGAAGCGACGAACGCATGATAGGCGACGCGCAATCCCGGATCCTGCCTGAGCGTGCCGCACCGGACCGCGACGACATGCTTCGTCTTATCGCCTTGGCTGTAGATCGGCGAGCCGCAGCACGAACAGAAATAGCGGTGCTTTTGAGGGCTCGATTCGTAGGCCGTTAGGCTTTCCTTTCCCGCCGTGAACCTGAATCTCTCGGTGTCGACGA
>JBBQNG010000440.1:0-2667 GCA_038329645.1 Burkholderiales bacterium
CCGGCATAGCGTACGAGCAACGCACCCAGGGCATCCTCCACTTCTATACCGACCGGAGGGAGTTCGACGGCGCGCTCGGTCCGACGCAACAGATGCGCGCGCTCGGCTGCGACCGGCGCGTGATCTCCGCGGACGAAGCGGTCCGGCTCGAACCCGCACTTGCGCACATCCGCCCGCAGCTGGCCGGCGCGACCTACACCGCCGAAGACGAATCCGGCGACGCCAACCTGTTCGCGCGGGAGCTCGTAAAGCTTTGCGAAGCCGACGGCGTGAAGTTCCTCATGAATCACACGATCACCGCGCTGCGCGAAGCGGGAGGCAGCCTCGAGCACGTGGAAGCCACCGACAAGGACGGGCGCTTCCAGCGTATCCGCGGCGACGCCTACGTGCTGTGCATGGGGTCGTTCAGCCCGCTGTATGTGGCGCCTTTGGGCATCCGCCTGCCGATCTATCCGGCGAAGGGCTACTCGGTGACGATGCCGGTCAAGGACCCATCGATGGCGCACCGGGTATCGCTTACCGATGACGAATACAAGCTGGTGTTTTCACGCCTGGGCGACCGGCTGCGGATTGCCGGGACGGCCGAGCTCAACGGCTACGACCGCGACCTGAACCGGGTCCGGTGCGAAGCGATCGTGCGCAGGGTGGAGCATCTTTTCCCGGGCGCGGGCGACACAACGCAAGCCCAGTACTGGACCGGGCTGAGGCCGGCAACGCCTTCAAACGTGCCCATCATCGGCAAGTCCAAGTTGCCGAACCTGTTCTTCAACACCGGGCACGGCACGCTGGGCTGGACCCATTCGTGCGGCTCGGGAAAGTCGATTGCGAGGATTGTGAGCGGACTCGCGCCCGAAGTGGATTTCGCTTTCTGCGGCCTGTAGCATTCATGCAGACCCGATGAGAAAACTCCTCATAGCGGTACTCGTATGCGTCCAGCTCCTGCTTGGCGGCTGCGCTGCCGTCATGACTGCGGCAGCGACGCATGCCACCGCCGTGGCGGCCGCTATCGACATCGCGCCGCTCGTGCTGCTGACGGGAGCGATCGGTGCCATCGGGCTCGCGGGCGTGGCGCGAAACGATGTCCCAAGCTATGACGCCGGCACACTCGGGGCGGCTCTGCAGGCCAGGTACACGGAAGTCGAACTGGTGGTCCGGGGGGCGCTGACCAACGGCCAGGAAGGTCTGGTGGCGGCCGGCCTGCAAGTGCAGCGCGCGATCGCGCGGGCTCGAGTCGCTTACCGGGGCAGCCTCGACACGAAAGTGGACGCGCTTGGCGCGCCCGAGCAAGCTTTCGAAAGGGACCTGGCTGGCATGGTCGCGACGCTTTCGTCCGGCGACAGACTGGCGGTCAAGGCGACGGGGGATCGCGCACAGATAGTGGCCGACAGGCTCCCCTTCCCCGCAGGGGCGCCCCAGGTGCGTTCGTTCGGGCCCCTCTACCTGTTTTCCTTCCTGCCGTTCCAGACGATTGCGGTGCGCGGCACATTTCCCGCCGAATACGAAAAAGGCCAGGTGCCGCGGTTGTCTATCGATGGAAAGACGTACACCGCCTATTCCTACAGTACCCAAAGCATAGAGTTCTCTGTCGCCACGAGCGCGCTCGCCTCCGCCGAAGATCGCCCGGGAGAAATCTCGTGGCACAAGGGTGAGGTCGTGATCCCCTGGAACCGGCCGTTGTCCGATCCGCTTGCGCGCGGCGGGTATTCCAACTTTGTGATAATCGGCGTGCTGCCCGATTCCCTCGGCCGCGCGACCCTGGACGTCGCGACGAACGTGGTTCGGACCGAGGAAAACCTGCGGGCGTCGGAGGATTTCCGTCTTGACGATTCGGGGCAGGCGCGGTGTCTGCGGCTATCGGCCCAGGAGCTGACGGACGGTTGGAAAATCATCCCGGCCACGGGACGGGTGGAAACAGCAGGTCCTGCGGATGCGCAGTTCCAGTCCGAAGATGAGCGATCGATTTGCGCGACCGCACGGGCAGTCGAGCCCGCAGAAGGCGGCGCCTGGAGGGTCACCGCCAGGATCGGGCGCACCGTGACGGAATCGCGCGTGACCAGCGAAAGCTTCGACCTCAAATGGGGAGAAAACCGCACCTTTGCGCCCCCGCCCGGGAAATGGAGCCTGCGGTATTCGCTTTTCAACCGCGGCTTCGTGGAGGTAGACGGGCCTGACGCCGCCGGGCAATTTTTGCGCGTCGCTTCGGATGCGCGCGGGATAGCTATCCGCACCTACCCTTTTTAGCGCGGCTCGATGATCGCGCACTTCGCCGCCCGCGCCCCTCAATAATCGTACTGCAAGGACACGTAATACCGATCTATGGAAGGTGCCGGGAACTGCCCGAGCACGGCGCGGGTGCCTCCGGGCCGGATGGACGCACTATCCGCGCGGAATTGCGCGAATACCGCGCGAATGTTGATCGATGTGCTGATGGCATAGGCGGCCGAAAAATCCCACTCGCTGCCCAGCCTTCCGCCGCCGAAATCCGCCTTGAACCTGTGGTGCTTCAGAACCAGGTCGACCCCCGCAATTCTGGCTGCGATCGAAGCGTTCAGGTCACGCACGCCTCCCGGTGGCGTGCTGAAAAAGCTGTAGGCCCAGCCTTGGAATGTGTTGTACGACAAAGGCATCTGGAACCCGTACTGTCCCTGATTGCTGCCCAGGCGCTCG
>JBBQNG010000441.1:0-2653 GCA_038329645.1 Burkholderiales bacterium
AGAAGTCGCCATATCTTCCGACTCTGCTTCGACTCCTGTCGGTTCGTTTTCGTATAACTCTTCGGTGAATTGCGATATTTGTTGCTTCGCCATAGTTCACACCTTGACCTTGGGACGGACCCAGTTGACAAACTCCTTCAAGATATCAGTAACAAATGTAAGGAGCAAAGAAGCAATTGAGAGGGAATTGCTTGCGATTCATGACCGACGAACCTCCTGTCTGCGGCCCCAGCGGGGTACCAACGTCAGCATTTACGAGCATGCCCCGGCTCCGGGCGAAATTGGCGTGGAGTTCAGATGCAATTGGCGCCCGTAGTACTTTTGCCACCAAGCTTAACCGGGAGGTGCGCTAAATGCGTGACCGTATAGAAACATGGACCTCGATCGCCCTGATGCTCTGCGCGCTGGCCCCACTGGCGCTGGCACTGGACCCGATCCTCATCCGTGCCGGCACCCTCATCGACGGCAAGGGCGGCGTGGAGCGGAACGTAATCGTCACGGTTGAAGGCGGGCGCATCGCCCGGGTGGCGCCAGTTCCGGTAACAGCGCGTCGGGTGACCTACGACTTGCAGAAGCTCACGCTCCTGCCGGGGCTTCATCGACACGCACGTGCACTTCAACTACCACTTCGGCGCGGACGGGCGCTTCGCGCCGGGCGAAGAGCCGCCGGCCCGCCTCGCGCTCTACTCCGCCGAGAACGCCTACCAGACGCTGATGGCCGGCTTCACGACGGTGCAAAGCATAGGCGCGCCGTCGGACGTCGAGCTGCGCGCCGCCATCGCAAGGGGCGTGATCCCGGGGCCGCGCCTCTTGACCTCGGTCACCTCGTTCCGCGAAAAGGACGTCGGCATGACGCCCGAGCAGGTGCGCGACTGGGTGCGCAAGGCGGTGGCGCAGGGCGCGGACGTGATCAAGATCTACGCCATCAAGAGCATCCGCGAAGGCGGCGGCCAGACGATGAGCGACGCGCAGATCGAGGCGGCGTGCACGGCGGCGAGGGCCGCAGGCAAGCGCATCTGGTGCACGCGCACGGCGCCTCGGCGATCCGCGGCAAGGACTACAAGAAGTGACCGAGGGAACCTGATTCGCTGGAGGAAGGAAGTTGACGTAAAGATCATTAAGTAGTAAATTTAAATGATCTTAAAATCAATAATCCTATGAAACCCGCCGACATTCTCGACCTGCTGCGCCCTGCGGCCAATCGCCTGTTCGGCAACGACCGGCTTTGGGCCCAGGCCTGCAAGCTTCCGCCCGAAACCTTGTCCCGCCTAGGCAAGCGCGAGTCCTGTGACCTGCGAACGCTGGCGGCGTTGGCTGCGGCGGTCGGCTACAGGCTGTCGGTCACGCCTGAGGCGGACGCGACAACCTTCGGCCGCGAGAAGGAGGAGGCGCTCCTCGACCTGTGCGCCTCCGGCAACTTCGACGCTTCGGCCTGGCGCCGTCACGGCGAGGGCTTCTTCATGGGCGGCCTCGCAACGCTGCTGGCAAGCGCGCGCGGCTTCGATCGCCGCCGCTACCTCGCCTTGGCCGAAGAGCTGCATGTCGGCGTGACGCAGGCCGAGGTTTTCGAACTCTGGCTGCAGAAAAGCCCGCTGCGGCCGGCGCGCTTCCTGCCCATGCTCGCGCGCCGGAGGGCGGTTGCGGCCTGACAAGCGCGCGAACCCGGCCTACCTCGAGGCGTTCGCGCGAGTGGTCGCCAAGATCGCTGCGCGCCTGAAGGACGTGGACAAGAAGCAACTGCCGATCAAGCTCACCATCGCGGGCGGCGCCGCGCTCTACCTGCGCACCGGAAGCCGCGTGAGCGTAGACATCGACGGCGTGTTCTCGCGCCGCGTCGTGATCGACGACGACCTAGAAGCCTCGTACAAGGACTCGGACGGCCGCGCGCGCGTGTTGTACTTGGACCGCAACTACAACGACACGCTCGGCCTGATGCACGAAGACGCGCACGAGGATGCCGAGCGTGTGGACCTGCCGGGCAACGACGGCAGCATCGTCGAAGTGCGTGTGCTTACGCCGCTCGACCTCGCGGTGTCCAAGCTCGCGCGCTTCAGCGACCAGGACCGCGAGGACATCGAGGTGCTCGCGCGCGAGAAGCTGATCGACGCGAAGTCGCTGCGCAGGCGCGCCGAGGAGGCGCTCGGCGGCTATGTCGGCGACCTCGCATCGGTACGCACCTCGATTGAGCTGGCCTGCAATGTGGTGGATGCGGTGCAGTAGCCGATGGCAGTATTTCGCCCGGAGACCTAATATCCACGCGGGCTTCAGACAAAAATTGGCAACATTGTCTGATCCAAGGCACCCCAACGTGATGCCCTGAGCCGGTAGTTCAGTGCTTCGTGCCGAGGGCGCTGCCCGTGTCGCCGGTGTCGCCCATCTTGTCGCTCGCCGCAAAATACTTCCGTGCATGCGCCACCACCTGCCCGTCCGTGGGATGGTCAGCCGATTCGACGCCCTTGATGCGATCGGCAAAAAGGTGATGATGCTTCTTGACGTGCTTGACCAGTTCGAGCTTCTCGTTGCCCGGTCCGACGACGAGGATCTCCTGCGCCGCGCCCAGCAGCTTCACTACCGCGTCGAAGTAGGCGGCGCTTTCCTTCAGGTGGCCAGAACCGGTGGCGCCGCGCTTGTGATGCAGGTGCGGGTGCTTTTC
>JBBQNG010000442.1:0-2652 GCA_038329645.1 Burkholderiales bacterium
CCAAGCCGCAATACACAGTCGAACCCCTCTTGCACCAGATCGACTTGCCTATCCGTACTCGACACCTCCAGCTCCAACTCGGGGTGAATCGCCATGAAATCCGGCAGGGCCGGCACGATCGTTGTGCGCGCCACCTCGGTCGGAAGATCGACCCGTAAACGCCCGCGAAGCGCCACGCGATCGCCGGCGAACATCGAGTGTAGGTCATCGACTTCAGCAAGCAGATCGCGGGCACGGGCATGAAATGCGCGTCCGTCCTCCGTCAACTGCACGCTGCGCGTCGTCCGGTGCAGGAGCCTGACACCGACATCTTCTTCCAGCTTCCGGACCGCCGTTGAGGCCCTTCCCTTTTGAATGCCTAGGCTATCGGCCGCGCGGGTGAAGCTCCCCATTTTCGCTACCGTCAGGAAAATGAGGATGGGCTCTAGATTCTGCATTTTCGGGCCTTCGCATTGTTCACCGCGTGGGGAACAGTCAGTTTATTTCTCCGGCATTTATCACACGCATGAGACACAGTAAGTAGGAGGCCTCGAAGACAGGTGACCCTTTGGAGAACGCCAAGTGTCTGAAACTATGACCCTTCGTCAGGCGCCGGAAGCCATGAACTTGCATCGCCCGCTGTGGGCCGGCCGGATAATGAGCGCGGCTGTCGTTGTCGCTCTGGTGGCAGACGGCGCTATTCAGCTTTTCGCGCCGGCACAGATCGCGAGCATGTTGCAGGAAACCGGGTTCGCGATGGACCTGACCCGTGTCGTGGGTCCGATCGTACTCGCCTGCGCCATCCTTTACGCCATCCCGGCCACCGCCGTCCTTGGTGCGATCCTGGTGACCGGCTTTTTGGGAGGTGCCATCTGCGCCCATGTCCGCATTGGTGAGTTCGGGTCGCCGCCGGAAATCATCTCCCTGCTTCTGGGCGCGATGACATGGGGCGGCCTCTACGCGCGCGATCCCCGTATCCGAGCCCTTCTGCCGCTCGTCCGTTGAACCAACAAGGGCAGGGCTCTGTCCTTCAAGATCAGGAGAAAACACATGTTTTTAGTCATGGGAATCACGGGAAAAGTGGGCGGCGCAACGGCGGAACATCTGTTGGCGCACGGCAAGGAAGTCCGTGCGCTGGTCCGCAATCGCGAGAAGGCGTCAAACTGGGCGAACCAGGGCGTGGAACTGGTAGATGGCGATTGGAACGATTCGGCAGCTATCGAGCAAGCGCTCAAAGACGTCGAAGGCGCGTTCGTCATGTTGCCGGCTATCTGGGCACCATCTCCCGATTACAAAGAAGCCAAGGGCGTGATTGCAAACTACGTCGAGGCGCTCACCAAGGCGGCACCGCCGCGAGTGGTTGCGCTTTCGTCGATGGGTGCGAACAGGACCAGCGGGCTCGGGATGATCACGGCCTTGTCGCTTCTGGAGCAAGGCTTTCGCGACCTGATATCGCCAATCGCGTTTGTGCGCGCAGTGGATTCTTCGAAAACTTCCTCTATGGTTTGCAGGTCGCCCAGGGCGGAACGCTACCGGTCTACTACAATCCGACAAACCGGAAATCGACCATGGTCGCGACGAACGACATCGGCACGGAGGTCGCTGCCCTTTTGACCGGGCCAGCCTGGTTAGGGCAGCGCGTCGTCGAGCTTGGTTCGATGGTCACCGCGGATGAAGTCGCGGAGCAATTGGGTGAAGTCCTGAATCTCGACGTGAAGGCCTTTGCAATCCTGCGTGCCGGGTGGGCGGAAGCGTTCGAGCAATTCGGCATCCCGAAGGGCCACACCGGACCTGCCGAAGAAATGTTTGAGGCCGTGAATGCAGGATGGATGGACCTCGGAGTCGAGGGTACGGAGCACGTAGCGGGTACGACGTCCGCACGCGACGTCTTCGCGGCGGCCCAGAAGGCCGCCACGGCGTAAGTCCGGGACGGATCAGGCAGGAGAGGGAGACTGC
Source organism: Burkholderiales bacterium (assembly GCA_038329645.1). Taxonomy (GTDB): domain Bacteria; phylum Pseudomonadota; class Gammaproteobacteria; order Burkholderiales; family SG8-39; genus SZAS-79. The sequence continues at coordinate 1,936 of JBBQNG010000442.1, forward strand.
CCGTTTCTGCGTTGGAAGCGTCGCAAGAAGCGCCCAACAGTTCAAAGCAACGCGAAGCGCCTCCACTCCCGCCTGATTTTCTGAATGTCCGCGCAGGCGGTTCCTAAGCCGAATGCCCGTTATCCGCGTCTTTCATTCCGTAGCGGATCAGTCGCTCTCGGCCAGCTTGAGTTGCTACTGGGGTTGTTTGCGACCGCTAACCGCGCCTCTGCAGTCGACGGCTCCCGATAAAGGCGTTGCGCTCACTCGAGGTGGCCGGAGCCGATCCGGGTCCGGCCCTGCGCGGCACCCTGCGTCCCTACCAGCAGGCGGGCGTGGCCTGGATGCGGCTGTTGTCGGGGCTTGGCCTCGGCGCCTGCCTGGCCGACGACATGGGGCTGGGCAAGACCATCCAGGTGCTGGCGCTGCTGCTGCTTTCTGCCGGGGCGCCAAGGACAGCGGGCCGAGCCTGCTGGTCGCGCCCGCCTCGCTGCTCGCCAATTGGGCCACTGAGATCGAGCGCTTCGCACCCGATCTGAAAGCCCGGATCGTACATCCCTCGGTCATGACCCAGGAAAACATCAAGGCGCTGGCGCCAGCACATTTTTCCGCCGACGACCTCGTCATCACGAGCTACGGCTCGCTGCTGCGGATTCCGGTCCTCACGCAGGCAAGTTGGCGCTTTGCCATCCTCGACGAAGCCCAGGCGAACAAGAATCCAGGCGCGAAACAGGCCAA
>JBBQNG010000443.1:0-2647 GCA_038329645.1 Burkholderiales bacterium
CTTTCCATGGACGCACTGTACTATATCGGCGGCATCATCAAGCATGCCAAGGCAATCAATGCCTTCACCAACCCCACTACCAATAGCTACAAGCGCCTGGTTCCGGGTTTTGAGGCTCCTGTGCTCCTGGCCTATTCGGCCCGCAACCGTTCGGCCTCCTGCCGTATCCCCTTCGGCCAGTCGCCCAAGGCCAAGCGCGTGGAAGTGCGTTTCCCTGATCCGCTGGCCAATCCCTATCTGGGTTTTGCCGCCATGCTGATGGCGGGTCTTGACGGCATCAAGAACAAAATCCACCCGGGCGAACCTATGGATAAGGATCTCTACGATCTGCCCAAGGAAGAACTCAAGGCGATCCCGACCGTTTGCGGATCCCTGCGCGAGGCCCTCGACAGCCTCGACAAGGACCGCGAGTTCCTCAAGGCCGGCGGCGTCTTCGACGACGACCAGATCAATAGCTACATCGAGCTCAAGATGACCGAAGTCATCAGGTTCGAGCATACCCCGCACCCGATCGAGTACGAAATGTACTATTCGGCCTGAAACGGCCGCAGGATCGCCGACATGGAAAGGGCCCCGGCTACGGGGCCCTTTGCTTTTTTGACGCGCCGCAGGCCTGCCCCAGGGGTTCGCCAGCACCGCGGCGGTCACTGCTAGAATCCGACACTTGCCACCCGATCCGAATTGTCCGTTCCGAAATCCTCGCGGTCAGTAGCTATCGCTCTTCGGCAAACCGTCTGTGATTTCGTAATAGTCGCCTTTTTCCGCGACAAAGGTGTGTTTGGAGAGCTGCAATCCGGTCGGATCATCGAATAAACCCATCGCGACAGCTGTGAACTGATAGCCTTGAATCGTCGGCTTCCAGAACAGTGTTGAACCGCACTCAGAACAAAATCCTCGTTCAACCTTGTCCGATGATCTGTACCAACGGACGTGTTGCTCGCCGCCGACCGAGAGCGCATCGCGCAGAACATTGACAGCGGCGCCGACGTGGCCAGACTGCTTTCGACACATAGTGCAATGGCAAGCTTCTGGCTGATGTTCAACTGGGCCTGTGACCTCAACCCTGACACTGCCGCACAGGCAGGTACCCCTTAGCATTCCCATTTCTCCATAGCCGACATCGCTAATCCTCGCCCATCTCGGGCCGAGCGGACCGCCGGCTCCCGCACCAGGCGTCAGGCTTTGACTAGGCTTCCTCCTCGGCCGCCATCGCGGCGAAAAACCCTTCCGGCGTTTCGACCTCCTGCAGCTTGCTGCCCTCGATCAGCAGGAAGCGGGTGCCGATGCTGCGCACAAAACTGCGGTCGTGCGAGACGAGAATGCAGCTCGCCTCGTGTTCGAGAATCTCGCTTTCGAGCTTTTCCTGACCTGGAATATCGACGTGGTTGGTCGGCTCGTCGAGCAGGTAAAAATTCGGCTCGCTCAACCGCAAGGCCAGCAAACCTAATCGCGCCCGCTGCCCGAACGATAGTTCGGCGATCGATCGCTCCTGCTTCTCGATCAGAAAGCCGGCGCCCGCCAGCAGCGATTTGGTGCGCTGATCGCCCAGCCCAAAGCAGGCGATGAACTCGGCGGGCGAGCCCTTGAGCGGCAATTGCGACATGTCCTGATCGGTGTAGCCGACGACCACGGACGGGCTTATACGGACGCCGGGCATCGGCTCCGGCGCAGCCATCGCCCGGCGCAGGAGCCGCACGAACTGCGACTTCCCCGCCCCGTTGCGTCCCAGCAGCACGATCCGGTCGCCCTGGTAGACGTGCAGCTTGCCGATCCGGAACAAGGGGTCGCCCGTCGGCGTCGTCACCGTAACCTCCTCGAGCGCCAGCAAAACCCTGGCGTGGGTGCCGCTATTGCCGAGCCGGATGTTTCCGGAGCGTTCCTGGTGCAGCGACGGCGCCGTCGCCTCAATCTTTTCGGCCCTATCGCGGAGGAATTTGGACTTCCTGACCAGAAGATCGCTACCCGAATTGATGCCGATATTGGTGAGCTTGGCGGCTTGCTTCCGCAGCCGGCCGGCCGTCTTGAAATCGCGTTCCTGCTGGACTTTGGCCGCGCTATCGGCCTCATCGAGCGCCGCGCGGGCGCGCGGATAGGGCAAGGCGAAATAGTGCGAGGTCTCCGGGCGCAGGAACAGCGTCCGGTTGGTTGCGACGTCGAGAAAGTCCCGATCATGACTGGCGATCACGACCGGCAGGTTTCGGACCGCCGAATTGATCCATCGCTCGAGCTGAAACAGCTTGGCAAGATCGAGGTGGTTGGTCGGCTCGTCCAGCAGCAGGGCATCGGGCTGGTTGACCCAGATCCGGGCAATCAACGCCAGGCGCTGCCAGCCTCCGCTCAGCGCCCGCATTGGCCTTTGTCGCAGCGCCCCGGGCGTCTGAAATTCGTCAAGCACCATGTTCGACCCGCCAGGTCTCGCCGTCACGCTCCCCGGGCGGCAAGGCCCGGCGGATGGCCTCATGCAAGGACAGGTCGAGGAGGCCTTCGGGGACGTCCTGCTCAACGAACCCCACGCGCAGGCCGCGCGACCGCACGATCTGGCCGCCGGTGGGCTCCATTAAGCCCGCGAGGCACTTGAGCAGCGTGGTCTTGCCGCCGCCATTGCCCGCCGCGAGTCCGATGCGGTCCCCATCCGCGACCACCAGGT
>JBBQNG010000444.1:0-2629 GCA_038329645.1 Burkholderiales bacterium
GGGCCAGAAGTGGGTGGAGGCGACCCCGGAGACGGGAGACGAGGACAACGACGAGGCGCGTATGAACAGGTCACCGGATTCCTGCCGTTACGTCCTCGGCCTTCCCGTGACGGCCCCGCCGGGACAGGAGTTCTTCTACAACACCGGCGCGCTCGCGCTCGTGTCGGCCATCGTGCGCAAGGCGACCGGACGCCCGCTCGACGAATTTGCCCGCGAGGTGTTGTTCGAGCCTTTGGGCATCACGGCCGTGGAGTGGATGCGCCGCAAGGGCGACACCGATGCCGGCGGCGGTCTGCGCCTGCGCCCGCGCGACATGGTAAAAATCGGCCAGCTTGTCCTGGCAGGCGGCCAATGGAATGGCCGCCAGATCGTCTCGAAGGCCTGGATCGACGCCTCGATCGCGCTGCGGCTGGAGGCCACGGGCGGCGTTTCCTACGGATATCTCTGGTGGCTCGGCCGCTCCCAGGAAGAGGGGCGTGAGCTCCACTGGGCCAGCGCGCTCGGTCGCGGCGGGCAGTCGATCCGCATCGTCCCGGAGCTCGATCTCGTCGTCGCGGTGACGGCGGGATATTACCAGGACTACAGCCCGCAGGCGTTTCGTCTGCAGGCGAACGTCTTCAGGGAAGTCCTGCGCGCGATTGCGCCGTAAGCGCAGACTGTCATCCCGAGCGTAGCGAGGGACCTTTAACTGCTGCCAATCAAAGGTCCCTCGCTACGCTCGGGAATGACAACAACGGTTGTGCTGGCGGTAGTGCGTATTTAATGCCGGCTGATCTCCGCGCGGCCGACCACCATGTGATGGACCTCGTCGGGACCGTCCGCGAAGCGCAGCGTGCGCTGCTGGGCGTACATCTCGGCCAGCGGCGTCCAGTGCGAGATGCCGGTGGCGCCGTGGATCTGCATCGCCTGGTCGATGATGGTGCAGACCTTCTCCGGCACCATCGCCTTGACCATGCTCACCCACACGCGGGCCTCGCGGTTGCCCAGCACGTCCATCGCCTTGGCGGCCTTCAGCACCATGAGCCGCATCGCCTCGATCTCGATGCGGGCGCGGCTCACCAGCTCCAGGTTCTTGCCGAGCTGGATGAGCTGCTTGCCGAACGCGGTACGGCTGGCACCGCGCTTGACCATCAGGTCGAGCGCCTTTTCGGCGGCGCCGATTGAGCGCATGCAGTGATGGATGCGGCCCGGTCCCAGGCGCACCTGTGAGATCTCGAAGCCGCGGCCTTCGCCCAGCAGCATGTTGGCGGCCGGCACGCGGCAGTTGGTGAACCGCAGGTGCATGTGGCCGCGCGGCGCGTGGTCCTGGCCGAACACGTGCATGGGGCCCAGGATCTCGAGGCCCGGCGTGCCCATCGGCACCAGGATCTGCGACTGCTGGAACTGCGGCGAGGCGTCGGGGCTGGTCTTCACCATCACGATCATGATCTTGCAGCGCGGATCGCCGGCGCCGGAGATGTAGTACTTCTCGCCGTTGATCACCCACTCGTCGCCGACCAGCTCGGCGCGCGTGGCGACGTTCTTGGCGTCGGACGAGGCCACGTTCGGCTCGGTCATGGCGAAGGCCGAGCGGATCTCGCCGTTCAGCAGCGGCTCCAGCCACTTCTTCTTCTGCTCGGGCGTGCCGACCTTCTCCAGCACTTCCATGTTGCCGGTGTCGGGCGCCGAGCAGTTCAAGGTCTCGGCCGCCAGCGGATGCTTGCCCAATTCGGCGGCGATATAGGCGTAGTCGAGGTTGGTCAGCCCGCGGCCGATCTCGGAGTGGGGCAGGAAGAAATTCCACAGGCCGGCCTTCTTCGCCTTGTCCTTGGCCGTCTCCAGCAGCTCGAGCTGCCCCGGCGCCCACGACCAGCGCTCCTTGCGGCCCTCGCCCAGGCGATGGAACTCCTCGGTGATCGGCGCCACGTTCTCCTCGATGTGCTTCATCACCGCGTCGAACAGCGGCTGCGAGTCTTTAGACATCGCGAGGTTGTTCAACTCGGCTTCGAGGTCGGGACGCTTGGGCTTCGACGTGAGGGCGGCGGGGGCGTTCATGGTGTCTCCTCCTGATTTTAGAGGGAGACCCTACGGTCTGTTTCTCTCGCCCGCTAGAGGGAGCAGAAGGTGAGAAAGCTACCTTGATGTATATAGCGAAATTGCTATATCGGAACCTGCATAGCGACCAACAGACCCGTCTACTGGATCGGTTCGAGCAAGAAGAACCTGAGCGGCGGGAAGCATGAGGCCGCCAAATCGCTGAAAGGGTTCGGGGGAGGCGGTGTGCTGGAGATCGTGGATGATTATGATGGTGACACTTACAGGGGCGTCTACACCGTCAAGTTTCTGAATGCGGTCTATGCCCTGCACGCCTTTCAGAAGAAATCCACCAGCGGCATCAAGACGTCAAAGAGTGACATCGAGCTGATCAGGAAGAATCTAAAAGCAGCCGAGGATCATTCCAAAGCTGAACTCAAATCGAAGGAGACATCAGGTGCCAAAAGTACGCGGTAGCCGGGTCACTCGTGGCAGCGGGAATGTCTTTGAGGATATTGGCGTTCCAGACGCTGAAGATCATATGGCGAAGGCGGAGCTGGTGAGCGAGCTCAAGCACATTATCGACCGCGAAGGATGGACCCAGGCCCAGGCCGCC
>JBBQNG010000445.1:0-2565 GCA_038329645.1 Burkholderiales bacterium
GATGCCGGCGCCCGAGCAGCGTTTCGGCGAACATCCTCACAAACTGTCCGGTGGCATGCGCCAGCGCGCGATGATTGCGATGGCGCTGGCCTGCAACCCTAAGCTTCTGATCGCGGACGAGCCGACCACGGCGCTCGACGCGACCATCCGCCTGCAGATCCTCGACCTTCTCGACAAGCTGCGCGAGGAAACGGGCATGAGCCTGCTCCTCATCACGCACGACCTGAACCTGGTGCGCCGATATGCCGACCGCGTGGCGGTCATGGAGAAGGGCCTTGTGGTCGAGCAGGGAAAGACGGCGGAAGTGATGCAATCGCCGCAGCATCCCTACACGATCAAGCTCATCGACAGCCGGCCGACGCGGGACGTGGCGCCTGCGGGCGAGGGTCGCGTGCTCGAAGCGCGCGGCGTGGCAGTGGAGTACCCGACGCCGCTGCCCGGCATCCGCGGCTGGTTCTCCAAGGGCCGCTTCGTGGCGGTGAAGCACGCCGATTTCGATCTCGCGCCCGGGGAGACGCTGGGCGTAATCGGGGAGTCGGGCTCCGGCAAGACGACGCTCGCGCTCGCGCTACTGAACCTGGTGCGCGCCAAAGGGGACATCCGCATCGGCGGCGTAGCCTGGCACGACGCGGACTCGGCGCGCCGGCGCGAGCTGCGGCGGGAGATCCAGGTCGTGTTCCAGGACCCGTTGTCCTCGCTGTCCCCGCGCCTGACGGTCGAGGCCATCGTTGGCGAGGGGCTCGAGATCCACGAGCCCGGCCTGGGACCGGCCGGCCGTCGCGAGCGCGTGATCCAGGCATTGAACGAAGTCGGGCTGATGGAGAACGGGCGCGTCGAGCCGCTGCTGCACAGGGACCCGCATGAAGTTTCCGGCGGGCAGAGGCAGAGGATTGCGATCGCGCGCGCCCTGGTGGTGCGGCCGAAAGTCGTCGTGCTCGACGAGCCCACCAGCGCCCTCGACGTGACGATCCAGAAGCAGGTGCTGCAACTGCTCGGCGAACTGCAGCGCAAGCATGGCCTGAGCTACGTGCTGGTCACCCACGACATCGACGTGGTCCGCGCAATGGCGCACCGGGTGATGGTGATGAAAGACAGCGAGGTGGTCGAAAGCGGGCCGGTGGAGCAGGTGCTCGGCAACCCCGGGTCTGATTACACCCGCAAACTTGTAGCCGCAGGCTACGCGTAAAAATAGTGCCGCAGGCTACGCGTGAATCGCGCCTAGCGCGTCACCTGAAGCTGCGCGAGCAGGAGCTGGTTCAGGTCGGCGGGGACGGGCAGCAGGTGCTCCTCGAGCAGGACCAGCAGCTGCTTGCGCTCTTCCTCGGGCAGGCTCTGCGTTTCGAGCCTGAACTGGACCGCGAGCCGCTCCTTTTCGGCGTACGAGAGCTTGCCCAGCTCGACCTGCGCGGCGCGCACCGCCAGCGCCTTGTGCAGGAAATACTCGATCAGCGTGGCGCGCGTCGGGCCGAGCTTCGGGTCGAGCAGCATCTCGTTGAGGCTGGCGAAGATCTCGTCGCGCTTTGATTGGGACAGGTAGGTAAAGCTATCGTCGACCACGCGCCTGAGAGTGTCCGGCTCGACCGCCGTGCCGGCATAGGTTGTCACCGGCACAGGCACCTGCGCAGGCACCTGCGCAGCGGCTGAGGCATTCTCTGCGGCTTTGGCAACCGCCGAGACTGCAATCTCGCGCGCGGCACTCATCAGGAAGAAGATCAACGGATCGGCGGACGCGGCGGCCGGCCAGCCGAAAGCGAAGAACAGAAATCCGATCCGGCGCAGGGCAGGGCACATGTCGGCTGGGAAAGGGGCAGGGCGGGAGCGGGGAAACGATTCTAGACCTGCCGCCTGCGAGCGCAAGCATTTTGGGCCCTGGGGAAGGCGGTACTGGGTCAGCGACGAGCTTGTGCATCCTTATGTTTTACAGGAGGTACGCGCTTCTTTGCACTGATTAAATGAGGTTTAGTTGTCCTGGAGGACTTACTTACAGCACTCCGCTGCGTCGCAGCAGCGATGTTCTCGATACGCAGTTGTTGCCCGATAGTCAGCCGTCCAATCGGGTTCCAGCGGCGCAGGTCGTCCGGGGTTACCCGGTACCGGTTGGCGATCGACAACAGGGTCTCGCCGGTCTTGACCGTATGCACCTGTGTCCGGGTGGCGGCGATCGGGATCGGGGGCGTGTACATCAGAGGCAGCTCGGCGCTGGTATCGGTCGCCGTGCCGTTGATCGGGACCACAAGCAGGGCGGGGATGCCGCGGGTGCGCGGCGTCACCCCATTGACTTCCTTCAGCCGCGCCACCGTGACGCCGAACCTTTTTGCGACAGCCTCAAGCTTTTCGCCGGGTTTGGGCTGGTAAGCCTGCCACGAGACCAGCGCCTTGCTGTCGTACTTTTCCAGATTGGTGTGGAACACCGCGATCTTGTCCGCGGGCAGCACGATCCGCGCATTCACGGAGGCGGGGATGATCGGGCGGTTGAACGCGGGGTTCAATGCGACGAATTCCTCGACCGGCATTTCGGCCAGCTTGGCGGCCAGCCTGATATCGATGTCCTGCACCCGGGTGGTG
>JBBQNG010000446.1:0-2558 GCA_038329645.1 Burkholderiales bacterium
GACCGATCCGATTGCCGATCTCCTGACGCGCATCCGCAACGCCCAGTCCGCGGGCAAGCCGACAGTGAGCATGGGTGCCTCAAAGCTCAAGACCGCCATCCTCAAGGTGCTGGTGGCCGAGGGCTACATCGCGGGTGTGAACACCGAGACCGACGGCAACAAGAGCACGCTGCACGTGGAGCTCAAGTATCACCAGGGACGCCCCGTGATCGACCGCATCGAGCGCATCAGCCGGCCGGGGCTGCGCATCTACCGGGGCAAGGACGAGTTGCCGAAGGTGCTGGGTGGCCTCGGGGTGGCGGTCGTCTCGACGCCGCAGGGCATCATGTCCGACAAGCAGGCGCGTGCCGCCAACACGGGCGGCGAAGTGCTGTTCGTCGTCCAGTAAGAATTCAAGGGTCAACGCCATGTCTCGAGTAGCAAAGAAACCGGTCGATCTCCCGCAGGGCGTGAGCGCGACCATCGCAGCCGACAAGATCACCGTAAAGGGGGCCAAGGGCTCGCTGAGCCTCGCGCTCAAGCAGGGGATCAAGATCGTGCAGCAGCAACAGACACTGGAAGTCCAGGCGCAGGACGGTGTCGACGGGCTGTACGCCATCGCCGGTTCAACCCGTGCGCACATCGCCAACATGGTGTTCGGCGTGACCAAGGGATACGAGAAAAAACTCGAACTGGTCGGGGTCGGCTATCGCGCCGCGGTGCAGGCGAAGAGCTTGCAGCTGACCCTGGGCTACTCGCACCTGATCAACTACGCGATCCCCGAGGGCGTGACCATCGAGACGCCGACCCAGACCGAGATCCTGGTGAAGGGCATCGACCGGCAGCGGGTCGGGCAGACCGCCGCCGAGATCCGTGCGTTCCGTTCGCCCGAGCCGTACAAGGGCAAGGGCGTGAAGTATTCCGATGAAAAGATTTCGCTGAAAGAGGCGAAGAAGAAGTAGTCATGAAGCAGACCAAACAAGACGTCCGCCTGCGACGCGCCACGCGCACCCGGGCGAAGATCCGGGAACTGGGCAGCAATCGTTTGTCGGTGCACCGCACTCCGCAGCATATCTACGCGCAGATCTTCGCGCCGTCGGGCGATACCGTACTGGTGTCGGCGTCGACGCTGCAGAAGGACGTGCGCGGCGATCTCAAAGGCACCGGCAATATCGAGGCCGCCAAGGCCGTAGGCCGTGCCATCGCGGAGCGCGCCAAGGCGAAGGGCATTGCCAAGGTGGCCTTCGACCGCTCCGGGTTCATGTATCACGGGCGCGTCAAGGCGCTGGCCGAGGCTGCTCGCGAAGCCGGTCTCGAGTTCTAAACATTCAAGGTGATATAGCGCTATGGCGAGAAATGAACAGAGACCGCAGTCCAGCGACGACCTGCTCGAGAAGCTGGTCGCAGTGAACCGCGTGGCCAAGGTCGTGAAGGGCGGCAAGCAATTCGGCTTCACCGCACTGACCGTGGTAGGCGATGGCGCCGGGCGGGTGGGCTTCGGCTATGGCAAGGCGCGCGAAGTGCCGGTGGCCATTTCCAAGGCAATGATGCAGGCCCGCAAGAGTCTGGTGAGCGTGTCGCTCAAGAACGAGACGCTCTTCTATGCCGTCAAGGGCAAGCATGGCACGACACGGGTGTACATGCAGCCGGCCGCGGACGGTACAGGTGTGATCGCCGGCGGCGGCATGCGCGCGGTCTTCGAATGCGCCGGCGTGCGCAACGTGCTTGCCAAGAGCTACGGCTCGCGCAATCCGATCAACGTGGTACGCGCGACCATGGACGCGCTCGCCAAGCTGCGTTCGCCCCAGGACATTGCCGAGAAGCGCGGCAAGAGCGTTGAAGAGATCGCGGGTTAAGCATGGCCAGCAAAACTATCAAGGTCACGCAGACCAAGAGTACCTTCCACCAGCTCGCCAGCATCCGCGGATCCGTCAAGGGCTTGGGGCTGCGGCGCATCGGCCACACGGTCGAGGTCGAGGATTCGCCTTCGACGCGCGGCATGGTGCAGGCGGCGATCCATCTGCTGAAAGTCGAGCCTGACTCGGGGAAATGACATGACGATGCAACTCAACACCATCAAGCCGGCCGTTGGCGCCAAGCGGACCCGCCTGCGCGTCGGGCGCGGCGCTTCCGCCGGCCAGGGCAAGACCTGCGGACGCGGTGTCAAAGGCCAGCGCGCCCGCAAGGGCGGTTATCACAAGGTCGGTTTTGAGGGCGGCCAGATGCCCTTGCAGCGGCGCCTGCCGAAAGTCGGCTTCAGGTCGGCCATGAAGTCCTCGCGCTGCGAGCTAACGCTCACCGACCTGATGCGGGTCGAAGGCTCTGAAGTGACGCTCGCCGGTCTGATCGGCGCCAATCTGGTGCCGGCGCATGCCGAGCGCGTCAAGATCATCCTCTCGGGCAAGGTCGACAAGGCCTTCACGATCAAGGACAAGGTTATCACCGCGACCAAGGGTGCAAAAAGCGCGGTGGAATCGGCCGGCGGAAAATTCGAGGACCAGGGCACTTAAGCGCGAAGACTATGGCAAGCTCCACCACCAACACTGCCGCCGCCCTGGGAGACCTGACGCGCTTCGCTG
>JBBQNG010000447.1:0-2529 GCA_038329645.1 Burkholderiales bacterium
CCGACCAAGGATCTGGGGGGCATCGACCGCGTGCTACGAGCGACACATTAAATGGTTGGCAATCCTTCTCGATTGAGACTACGTTACTTTCAGGCCCTTGGGGGGCCGCCGCCCGTCTAACGGGCATTCATCCCTCTCAAATTGAGCTGTGACGGCGCCCGCGAAGGGCAGAGGGTCGCAAAAACAACACCCGTCCGGCATATAACTGGCCTTAGGTTAATGAGACCAAACAATCGTCAGCGTTCGCGCGGCGGCCGTAACGGCGGCGGCGGCGGCAATCACAACCAGCACAAGCAACAGCACAACCACAATCCGAACCGGCCGCCAAACCGGAATCAGATTTTTGACAGCAGCGGTCCGGACGTCCGCGTGCGCGGCAACGCGCATCAGGTCTACGAAAAGTACCAGGCGTTAGCCCGCGAGGCCGCAGCCATGGGCGACCGCATCCAGGCCGAGGCCTACTTCCAATACGCCGATCACTACTTCCGCGTGATCCAGAGCCAGGGCGGCTTCGTTCCGCGCGCTCCGGGCTGGGAAGGTGAGGAAGGCCAGCAGCAGAATCCGCAGCAGCAGGATGGCCAACCCAACCAGCCGCAGGCCAATGGCGAGGGTTATGCGTCGAATGAGCGCCAGAATGATGGCCGCCAGAATGACGGTCGCCAAAATGATGGCCGCCAAAACGACGGGCGCCAGAATGATGGTCGCCAGCAAGACGGCCGCCAGAACGACAATCGCCAAAACGATGGTCGCCAGCAAGACAGCCGCCAGCAAGACAGCCGCCAGAATGACGGTCGGCAGAATGATGGCCGCCAGAGCGAAGATCGCGCCGAGCCGCGCGCCGAGAGCGATCCGGGTCTAGGTGGCGTGGCGTTTCTGCAAAGCGGGCGCAGCACGCCGTCCAACCAGGATCCGGCCATCGAAGAGCAGCCTGAAGTACCCGAGTTCCGTCCGTCGGGACGTCGCGGCAGCTAAGCCTCGGCCCCAGGCCTGGGGGCCGGCTCCGGTCTAGAGATGCAGCAGGGTCGGCGCGATGAAGCCGGTCGCTGTCAGGACGGCGCCCACGATGCCGAGGCCGCCGGCCACGAACGCCAACACCATCACCGACGTGACCGCGGCCGCCGATGCCAGCACGATGGCGAGCTGGAAGGCCGCCGATCCGAACTCGAAATTGTGGTACGCCGCGCGCGCCTTCTCGCGGTTCTTTTCATATTCCTTCGCGCGCGCTGCCAGCTCCTTGCGGCCCTCGTTGGTCGACGGCTCGCTCTCGTAGCGCTGCGCCGTCTCCTTCCATTTGTCGACCTGCGCCTTGACCGCCGGCGGCATCGTGCCGGTATCCTTGTACTGGGCTTCCATCTCTTCCGCGGCGGTGCGGACCAGCGTCTGGCGCATGCTCTTGGCCTGGAAGAAGTTCCACATGTTCGTGGCCTCGACATGCTGGGTCAGGACCTCGGTCTGGGCACTCTTGGCGCCGGTTTCCGCGATCGCCAAGCATGCCGCCAGAATCGCGATCATCACCGCTAGTCGCTTGTTCGAGCCTTCGATGTGGCCGTGTTCGGACATGAAGAATTCCCTGTATTTGTTGATCTATGTCAATTCGACCGGCTTCGTAGCCGGCGATTGTGTCACTGAAAAGCCATACGTGTCGTCCGGTCTTGTACCGACAGCGTGGCACCCTATATCGATCACAGGATGCCCGGATAGGGGTCCTCTCTTTCGCCTGCCGCTCGACGGGGGCGTGAAATGAAAGGGTAGAGTGATGAACCAAGAGAAATATACCGAGCGCATGCGCGGTTTCCTGCAAAGCGCCCAGATGCTGGCGCTGCGCGAAGGCCACCAGCGCTTCATTCCCGACCATCTTCTGAAAGTCCTCCTCGACGATCCCGAAGGCCTCGCGGCCAACCTGATCGCGTCGGCGGCCGGCGATTCGCGCGCGGTCTACCGCGCGGTCGAGGCCAATCTCGCCAAGCAGCCCAAGGTCGAAGGCCAGGGCGCGGGGCAGATTTACATGGCGCCCGAGACGGCGCGCCTGTTCGACCAGGCCGAAGCGATTTCCGAGAAGGCGGGCGATTCCTTCGTCACTGTCGAACGCCTATTGATGGCGCTCGTGCTCGCCAAAGGCACCGAGGCCGCCGATGCGCTGGCCAAGGGTAATGTGAAAGCGCCTGCGCTCGAGAAGGCGATCGCCGAGCTGCGCAAGGGCCGCACCGCCGATAGCGCATCGGCCGAAAGCGGCTACGACGCGCTCAAGAAATATGCCCGCGACCTCACCCAGGCGGCGCGTGACGGAAAGCTCGATCCGGTGATCGGCCGCGACGAGGAGATCCGCCGCACCATCCAGGTGCTGAGCCGCCGCACCAAGAACAACCCCGTGCTAATCGGCGAGCCTGGCGTCGGCAAGACCGCCATCGCCGAGGGCCTGGCGCTGCGCATCGTCAACGACGACGTGCCGGAATCCCTCAAGAACAAGAAGTTGATGTCGCTCGACCTCAGTTCGATGGTCGCGGGCGCCAAGTTCCGCGGCGAGTTCGA
>JBBQNG010000448.1:0-2517 GCA_038329645.1 Burkholderiales bacterium
AGTGGGATCGGATCTTCAAGGACCCGATGACGACGGCGGCGGTGATCGACCGCCTGGTGCATCACTCGGTGATCCTGGAGATGACAGGGACGAGCGTGCGAGCCGATGCGGCGGAGCAGGCGAAGAAGGAGGCAGCGACGATAGTTACCGGAACGACGACGGCGAAGAACAAGCAGGCTGGGAACGAGGTCGATGGGGAAGTGTAATTGTCGTTACTGGGTGGATGTAATTGACGTCGGCCAACCCTCGCTCAAGCCTGCTTGATCACCAAGCCTCGCTCGCGGCTCAGACGATGAACTCGTCCAATGAGAACGCTGTGACGATGCGGCCGTCGCTGACCCGGAGCACCATGTCGGTGATCGGTGTCTCGTTGATGTCGCTGCAGCGGTCGAGCTCGAACTCAAGCATCGTCGCGAAGCTACGGCGCGCGGGTTGGTTGGCGCTCGATGCGATGGCGTACAACGCCTTGGTGTGGGGGATGCCGATGAGGAGATCTCGGCCGCCCTTGTCGTGCAGCGCACGCAAGAACACGGGGTCGACTACGCGCTCGGCGGAGTGGTCGCGGCCACCACAGCACGCGACTCCTCCATCGAGCACTGTGAAGTCGGTGGGCTTCGCTGAGAGGTTGCGGACGACGATCGACAGGAGCTGCTCCGTGTCGGCGCCTTGACCGATGAAACCGAGGTTCGCGTCGAGATCTTTTGCGAACGCGAGGATGGGCGCTTCGGGGTGGTTGACCAAGGTGATGTGCGCGACGTTCGCACGGTGGGCTCACGTTGGTGGCCGCAGCACGCCGACGATCGATGGGTCTGATGCGGGCTGTGCCGGTCGAGGCTCGGGTGCGGGCTGCGCGCGTCGAGGTTCAGGCAGGGCGATCAAGCGCTGCTGCAGCTCAGCAACGTTTTTGGTAGGGCACCTTGATGGTGATGTGTGGGCAAGGATCGCTGTGGCGTGTGAGGTAGGGCGCGAGGATCTGAAATACGGCCTCTGGTGCCCGCGGAAAGTTCTCCGTCTTCGTGCCGGTTGAATCCGAAAAGATGAGCACGAGAATGTCGAGCCCCTCGGCGAGGATCGCTGGCTCGCCGTCGAGGAAGGCCCATGCAGCGAAAGTGAACGAGCCGCGATGTTGGGCTCGGGCATAGAGCGCGCCCTCGCCGTGCCAGGCCCGCAGAGTCTGCTCAAGAGCGATGAAGGAATCGACACTCATGGTTTTGCTCGCGTTTGTAGGAAGGTCGCTTTCAACGTTCTTCGCGTCGACCGCCGCCAGGCGTAGCCGTCCACCCGCGTATCGGCCAGCGGAGTGCAGAAGGGACGTGACGCCTCGGCAGCGGGCATCCCCGCCCAAAGAGCAAGCCCTGGTACCGATGGCGACCCCGCGAGGCTCGACCAGAAATGACGGCGGCGGAACCGCGGCTCTGCCTCGTCTCGACCCATCCTGGGGCGATGGTGACCTGTCAGCGCGCTGCGGGTGGCGCGGGCCCGAACCGACCATGACGGGTGTTTGACGGGAGATCGTCGAAATAGGCGTCGACGTCGCCGAACACCAACGCGATCGGCTTGGCGTGGCGCTCGAGGGCACGAGCGGCGATGACGCCGAGGCAATTGCCGGAGAGGTCGATGTGCGTCGCGCCTGTTGGGAAACGGGCAGCGCCGCGGAGGCGGATCGCGTTGCCCCGCAGCCCGAGAAAACGGAGCGACGACGAGGAACTGGACATCGCCAAGGCCGCCGCGCCCGCGTTGCCGATCGCGTTGCCGTCGAGCCGCAGCACCCACAGACCCACGAGCGAGGGGGAGCCCGCCAACGCCCGCGCGCCGTCGTCGCCGAGCTTGTTTTGCCGGAGCGAGAGCCCACGCAAGCCGGCTGCGAAAGGCGAAGCCGCGAGCGCGCGCGCGCCACCGGGCCACACGTCGGCATCGTCGAGGCAAAGCGACACGAGGGATCGCAGCCCTGGCCACCCCGCGAGCTGTGCGGCGCCCGCGTCCCCGAGCGGTTGCCCACGAAACGAGAGCCGTTCGAGGCTCGTCAGCGAAGGGCAGGAAAGGATCGCCGCGAGGCCGTCGGGCCCGATGTCGGCGTGGCCGAGCTCGAGGCGCTGCACCCCGGTCAAGAAAGGCGATTGAGCAAACGCCTCGATGGCGGCGTCCCCTCCATTTCCAGGCGAGCCCTCCGGCTGAGGCCGCGGGAGATTCCCCCAGAGCGTGAGATCGGTGAAGCCAGACAAAGCTGGCCAACGAGCAAGGCGGGCGAGCTCGGTGACCGAAAGCAGGTCGTGATGAAAGAGCTTCGTGAACCGTCCGAACGAGGCCGTCTCCGCGAGCGAGCTCAAGGCGGTCGGTCGATCAGGCGGAGGCGTCAGGGACGCGAGTCGGAGATCAGTATGCGCTGCTTGAGCCAGTCTTGCCGGGTCGGGTCACCGCTTCCATGCTCCAGAGGAATGACCGAGCAGACATGGCAGCAGATGGTGATGGAGTGGCGCGCCGGGACGCAATCAGCGCGGTCGTTCGCCGTCGCGCGGG
>JBBQNG010000449.1:0-2509 GCA_038329645.1 Burkholderiales bacterium
ATCCGCTGGAGAAGTACGCACTCTACATCTGCTACTTCCCGCAGGCGATCTCCGGGCCGCTGGCGCGCTGGTCCGAGGTGATGGACGAGTTCGGCCAAAGGATGTTTCGTCCCGGCTGGGAGCAGCGCTGCGCGTTCGGCACCGCTCTGATCGTGCTCGGCCTGCTGCAGAAGGTGCTGCTCGCCGACCCGCTGGCCGCGGCGCTCGACCCCGTCTACGAGTCCGCCTTGAAGGGACCGGTGCTGGACGGCAATTCGTGGCCGGCGCTCGGCTTCGCCTTCCAGGTGCTGTTCGACTTCTCCGGCTATTCGGACGTCGCCATCGGGCTGGCGCTGATCTTCGGCGTCACGCTGCCGCAGAATTTCGACGCACCGTTTCGCTCGACCAGCATCATCACCTTCTGGCAGCGCTGGCACATGACGCTCGCACGCTTCCTGCGCGAATATGTCTACGCATCGCTCGCCCGGCTGCGGGTCGGCGGCAACGGTTTCCTGATGACGTGGACGCTGATCGCGCTGGTTTTGACGATGGCGCTGTGCGGCCTCTGGCATGGCGCCGGCTGGAACTTCGTACTGTGGGGTACGCTGCAGGGCGTCGCCATCGTCATCGCCACGGTGTGGGGCCGCTATCTGCCAAGACCGCCGGCAGCCGTCGGCTGGGCGCTGACGACCGTCTTCTTCATTCTCACGGCGGTGTTCTTCCGCGCCGGCTCGCTCGAGGCCGTGTGGAACATCTATAAGGGGCTCGCGATCCTGCCGCCCGCCCGCTTTGAAGGACGCAACGCAATCGCTGCGGCCATGCTCTGCGCGTTCCTGTTGCCGTCGACGCAGGAGATCTGCACGCGGCTGTCGACGACGCGCCTGCCGGTGCCGATCGGGCTTGGCGTCGCCATGGTGCTGGTGCTGGTCGCCCTCGGCGAGCGGCAGAGCTACCAGTTCATCTACTTCCAGTTTTGACCGCATGACCGTCGCCTCGGACCACGAGAAGCTCGACCTCGCTGCCGCCGGCGGCGGTGTCGACGACGCGCGAGCCTGGCGCAGGTGGCTGTTCACGTTCCTCGCGACGACCGTCGTCCTTGGAGCAGTGGTGTATGTCGCGATCGTGCTGATCGATCCGTTCGCCACCGGGCGCTTCACGCCGATCAGGAGCATCGAGCTTGCCTCCAACAATCCGCGGCTGTTGAAAGCAGGGCTCGTGCGCGACATGCGTTTCGATGCGGCGATCTTCGGCAGCTCCACCGGTTATCCGCTGGATCCGAGGAAGATCGGCGACGCGTCGGGTTGGCGCGTCGCGCAAGTCGCGATCCCTGCGAGCCTGCCGCCGAGCCAGCTGCAGGTGGCGCGCGCCTACCAGCGCTTTCATGCCGGACAACCGACCCTGCAGATCTACGTGCTCGACCACCTCTGGTGCCGCCCTGACGATCCTGCCTCAGGCGGCTGGGGTGCGTTCCCCTATTGGGTCTATGAGAGTTCGGACGCGGAATACCTCTCGCGCATTCTCTTCCCCGAGGGTGTCAAGGCGGCGATGCAACGCGTGGCGATCTGGACCGGGTTGGCACAGCCTCCCGCCCGTGATGACGGCTTCATGACCAAGGACATGGCGCCGATCCCGCGGGAGCAGATCATGGGGCGGGAGCGCCCGACTGCCGACGAGGCGCCGAATGCAGGCTTTCCGGCGCTCGACCTGCTCGCGCAGCATATCGCGGCATTGCCTGCGAACGTCCGCGTGGCGTTCGTGTTCGCGCCGCCGTATGTCAGCGTGCTGCCCGTCGCGGGAAGTCCGGCCGAAGCACGTCAGCAGGCCTGCAAGGCCCGCGCTCGCGAGATCGTCAGCCGGCGCGAGGGCAACGCATATCTCGACCTGATGAGCGAGAACGACATCACCCGCGACGAAACGAACTACTTCGACGAACGCCACTACAACCAGCCCGCCGCCACCAAAGTCGCCACCGCCATCGTCGCCGCGCTGAAAGAGAGCGGCCTGGCGAAGCGGTAGTTGTCGGCAACCGCCAACCTTATCCTTACTGCGATCGCCAGTCGCCAGCCTCACTCCTCATCCTGAGGAGCATCGCGAAGCGATGCGTCTCGAAGGATGCAGGTCCGTGAGCTTCCGCGGGGAGAGGCCGGCGCCTCGCCCTTCGAGACGCCTTGCTGCGCAGGGCTCCTCAGGGAGAGGGTTGACGTTTGTGGGCGCGGTTAGCTTGTTGGACGCACTCGCCTTTCTCCAAACATTCACAATTCCGAACAGCTTTCGATTCTTGCCTCTGGACTTCGCTCCCATAGGACAATTATCGTTCTGGCATCCCGTGCCGGTGAAAGGGCGCTTTCGCGAACGTCACGAGGCGGTGCGGGATGCGACGGGACCGTCGCGGCTGTCGAAGCCCTTCGCGTGGGAGCCGATAAGGCGTTCTTACCACGTGCAAACGTTGCAAGGGTGACGTGCGGCAGCCGAGGGCGGACGGCCCAAGGACCCAGCAATGCGACGAGGCTCGCATTCCGTAAAACCGCCG
>JBBQNG010000450.1:0-2489 GCA_038329645.1 Burkholderiales bacterium
GCGTGTCCGCGCCGATCGCACATTGATGGTGACTGTCACGCAAGCCGTCCGTCCCTCGACACGGGCGCCTCTTCTTACGGCGGATGATCGCCGGGGCGCTTCCAAAAGCTGTCTGTGCGGCGCGCGCCGCAGTTAATCTGAAATCGTCACTGGATTCCCGAACGCGCCGGTGAACGCCGTCCCATCCGTGCCGCCAGCAGCAGCGCTTGGCGCGTCGCGCCGACGTTGGCGATGCCCTTGCCGGCGATCTCGTAGGCCGTGCCATGCGCCGGGGTCGCGATCGGCACAGGATAGCCGCCCAGCAGCGTGACGCCCACATCGAAGCCCATCAGCTTCATCGCGATCTGGCCCTGGTCGTGGTACATCGTGAGCACCGCGTCGAACATTCCGGCCTTCGCGCGCAGGAAGACGGTGTCGGACGGGAATGGACCCTCGATCGCAAAGCCGCGGCCGCGCGCCTCTTCGACGGCCGGGCCGATCACCTCGATCTCCTCGGTCCCGAAGTTGCCGCCGTCGCCCGCGTGCGGATTGAGGGCGGCCACCGCAATGCGCGGCGCAGTGAAGCCGGCCCGGATCATCGAGTCCCTGGTGCGTTCGATGGACTGGAGGATGCGCTCGCGCGTGATCAGAGCCGCGACGCCTTTGAGCGGGACATGCGAGGTCACCCGGGCATTCCAGATCGAGTCGAGGATGTTGAACTCGCTCGCCGTGCCTCGGGTGCCGAGAACCTCGTCGAGGAAAACGATCTCGTCCGTGTAGCTCGGATGCGCAAGCCGCATGGCGGCCTTGTTGAACGGGGTGAAACAGACGGCGTCGACCCGGCCCGACGTGGCAAGATCGATGGCTGAGCGGAGGTTCTGCAGCGCGGCCGTGCCGCCGGCCCGGCTCACTTTGCCGGGCGCGATGGTCGCCGGATCGCAGTTCGCCAAGTCCACAAAGGCGGGCTTGTCGATGGCCCGGAACGCTTCCTCGAACGAGGAGGCAGCCGTGACGTCGGGATCGACGCCGCCCGTCCGCGCACCGGCCTCGAGCAAGCGCCGATCGCCGATGACGATGAACCGGGCAGCGGCGCGCACATCCGGCAGGCTCAAGACCTTGGCGGTCAGTTCGGGGCTGATCCCGGCAGGATCTCCCATGGCCAAGGCAATTGTCGGTCGATCGTTGTCCATATCGCTCTTCTGCTCGCCAAACCGTCTCCCTAAGTGGCACAATAAAATACAATCTTCAACATGCAAAATTCTACATTCTGTATGCAGAGTTGCGTGTGACGCTGGGGCCAATCAGACCGAGTCGACGACGCGCTCCCAGGTCCGTTCCAGATGAAGCTGGACGATGGCGGCGAGGCGGTCCTCGTCGCGCGCTTCGAGCGCCTCGATCATCTCCCGATGCTCGGCGACCGCGCCATCCCATTTGGACTGTCCCTCGTTGCCGATGAACCTGATGCGCTTCAGACGGAGCTGTATCGACTCATGCGTCTGCGCCAGACAGTCGTTGTCGGACAGGGCCACGATCCCGGTGTGGATCGCCTGATTCAGCTTGTAGTACTCGAGCCGATTCCGGTCCGCGTAGAGCTGCATCATGTCATCGTGCAGCCCCCTGATCCGCGCGATCTCGGCCGCGCTGGCCCGCCGGCACGCAAGTCGCGCCGCCAGGACCTCCAGCGCGGTGAGCACGTCGAGCATGCCGCGCACGTCGCGGCGCGACAGCTTGTGCACCACGGCGCCGCGGCCCGGGACGAGGTCGATCAGCCCCTCGCTCGCGACGTATTTCAGCGCCTCGCGCAAAGGCGTCCGGGACACGCCAAATGCTGCACAGACCTGCCCCTCGTGGATCCTGGCGCCCGGCGGCAGCTGGCCCTCGATGATCATGTCTCTGATCCGCTCAACGAGTTCATCGTGCAAGCTGCGCCTGTGGACCGGAAGAATGGCGTCGAATGTTCCAGGCGCACTCATATGAACCCCACCAAAAGGCCACGCAGCATTCGTCGCAACGAAACCGGTTGGGTATATCTTATGCTGTATGCAGGAGTCATCCTGGGAGGAGCGGCGCCTGAAAGCTGGCCGGTAGGGGATCGGCTACTCTGGAGCGAAGCAGGGGAGAGAGGCGCGGGTTACGGCTCTCCTCTTCGATCGAGAATCATCAAACCTTGAGGCACCTTGGCGCGGCGGGCTACGACGAGCAGGGCGAGGATTGACACGAGGTAGGGCACCATCAGGAACAGCTGATACGGCACAGCTTTGCCGGTGACGTGCCGCAGACGCAGTTGGGAGGCGTCGCACAAGGCGAACAGCAGAGCGCCGCCGAGAGCACGGACCGGGTGCCACGAGGCGAACACGACAAGTGCAATGCACACCCAGCCCCGTCTGGGGAAGAAACTGTCGAAGGCCGCCGTGGTCAGGAAGGCGCCCCCGAGCCCCATCGGGGTGCTGCCGAATGCGATCACTGCGATGCGCAGCACGATCGGGTCGATGCCCTGGGCTTCAGCTGCA
>JBBQNG010000451.1:0-2460 GCA_038329645.1 Burkholderiales bacterium
GGTGCCATCGCCTTTGCGCGCCGGGAAGATGTCGAGGGTCTCGCCCGGGCTGTCGCCGTACTGGCGATCCAGGTAGCAGATCATCGACGAGCGCGTGCGGGCCGATTTCTCCGTCCACCTGGCCACCACGTCCGGATGGCCCGGGAAGAGCACGCGATTGTTGTATTCGCGGCTGTAGAAATCGGCATCGCTCATGAATTCATCCGTAATTCGCCGGCGACCGGGCGAGTCAGGCCCGAAATTCGCGCAACAGTCCCAGCGCGGCCTGGGCCGGGCGGTCGGAGTAGGAAAACAGGACGGTTTCCTGCGACGGCTCGAACGCCACCGGCTGCCACGAAGGCACCACGAACGTGTCGCGGTGCGCAAACTCGAACCGCTCGGCGCCGATTGTCACGATGCCGGCGCCCTCGGCAACCGAGTAGATCGTGCCGTCAGTCGAGCGGGAGGCGCTGGAGCGGAAACCTGCGGGCAACAGCTGGATGAACGCGCCGATTGTCGGCATTGCAAAACCGCCGGTCAGCGGATTGGTGAATTGCATTTTCCAGCCGTGGCACTCGTCCGGCGCCTGGTTGCGGGAAAGTGCGGCAAGCGTCTCGCGGCTGCGCTCGTACGGGTAATTGAAGATCGGCGAGGTCTTCGAGGTCGGGACCGGGCCGAGAGGCACGAGGTTGTTCCCGTATCGCGCGTAGGAATCGCCTTCGTTCCGGGTTACGGGCTGCTCGTCGTCGTGATACGTCTCCATGAACTGCGCGCCGAACAGTTGGAGGATCTGGATATCGAGGCCATCCATCCAGACCACCGGCTCGTCGCCAGGATTGCCGTGGTCGTGCCAGGTCCAAGACGGGGTGATGATGAAGTCGCCCGGATGCATGGTGGTGCGCTCGCCGTCGACGGCGGTATAGGCGCCTGAACCCTCGACGATGAAGCGCAGGGCGGACTGCGTATGCCGATGGCTGGGGGCGACTTCACCGGGCAGGATGAGCTGCAGCCCGCAGTACAGGCTGCGCGTGATGCAGGACTGTCCGCGCAATGCGGGATTCTCGAGGATAAGGACGCGCCGGATGGCTTCCGCCGCGGTGATCAGGCGGCCGGACTCCATGATGAAAGGCCGGATGTCCTTGTACTTCCACAACGCGGGTACGCACCCGCTGTTGGGGACCGGCGGCACCAGCGCATGCAGGACCTCCCAGAGCGCGGTGAGGTTGTCCTTGTCCAGGCGCGAATAGAACTCCGCGCGCAATGCTTCCTGGCCGCGGGGCTGGGCCTTGGATTTTGTCGCGACTTGCATCTGGGTTTCCTCTTGCTGCACCGGAAACCGATTCTAACAAAGCCCCCCTCGCTAAAGGACGGGTTTCGGTTCGCTGTCAGGGCGATTTCGCAAGCCAGAACACGGGTTTACCGCTGCCCGGTGCCACGCCGAGCGCGCTTGAGAGCGCCTTGCCGCCGGGATCGGCCAGCGCCGCTGCGCGGGCGCGCGCAATGGCGGCAGCCTGTTCTTTCGGGTCGGCTGTCGGCGGATTGTCGACCAGCGCATCCATCAATGTGAGAAAGCTCGCCATGCCCCGGCGGTGGGTATCCCCGTATCCCTTGACCAGTCCCGCGCACTCCGCGATTTCCAGTGCGAGCTGCAGGTCGCGGCCCGCGGCCTCGACGATGCGGGCCAGCCAGGACTCGATGTGATTCTGCTCCAGCTGGTAGCGATAGGAATAGGGACGCCAGGGTTTGAGCCACGCCAGCGATCGCACCATCAGAAAACCGAGGACGCTCGAAGTCCTGACGTGCATCCCGATGTTGTACGCGTCGATTTTGCCTTTCGCTTCCGCCCAGCCAATCAACCGTCTCCCGAGCCCCGGTGGCAGCAGCGATGCGAACTCTTCCACGCCTGGCTTCAGGTAGTCGACGATGGTGACCGGCTCGTCGTCGCCCGCGCGCGCCTCCTTGCGCACACGCTTGAAGCGCAGAGCACGAGTCTTCAGGTCGGCGACCCGAATGATGTCCTCGAACGTCATCCACAGAGCTAGCTGGCGCGCGGTCTCCTCCACGAGCTTCGGGTGGAAGGGCCGGATTTTTTCCATTCGCTTCTGAAACAAGGCCACGTACGAGGGACCCTGATAATCGAGAAGGCGCGCTTCGCAGAGCGCCATAACGTCGATCGTTGCGGCCGCAGGCTTAGGTTGCGGCGCCGGCGCATCGCCAAGACGGCACCCGACAAGCATCCGCTCTCATACTTCTTTGCCTGGCTGAAGCTACGCCGCTAAACAGAAGCACCTGGACCAGGCAGATTTTGGCGTACCTCGCCCCCATGTCTTTGCCGCGGCCAGATGTGATAGCCTGTTCGGCCATGAGTCTTTACGGCGCTACCTTTGCTAGCAAGTTGATGGAACGTGGTGACTATGAGGAAGCAGTGGCCGAGGCCACCAAGCACGTCCGCCGCGAGCCCGAGAGCCCCGAGCCCTACCA
>JBBQNG010000452.1:0-2450 GCA_038329645.1 Burkholderiales bacterium
GCGCGCATCGCGACCATCAAGAGCGTCACCGTCAACGGCGCGAATTCGCTGCGCATCGAGACCGAAGGCCCCGACCCCATCTTGCCCGAACGGTTGTTAAGCATCTTCCTACTCCCGCCTAACTATTTCCGCAGCGTTGGCGCAGAGGTATTCAACCAGAAGCCGATCGGCAGCGGCCCGTTTAAAGTCACCGCATTTACCCCCTCCAGCCAACTGCGCCTCGAAGCCGTCAAGTCCTCTTGGCGATCCAACCCGCAGCAGGTCGATGCTATCGAAGTGCGCTCGATTCCGGAGGCCTCAACGCGCGTAGCCACCCTGCGCACTGGCGAAGCGCACATAGTCGAGAGCATTCCGCCCGATCTTGCCCAGCGCCTGTCGCGTGAGCCCGGCCTGCAGGTAGTCGCCGAAACGCTGGGGCAGGTAAACCTGATCCTCCTCAACACCGACAACCCGGCGCTGGCGAAGAGGGAAGTCCGCCAAGCCCTCAACCTCGCGGTCGACAAGAACGCCATCGTCGAAGCCATCATGAAGGGCTACGCGGTTCCCACGGGTCAGCTAGTCGCCGCTAACGGCATCGGGCACAACTCTGCAATTCAACCTTACCCCTATGACCCGGCAAAGGCCAAGGCCATGCTGGATGCAGCGGGCGTGAAGGACCTGTCGCTGGCGCTTTACACCACCCAGGGACTACAGCTCAACGACCCCGAGATGACGGAGGCGGTGGCGGGCTACTTGAACGCCGTGGGCGTCAAGACCGAAATCAAGGTGCTGGAAACTGCCGCGTTCGTGCAGAACTATCACGGCGGCGGCATGGATCCTGCCTTCTTCATCGGCTGGTGGTATTTCCCCGCGATGGATGGGGACCTCGTGTATGTGTGGAATCAGTCTGGGATGAAGCAGTCGCGATTTCATAATCCCAAGTTCGACGAGATGTACAAGGCCTCCACAAAGGAAATGAACCCGACGAAGCGCCAGGAGATCATGGCCAATATGGCGCGCATGTTCCATGACGAAGCCCCGGGCATCTTCCTGCTCCATCCGCGCCAGACTTATGGCGTGCGCCAGGAAGTGCAGGGCTTCGTACCCCGTCCTGACCGCGTCATCGTGTTCGACGGCATCCGCTTGCGATAGTGGAGACGTGGTGCCGTCGGCCGTGCTCCTCGAAGCTGCTGCACCCCCGCCGGGCGCGGGTGTGCGTCGCGACGCCGCTGTGCGGATAGCCCCTGGCCCGCGGTGGCTCGCGGCAATGACGCGACTGCTACTGCGCCGACTCGCGGAATTAGTAATCACGCTGGTGGGCATCTGGACAGTGCTGTTCTTCGTGATCCGCCTCTCTGGCGATCCGATCGCACTGCTTATGGGCCCGGGCGCGAACACCGAGCAGATCGAGGCGATGCGCCGCGATCTGGGCCTCGATCAGTCGCTTGCGGCGCAGTACCTGCTCGAGCTCAAGCGAATGGCAACGCTCGACTTCGGGCGCTCAATCCGAGGTGGGCAGCGTGCGCTCGACCTGGCGTGGCCCCGACTGGCGACTTCGCTGCAACTCACCCTGAGTGCGATGGGAGTCTCCGTGCTGCTTGCCATCCCAGTGGGCATCGCGGCGGCAGCCTGGCGCGAACGGCGCATCACGCAAGGGTTGCTCGCGCTTACCTTCCTCGGTCAAGCGCTACCGATTTTCTGGACTGGCCCGGTCCTCATCCTGCTGTTCGCGGTCACCTGGCAGATCCTGCCGGCCGCTGGTTGGCAGAGTCCAGCGCACTTCGTTCTGCCGGTGGTGACCCTCGCCTCGGTGCTGATGGCGAAGCTGGCGCGTCTGGTGCGTGCCGAGATGCTGGAAGTGCTGAGTCAGGACTACATCCGCACCGCGCGCAGCAAGGGGCTGCGTGAGCGCACGGTCATCTTCGTGCATGGCGCGCGCAACGCGATGATTCCCGTCATCACCGTGATTGGTGCCGAACTCGGCCAGCTAATTGGTGCGGCCGTGCTGACCGAGAACATCTTTGCGATCCCGGGGTTGGGCGACATGATCCTCAATGCCGCGCTGGCACGCGACTATCCTCTGGTGCAGGCGGGAGTGTTCGTGATCACGTTGCTGGTAGTAGGCATCAACGTCGCTGTGGACGTGGCCTACACTTTCATCGATCCTCGGGTGAGAAATGCTGCACAGCGTTAACGGCGCAACGCTGGAACCGGTCACGCACCGCGCAGTGCTGCCGGTGCGGTTGTGGCCTCTGGCACTTCTGGTACTCATCGTCGCACTGGCGCTGTTCGCACCGTTGATCGCGCCGGACCCGCTGGCTCAGAGTCTGCGCGAACGGCTGCAGCCGCCGGCGTGGATGGAGGGATACCGCCTCAAGCATCTCTTCGGAACCGACCAACTCGGTCGCGACCTGCTCGGGCGGCTACTTAACGGCCTGCGCGTCTCGCTCGGCATCGGTCTTATTGCCGCC
>JBBQNG010000453.1:0-2449 GCA_038329645.1 Burkholderiales bacterium
TCATCACGCCGTCGGTGAGGTGGCCTTCGTCGTAGAGCGTGTTGAGCAGCAGGTGGTGCCAGAACGTGGCCCAGCCTTCGTTCATCACCTGAGTCTGCCGCTGCGGGTAGAAGTACTGCGCGATCTTGCGAACGATGCGCACCACCTCGCGCTGCCAGGGTTCGAGCAGCGGCGCGTTCTTCTCGATGAAATAGAGCAGGTTCTCCTGCGGCTCGGCCGGAAAGCGCTTGCTGTCGCTGCTTTCCTCGGCCTTGCCCGGGCGCTTCGGCAGCGTGCGCCAGATGTCGTTGATCTGCATCTGCGCATAGGCTTCACGCTCGGCACTGCGCAAGGTTTCCTGCGCCAGGCTGAGATTGCCGGGGCGGCGATAGCGGTCAACGCCGTGGTTCATCAGCGCATGGCAGCTGTCGAGCAGGTCCTCGACCGTCTCCACACCGTGGCGCTCCTCGCACTCGGCGATATAGGCCTTGGCATAGACCAGGTAGTCGATGATCGACGACGCGTCGGTCCACAGGCGAAACAGATAGTTGCCCTTGAAGAAGCTGTTGTGGCCATAGGCGGCGTGGGCGATGACCAGCGCCTGCATCGCGGTCGTGTTCTCCTCCATCAGGTAGCTGATGCAGGGATCGGAATTGATGACGATCTCGTAGGCCAGGCCCATCTGGCCGCGCCGGTAGCGCCGCTCGTTGGCGATGAACTCCTTGCCGTAGCTCCAATGCCGGTAGTTGACCGGCATGCCGACCGACGCGTAGGCATCCATCATCTGCTCGGCGCTGATGACCTCGAGCTGGTTCGGGTAGGTATCCAGCGCGTAGCGCGCGGCGACGGCGCGGATCTTGTCGTGGTATTGCTCGATCAGGTCGAAGGTCCAGTCGCTCGGGTCGGGCAGTGGCTTGTCCGGCCGAGGTCCGGGCGCAAGCGGCGCCAGCGGGAGCGTGCGTTCAGGGCGCAACCTGCGCACATGGGGCTCGGGGCGGCCGGCCACGACCAGGCTCTTCACGCTGTCGCTCCTTCGCTCTTGAACAGATCGCGGAACACCGGATAGATCTGCCCGGCTTCGGTCACCTTGCGCATGGCGAAGGCGCGCTCGGTGCCCTGCAGCCGCGCATACTCTTCCCACAGGTTCTGCTCTTCCTCGGCGACCTGCACGTAGGCGAAGTAGCGGCACCTGGGGAGGATGCTTTCGGTCAGCAGCTCGCGGCAACGGCCCGAGTCGTGGTGCCAGTTGTCGCCGTCGCTCGCCTGCGCGCCGTAGATGTTCCAGTCGGTCGCCGAGTAGCGTTCCTTGATGATTTCGTCCATCAGCACGAGCGCGCTCGAGACGACCGTGCCGCCGGTTTCACGGGCCCGGAAAAAATTCTCCTCGTCGACTTCCTGCGCCTGCGTGTGGTGGCGGATGAAGACGAGGTCGATCTTTTCGTAGTGCCGGGTGAGGAACAGGTAGAGCAGGATGAAGAAGCGCTTGGAGAGGTCCTTGCGCGCTTCGTCCATCGAGCCCGAGACGTCCATCAGGCAGAACATCACCGCCTTGGCGGTGGGAATCGGCAGGCGCACGCGGTTGCGAAAACGCAGGTCGATCGGGTCGAGATACGGGATCCGCGCCAGTCGGGCACGCAGCGCGGCGATCTGCAGCTCGAGTTCCTTGCGGGCGAGCACCTCGGCCGCGTCCGCGCCGGACTCGGGCAGCTCGGCCAGGCGATCGAGCAAGGCGGCAAGCTCGGCGCGCGAGCCGGAGCCGATCGCGACGCGGCGGCCGATCGCACCTCGCATCGAGCGGATCA
Source organism: Burkholderiales bacterium (assembly GCA_038329645.1). Classification (GTDB taxonomy): domain Bacteria; phylum Pseudomonadota; class Gammaproteobacteria; order Burkholderiales; family SG8-39; genus SZAS-79. The sequence goes on from JBBQNG010000453.1 coordinate 1,782, forward strand.
CCGAAAGGTTGCTCGGCGTCCCGGAATTCGAATAGCCGGCGCGCTGGCTCCTCATCTCCGGCATTTCGACGAGCTGGCTGCGCACCAGGCGCGGCAGGGCCAGGTCGTCGAAGAAGATCTGCATGAACTCTTCCTTGGTGAGGTGGAAGACGAAGTCGTCCTCGCCCTCGCCGGAATCGCCGGCCTGCCCCTGCCCGCTGCCGCGCCCCGATCCGCCCTGGGGTCGCTCGATATGATCGCCACGCACATATTCGCGGTTGCCGGGATGGACGATCTCGCGCGCGCCGCCGGTGCCGTGGCCGAAGCCCGGCTCGCTGATGTCGCGCTTGGGCAGGTGGATGTCTTCGCCCTGCTCGATCTCACGGATGCCGCGCTTGTCGACGGCGCGCCGGACCGCGTCGCGCACCTGGCCGTGGTAGCGGCGCAGGAAGCGCTCGCGATTACCGATCGACTTGTTGTTGCCCGCGTGGCGGGGGTCGTTGTTGTGCGGGTGCTTGCTGGTCGCGGCCTGGGGCCGGCGGGGCGCGGGGCCGCACCCACCCCCGGCCGCGCCCCCTCGGGGGGCAGCGAACGCAGTGAGGCGCCATCGGTCGTCATCAACTGCTCTTCCTCACCCGCAAGTACCACTCGCACAACAGCCGCACCTGCTTGGACGTGTAGCCCTTCTC
>JBBQNG010000454.1:0-2447 GCA_038329645.1 Burkholderiales bacterium
CGGCACCTCGGAGGGCATCACGGCGCTGCAGATGGACATCAAGATCACGAGCATTACCCGCGAGATCATGCAGGTGGCTCTCAAGCAGGCGCGAGAGGGCCGACTGTTCATCCTCGCCGAGATGAACAAGGTGCTTGCCAAGCCGCGCGAGAACATGTCTGAGTGGGCGCCGACCATCATCACCTTGAAGATTGACCCGGAGAAGATCCGCGACGTGATTGGCAAGGGCGGTGCGGTTATCCGCCAGATCACCGAGGAGACGGGCACCTCGATCGACATCGAGAACGATGGCACAGTCAAGATCGCGTCTGTACAGGGGGCCGCCGGGCGCGAGGCGCAGCGGCGTATCGAACTGATTACCGCCGACATCGAAGTTGGCCGAATCTACGAGGGGAAGGTCGCGCGCCTGATGGATTTCGGCGCGTTCGTGACCATCCTGCCGGGCCGGGATGGCTTGGTGCACATTTCGCAGATTTCTGAGGAGCGCGTGGAACGCGTTGGCGACAAGCTCAAGGAAGGTGACGTGGTACGGGTCAAGGTGCTGGAAGTTGACCGGCAGGGCCGGGTACGCCTGTCGATGCGCAACGTCGACGCGGCCTGAACGAATCAAGCACAGTGAACCGGGCGGACCGGTCGACTGGTCCGCCCGCCGCCTCGCCTAAGCCCGAACCGGTCCGATCGGCCTAGTGATCGCGCATGCCGCGTGGCAGATCGCCAACCGAAGTCTTCATGCGATCGCGTATGATCGCAGCCTGCTGCTGCTGCCCGACCAGCTGTTTCAGGCTACTTTCCAGGTGCGGACTCACCTGACCCTGCAGCGGAGTGCCATATGAGCGGATTACGCTCACCATGAACTCTTGGCTCAGGATGGGATCGGCAAGGTGTTCCTGTTCGGCGATTACTTGCAGCAGGATGCTGCGCGTTATATCGGCGTTGTTCTTTTTATCGACAACGACGAAGTCTATTTTCTCTACGACCAGCCGCCGGATGTCCGCCAGCGTGATGTAGCGGCTTTCGACGGTGTCGTAAAGACGACGGTTCGGATACTTCTTGATCACTCGCGGTTCGCTCATGGGGCTCCTCGCTCGTGTTGATCGGAGTGTCGACAGAGTTGCCGGTTGGCTCCAGACCAAGCAAAAACCATTCCCTCGGCATCATTTCCTCAGGTCCAGAACCAGAATAACGCAATGCAGCGGTAGCGCAAGTCCGGTTTTTTCGAATCATTTTTTAGCTTGTTACGGTCAGTTTCATCCGCTTGGGCACGTTATTAAGGTTCCAGGCGGCTTCGGCCCAGCGCCAAGCGTCCTCAACGTGCGCGAAGTGCATGCCCAAAGCCGGCATTCCAAGTAGGGCAAACACTGACATCAGTTGTGGGATGACCGCCTGGGCATCCAGCGGGAGACTGCGCCTGGATTTGGCCATTTTCCCGCCCCGGGCATCCGTGAGCAGCGGCACATGCGCATAGCTTGGCTCTGCCAAGCAAAGCAGACGCTGCAGATAGAGCTGCCGCGGCGTGCTTCCGAGCAGATCGGCGCCGCGCACGATGTGCGTCACCCCCTGAGTATCGTCGTCGACCACCACGGCCAGGAGATAGGTAGGCAGCCCGTCACGCCGGCGCAGCACCGGGTCGCCGACCGCGCAGCGCACTTCCTGTGCATACGGACCCTGGATGCCGTCGGTGAAGCGCAGGGTCTCAGCGCCCACCTTCAGCCGGATCGCCGCGTCGGTCTCTGGGTACCCGCGCTCGCGACAGGTGCCCGCATAGCGCCCGTCCTCAAGCTGTGCGCGGGTACATCGGCAGTGGTACGTCAAGCCGCGGCTGCTCAGGCTGCGCAGCGCCGCCCAGTAGCTGTCGGTCTGGCCTGACTGGCGCACGACGGGACCGTCCCACGCGAACCCGAATGCCTCGAGAGTCTTGAGGATCCGGTCCGCGGCCCCGCGCATCTCGCGCGGCCGGTCCAGATCGTCGATGCGCAGCAGCCACCTTCCATGCCTCGCGCGGGCATCGAGATAACTGGCCGCGGCGGCGTAGAGCGAGCCAAGATGCAGTTCTCCCGAAGGCGTCGGGGCGAACCGCCCGACGTAAGGCCGCTCCTCAGCGGTAACGGTCGTCGCGGTCGCCGTACTGCTTCTCGCGCCGCTCGCGTCGCTCCTGGGCGTCCACCGACAGGGTCGCCACGGGACGTGCCTCAAGGCGCTTGATGCCGATCTCCTCGCCGGTCTCCAGGCAATAGCCGTAGGAGCCGTCCTCGGTACGTTTCAATGCCTCGTCGATTTTGCGGATCAGCTTGCGCTCCCGGTCGCGGGTACGCAGTTCCAGGCTGAACTCCTCTTCCTGGGTGGCGCGATCGTTCGGGTCGGGGAAATTGGCGGCCTCATCTTTCATGTGCAGCACGGTGCGGTCGACTTCTTCCATCAGGTCGCGCTTCCAGCTCGATAGGATGCGC
>JBBQNG010000455.1:0-2431 GCA_038329645.1 Burkholderiales bacterium
GCTCTATCCGTCGCTCGACGCGCTGGGGATGACGTACGAAATCGTCTTCGTGAACGACGGCAGCAAGGACCACTCCGCGGCGCTACTGCGCGAGCAGTTCCAGCGCCGCGAGGATGTCACGCGCGTCGTGCTGTTCCATGCCAACTTCGGTCAGCATTCGGCGGTGATGGCGGGCCTCGCCTATGCGCGGGGGTCGCATGTGATCACGCTGGACGCGGACCTGCAGAACCCGCCCGAGGAGATCGGCAAGCTGGTTGGCAAGCTCGATGAGGGCTATGACTACGTCGGCACTGTCCGGCAGCAGCGCCAGGACTCGTTGTGGCGGCGCTCCTTCTCTCGGGCCATCAACAAGCTCCGCGAATGGATCACGCCGGTGCGCATAACCGACCAGGGTTGCATGATGCGGGGCTACTCCCGCGCCATCGTCAACGCGCTCAACCAGACGCGCGAGGTCAACACGTTCATCCCGGCACTTGCTTCCATGTACGCCATGAACCCCATCGAGGTGCCGATCGCGCACGAAGAACGCTTCGCGGGCCGCTCCAAGTACTCACTGTACAGCCTCGTGCGCTTGAACTTCGATCTCATGACCGGCTTTTCGTTGGTGCCGTTGCAGCTGTTTTCGATGATCGGCATGCTGGTCGCATTCGGCTCGGCGCTTCTCTTCGTGGTGCTGCTCGTGCGGCGCATATTTGTGGGCTCCGAGGCGGAAGGCTTGTTTACCCTGTTCAGCCTCGCGTTTCTGCTGATTGGCGTGGCGCTGTTTGGCATCGGCCTGCTCGGCGAGTACGTCGGTCGCATCTACGCGCAGGTCCGCGAGCGGCCGCGGTACATCATCGAGGCGGTGCTGGAGAGGGAAGGCGAGGCATCGCAGTGACGCGCGCCGTGGTTTTCGCCTACAGCGAAGTCGGCGTTCGCTGTGTGCAGGAACTGCTGGCCCAGGGCGTCGAGATTCTCCTGCTGTTCACCCATGAGGACGATCCGGGTGAGCAGCAATGGTATGCGAGCGTACGGGCGCTTGCGGCCGGCCACGGCATCCGCACCGTCACGCCGGACTCCCCCAACACAGCCGAATGGTTCGAGGCGGGAAAGCAGGCCCGGCCCGACTTCGTCTTTTCCTTCTACTACCGGTTCATGCTCGCCGCGGAGTGGCTGCAGATACCTGCTCGCGGCGCCCTGAACATGCATGGCTCGCTGCTGCCGAAATACCGGGGCAGGGCGCCCGTTCACTGGGCCATCCTCAAGGGCGAGACGCAGACCGGCGCCAGTCTGCATTACATGCTGGAGAAGCCGGACGCGGGTGCGATGGTCGATCAGCAGGCGGTGCCGATCCTGCCGGACGACGACGCCCTGGGCGTCTCCCTCAAGGTCGCCGATGCGGCGCAACTGGTGCTGCACCGCTCGTTGCCGGCGCTGGTCGCGGGCACCGCCATGGCGCAGCCCCTGGATCTTGCCCGGGGGTCGTACTTTGGTCGCCGGCGACCCGAAGATGGGCGGATCGACTGGCGCCAGGGTGCACGGGTGATCCACGATCTGGTACGGGCGGTGGCGCCACCATTTCCAGGCGCCTTCACCGAGGTGCGTGGCCTGAGGCTCGGCATCTACAAGAGCGAGGTAGACAGCCTCCCCGCACGGCATCCCACGCAAGCGCCATGCCTCTACCGAGAGGATGACTGGTATGCCGACTGCGTCGACGGCAAGCGACTTAAAATTCTGCAATTGGCAGCAAACGACAGGTTGTTGGCGCAAAATAGCGCCCCGCCCGCGCTGGCCGACCAGCCGATAGCGCTCGCCTGACAACCTTTTCTAGGGGTTCTAGTGAAAAACGTTCTCATTCTGGGCGTGAACGGCTTCATCGGCCACCACCTCAGCAAGTACATCCTCGCGCACACCGACTGGCACATTTACGGCATGGACCTGCAGTCGGAGCGGGTGTCGACCCTGCTGTCGAATCCGCGCTTCCACTTTGTCGAGGGCGACATCACGATCAACCTGGAGTGGGTCGAATATCACGTGCGCAAGTGCGACGTGGTGCTGCCGCTGGTGGCGATTGCAACCCCGGCGGTGTACGTGCGTGAACCGCTGCGGGTCTTCGAACTCGACTTCGAGGCGAACCTGCCGATCATCCGCCACTGCGTCAAATACAAGCGCCGTGTGGTGTTCCCGTCGACGTCAGAGGTGTACGGTGCCAGTCGCGACAAGGCATTCGACCCGCACACCACCGACCTGGTGCTGGGTCCGATCCACGAGCAGCGCTGGATCTACTCGTGCGTCAAGCAGTTGCTCGATCGCATCATCTACGCTTACGGGCAGAAGGGCCTGCAGTTCACGCTGTTCCGGCCATTCAATTGGATCGGTTCGGGCCTGGATAGCATGGATGACCCCAAGGAGGGCAGCTCGCGGGTGCTTACGCAGTTCCTCGGACACATTG
>JBBQNG010000456.1:0-2420 GCA_038329645.1 Burkholderiales bacterium
CGGCGCGCGAGTTCGGCGACGAAGGAGTTCACCAGCGGCGGATTGGCCCGCGCCATGTCGGCGATTACCAGAATCAGGCTTTTCGAATCCTTCTCCGCCACGTCTATCATCTGGTCGGCCCAGGCGCCGGCGGCGTCGCGATCGATCATTCCGGTCACCACGCGAGTGCCGACGCGACGCAGATTTTCGATCAGCGCCAGGCGCAGCATGATCGGGATCGCCCACAGCTCGCCCAGGCGCAGGTCTTCGACCTTCTGGTAGGCGGCCACGAAGCGGTTGAGGCTTTCCGGATCGACGCGGCCGTCGCCGTGGGAGATGGCTTCGAGCGCGATGTCGTAGACCCGCGGCAGCCCGGCCGACGGGCCGTTGGCGAGCAGCGGCAGCTCGCGGCTGTAGCGCTTGGGGAAATGGCGCCGCGCGGTGCGGATCTGCTCCTCGATGAGGTAGAAGTTGTCGAGCAGCCACTCGCCAGCCGGCGTGACCCTGCGGTTCGCCTTGACCGCCGCCATGAGCAGCCGGCAAGCACCCACCAGCACGGCTTCGTTCTCCATCAGGCGGGCGAGCAGCCGGTCGCGGCCGCGGCCCGCGAGCCTGTGCGTCTTGGCGAGCGTGGTGCCGTGCCGCTCCATCTGGTCGGCGCTGAACAGCTCGGAGCGCAGCGGCGGCTCGGCGTCGGCATACTTGAGCGCGTCGTTCTGCACACGCGCCGACCAGCGGGCGAGGAACGCGCGCGCGGCCTCGATCCTTGCGCTTAGAATTTTCGGATCTCCATGGTGGCTGCGATGTCGGCGATCCGCGACATCGGGGAGGCTTCGGGACGCGCCAACGGTAGCGGAGGAGGTTAGCTTCGGCCCCGGCCAGGGTATGTGCGGGACCGCACAGACCCGCGCCGCGGGCGGCGCGGATAGTGAGGTCCATGGACAGCCACGCCGTTTTGGTTCGCACTGCATTCGCCGCCGCTGCGGCGCTGCTCGTTCTGGGATGCAACCGGCAGGAGCCGGTTCCGCCGGGGGCGCCGCCCGCGCCCCAGACCAGCGTCGGCACGCAGATCGACGACACGGTCGTCACCACCAAGGTGAAATCCGCGCTGCTCGGCGATCAGGAGATGAAAGGCCTCGGCATCAAGGTCGAAACCCGCAAGGGCACCGTCCAGCTCAGCGGGTTTGCCGACAGCCAGGCCCAGGTCGACCGCGCCATCACTGTGGCGCGCGGCGTGGAAGGCGTGAAGGAAGTGGAGAACAGCCTCACCCTCAAACAGGGCAAGGTCACCGTCGGCAACAAGGTCGACGACGGCATCATCACCGCCAAGGTTAAGTCGGTTCTGTTGTCCGACCCCAGCGTCAAGGCCTTCGACATCGCGGTCGCAACCAGCAAGGGCGAGGTTCAGCTGAGCGGTTTCGTCGACAACCAGCTGCAGATCGAACACGCGATCGAGGTCGCGCGCGGCGTGGAAGGCGTGCGGGGCGTCGATAACAAGATGAGCCTCAAGAAATAAGTCTCGCGCGGATGCACCCCTATGTGTGATAGCGAACGGACGCGCGCGCGGCCGGGACGGAAAGTGACGCTAGGCGCAGGTTACCTCCCTGACCGGCGCCCGTAGTCGGGCCCGGTGCGGCCAGTCCGCACCGGGCCTTTTTTTATTTCACGGCTTTGCGCCGCGGTCCTTGAATATCTCGTAGCACGAGCAGGCGGCAGACTCCAGCCCGCGGCCGTTCAGGATCGCGATGTTGCCGCGGCTGTAGTCGATGAGCCGGCGTTTTTTCAGCGCGTGGGCGGCCTTGGTTACGCCGACCCGCCGCACGCCCAGCACGTGCCCGAGGAACTCGTGCGTAAGCCGGAACTGGTCCGAGCCAAGCCGGTCCCGCGTCATGAGCAGCCGCCGCGCCAGCCGCGCCGCCAAGACGTGGAAGCGGTTGCAGGCGGCGGTCTGCGCGAACTGCGCCATCAATGCCTGGCTGTTGAGCTGCACCTCGCGTTGCAGCGCGGTGCTCAGGCGCAATTCCTTGCGAAACAGCGCGGACTCCATGCGCATCGCGACGCCTGCCGCCTGCACCAGCGCGCGCACCGGGCTCACGCCGCTGCCAGCCGCGAACGCCGCGCCCACCACGCCCTCGCGTCCGACCAGCCCAACCTCGAGCGCGAGGCGCCGTTCGATCACTGTGAGCAGCGAAACCAGGCAATCGGCGGGGAAATAGACGTGGCCCACATCGTCGCCGGCCTCATGCAGCACTTCGCCGAACGCGAGCCTGACCGGCTCGAGCTTGGGCAACAGGCGCTGGTAGTCGGTGCGCGGCAGCGCGGCGAGGATCTTGTTTTCGACCGGCGCGTGGTCGGCGGCGGCGAGCGCGCCCAGCACGTCCCGTTGCGTTCTCGGCCCGGGATGTTCCCTCGAAACGGCATGCGGAGAAGCCAAGATTCAG
>JBBQNG010000457.1:0-2340 GCA_038329645.1 Burkholderiales bacterium
GGTGTGCAGGTAGTCGCTGGTCACGTCGCCGGTGATGTAGTGGCCGTCGAAGCACGAGGTCTCGAAGCTGGTGAGCCTCGGATTGAGCTTCCTCACGCATTCCTTGAGCGCGGCGAGGTCCTGGTAGATCAGCGCGTCCGCGCCGATCTCGCGCCCGACCTCCTCCTCGGAGCGGTGCGCGGCGATGAGCTCGGAGCGCGAGGGCATGTCGATGCCATAGACGTTGGGAAAGCGCACCGGCGGCGCCGCGGAGGCGAAGTACACCTTGCGCGCCCCGGCCTCGCGCGCCATTTGGACGATTTCCCGGCTGGTGGTCCCGCGCACGATCGAGTCGTCGACCAACATCACGTTTTTGCCCTTGAACTCCATGCCTATGGCGTTGAGCTTCTGGCGCACCGATTTGCGGCGCACCGCGTGCCCCGGCATGATGAAGGTGCGGCCGATGTAGCGGTTCTTGACGAAGCCTTCGCGGTACACGACGCCCAGGCCCTGTGCGAGCTGCATCGCCGAAGGACGGCTCGAATCGGGGATCGGGATCACCACGTCGATGTCGAGGTGCTTGTAGTCCCTGCGGATCTTCTCGGCGAGCTTCTCGCCCATGTTCAGGCGGGTCTCATAGACCGACACCCCGTCGATGAGCGAATCGGGCCTCGCGAGATAGACGAATTCGAAGATGCAGGGATTGAGCGTGGGTTTCGGCGCGCACTGCTGGCTGAAGAAACTGCCGTCCTCGTCGATGAACACCGCTTCGCCCGGCGCAATGTCGCGCAGCACCCGGAAGCCCAGGGCGTCGATCGCCACGCTCTCCGAGGCCACCATGTACTCCGGGCCGGTGTCGGTCTCGTTGATGCCGATCACCGCCGGGCGGATCCCGTAAGGGTCGCGGAAGGCGAGCAACCCATAGCCCGAGATCATCGCCGTGACCGAGTAGGCGCCTTTGCAACGGCGGTGGACGTTGGCCACAGCCGCAAAGATGGTCTGCGGATCCAGGCGCAGCTTGACCGAGCCTTTTTCCAGTTCGTGCGCGAGCACGTTCAGCAATACCTCCGAATCCGAGCTGGTGTTGATGTGCCGCAGGTCCTGGCGGAACATCTCCTCTTTCAGCGCGTCCGAATTCGTGAGGTTGCCGTTATGGCCGAGCACGATGCCGAACGGCGAGTTGACGTAGAGCGGCTGCGCCTCGGCGGAATTCGAGGCCGACCCCGCGGTGGGGTAGCGGCAGTGCGCGATCCCGATGTTGCCGGGAAGCGAGCGCATGTTGCGGGTGCGAAACACGTCGCGCACCTGGCCGTTGCCTTTCTGCATGTGAAAGGTCTTGTGCTCGCTGGTGACTATGCCGGCCGCGTCCTGGCCGCGGTGCTGGAGCAGCAGCAGCCCGTCATAGAGCAGCTGGTTGACCGGGGATCGGGCGACGATGCCGAGGATTCCACACATTGAAGTGCTCCGACGCGGCTAAGGGTCAATCATAGCGCAGGCGCTGCGCGAACGAGTCCGGGAGCCAGGGTTTCAGCGCCAGGGCCGTCTGTTTGAGCGGCTCGCCGCTCATGGATTCCTTCCACCAGGCCTGCCGCGGCGCGCTGGTGAGCCCCGCGGCCAGCACCGCCACCAGGACCAGCAGCGCGCCGCGCGCGATCCCGAAAAGTGCGCCGAGTCCCTTGTCGATGGGCCCCAGGCCCACTGCGCTGACCAGCCTGGCCATCAGCATGCCGACCAGAGCCGAGCAGATGAGGGCGAGAATGAAAATAGCAAGGAACGCCGCGAGGGTCCGCAACGTTTCGCCCGGGATGGCCTGCGGCAACCGGGCGGCCAGCGGCCCCGCAAAAAGGTTCGCCGCCAGGAAAGCGATGATCCAGCCCCCCAGGGACACTATCTCGCGCACCACGCCGCGCAGCGCGCTCCAGATCATCGACACGACAAGGACGGCGATCACGCCGTAGTCCAGCCAGGTCATTTCGCAGGGTTGGCCGACGATTGGCTGGTAACTACGGGATTGGCCGGATTAAGTCCGAGCGCCTTGGCGCGCTCGCTCGCTTTTTGGGCTGCTTCCTTCGACGCGAACGGCCCCAGCCTCACCCGGGTGACCGATCCCTTGGCCGTGGCCACCGACTCGGTGTAGTAGGCGATCCGCGCTTCTTTGAGCTGGTCGGCGATCTCCTTCACCTTTTCGGCGCTGGCGAAAGCGCCGACCTGGACCATGAACTGCTCGCCGCTCGCGGGCGCCGCGGCAGGCGCGGGTTTTTTCTCGACAGCCTTTGCCGCGGGCGGCGCCTTCTTCTCAGCCGGCCTGGGCTCCGCGGCCTTCGGCAGCTCGGCGACCGGGGGCTTGGGCAGCTCGGCAGC
>JBBQNG010000458.1:0-2247 GCA_038329645.1 Burkholderiales bacterium
GGTTACACCCGTCCTGACCTGCATTCCGAAGCGGTTGGCCGCGCACCTCCAGGTCGCCGCCGCGCACGACGCATGCGAGATCAATCCGCAAAACAACGCCCCGCTGCGACGGCTCGCCGGGCAGATCAAGGGGTACGCCCCAACGCCGCTGCACATCGCCTTGATGACCTCGAAATACTGGGGGTCCCAGGGAGTTAAACTTTCGGTTTCTTTTCTGACCCAAACGTCAACGGCCCTGCGCAGCCGGATTCTCAGCCACATGAATGCCTGGGCGGTCGCGCCGAAACCGGGCGGCGCGCGGGCGAACGTTCAATTCTTTGAGACTCAAGGCACCGGTGACGTTCGCATCGCTTTCGAGGGGGGTGCGGACGGGGGTTACTGGTCCTACCTCGGAACGGACATTCGCAGCATCGAGCACGATCAGCCCACGATGAACCTCGAGGCTTTCTCCATGAGTACGCTGGAGAGCGAATTTCACCGCGTCGTGAGGCATGAGACCGGGCACACGCTGGGGTTTCCCCACGAGCACATGCGCAAGGCGCTCGTGGACAAGATCGATGTGGACAAGGCGATCAAATTCTTCGGCGATACGCAGGGGTGGTCGGCCGATGAAGTCCGCGCGCAGGTTCTTACGCCGCTGGAGAAGAGTTCGATCATGGGCACGCTGCGCGCCGATCAGCGCTCCATCATGTGCTACGAAATTCCGGGCGAGATTACCAAGAGCGGCAAGCCGATCATCGGCGGGACGGATATCGACACGCAGGACTATGCCTTTGCCGCCAAGGTCTACCCGCCAGCGGCTTCGCCTCAGCCCCCCGCGCCTCCGGGCTCTGCTGCCAGTTCCGCCAGCGATGGCGGCGGCGACGGCGCCGCGGTGATCAACATTAATACCGGCGGCACCCGCATCACCGTCAGCGTACCGGGCCGTGCCGTGGCCAGCAGCACCCTGCGCTCGCTCGCTGCTCCCGCGGCCCTTGTCGACGAGATCCGGCCTGTCGTACGGCAATGCATCAAGAATGAGGCGGGCGGAGTCGCTTTCGGGCCCAATAAGTCGCTGGACGCCATCGGCGCGGATCCCGGCGCGGTAGAGGCCTGTGTCAATGACGCCTTCCACAAGGGCGTGATCCTCACTGGGTCGGATACGGAGAACTCCATCGTCGCCGCCGTGCTCTCAGCCTGAAGGGGAGGTGCGATTCTCGATGAAACGAACCATTCCTCTCCGCCTCGCCGCGGCCACGGTCCTCGCCTTCTGCTGCGCCACCGGCCTGGCGCTGCCGCCCGAACAGGTCTCGATGACGCGAGCGGAGGCCAAAAGCCTGCTGGATACCGACTTCGCGCACGACCCCAGCAAGGGGGATGGCTTCAAGCGACTGCGCAAGGTCGCCGGGGACGCAGGGCCCTACAAGGTGTCCGATGTGATCATCGCCCGGGACGGCGATTTCATCGCCAGCGACGCCGAAATCCTCAAACCCGAGGCGCAGAATGGGCCCACCCCGCCGGGAATGTATGACCGGCAACTCGTCATCGACCGATACGCGGCGCTCGCGAAGATCGATCCGGGCAATGAAGGGCTCATGAAGATCCTGGATTCGCGGGTGGGGAAGTGGAAGTGGTATCGCCCCGACCAGGTGGAGAATGTCGAAAAGTTCCCCAAGATCGAAAAACCGACAAAGGAGGAGCAGGAGGAGAGCCGGGATTTGACGATCGCGACGCAGCGGTCGCGCCGCGCGGCGTTCGAGGCGCGGCAGGGTCCACGCTCGCTCCACATCCGCCGCGACTGGCGCGATGTGCTCTACGAGGAAGACCCCAGCCAGCTCGACGCCAAGGAACGGGCACTCGGAGACCTGGAGGGAGCCACCTTTTCCTTCACCCGCGATGGCATCGCCGATAGCGACACGTGGAGTGCGCATGGCGCATTGATCTGGCCCTTCACCTGGAGTCGGCGGCCAACCCGCCAGTTTGGCTGGGCACAATTTGCGCTCGCCCCGAGCGTCACCTACGACCGGGTGACGACCAATGGGGACCCTGGGGTGGAGGTGGACTCGCTCTTCTACCGCGTCGGTGTCTATCTGGACATGTTCGGCCTCCAGTCGCGGCGGCCTCGTGCCGACGACGAGCAGATGCCCGATGGGGCGCCCAATCCCGCGTCCTTCACCAGTGGAGGCTATGGCGTGCAGTTGCGCGCCGCCGGCGTTTACGTCACCGATCAGGATCATCGCGCCGGGCTGCGCGGATTCGAGGCGGATC
>JBBQNG010000459.1:0-2239 GCA_038329645.1 Burkholderiales bacterium
CACCTCTTCGTCGGCCTCTGTCTTCCGGCGGCGTGCCTGCGCGTCCACCGTTCCTTTGAGGTGGGCAGCTTCTTCGGCAGCGGCCTTTTCGTCTTGGATTTGTTTGACCTTGGCCTCCGCGTCCTCGGTTGCCTTGCGCGCGCTGTTCTCTTCGAACCTGCCGTAGCCGAAGTAGCCGGCGGCGCACAACAAAGCCAGCACGAGGATGCCAGCAGGGGCGCCCCACGGCCGCGACCAAATGCCGAGCTTGGCTGCATCGACGTACGGCGTCAGCGCTCGCATGAGGTCTTCCACATCGGAGTCCCAGCGTGCGTGCGTCAGCTCAACGCCATCACGGAAGACCAAATCCTTGAGATCCTCGGGCAAGGCCTCCGCCCGTGGCATGCGAGCGCCTCGCACTAGTACCGGGATCACAGGGATGTTGCGCTTGAGCGCTGCTGCGATCTCAAGGCGAACAAAGTCCTTGGGACTATCGAGGCGCGTTGCGCCGTCCTCGTCCTTTATGTCCAGCCAATCTTTGCCGATGATTGCAAGCAAGACGCCAGACGTCGCGAGACGGTCTTCTAGGACACGCCGGAAGTCCAGCCCTTTGGCCAACCCTGTGACGTCAATGAAAACGGCTTCTTTGCCGAATCGAGCAATCAGGTCCTTCAGCAGCGCTCTGGCCTGCCCTTCGCTATCAGCCCTTCGGTAGCTGATGAAGATTGCGCGCATCCACTCCCCCAGCCGCCAGAGATGTAGTCTCACCTCCACCGAGTCTTTGTGCAAGACGGCAATGCATATTGACCTGCACAGACTGCCGATTCATGCCGGGCTCACGCCAGCGCAGCTCGCGGGTGAGTTCGACGTCAGCGCCTAGCGCAGATGCGCGCGGACGCCGGCCGCCAGCTCGCCAACGCCTACGGTCCCGACGCACCCAGGTGCTTGCGGCCGCCCAGCGCCTGGTCGCCCGAGATCCTCGCCTAGCCACGTTGCTCGATGCCACCGGCCTCGGCGACAGCCCGAAGGTCGTGATGCGTCTCGCCGAGTGCTGGCGTCGTTCCAGCAGAGTCGCGGCCGGCTTTGCGTAGAGATCACGCGCCTGGCACGTGAGGTTCTATCACCTGCCAGCGCCTGCGGGACTCTGACCGCACTGAAACGCCCTGGCCCCGAGCATGTCCCCGAAGACGTACCGAGCGAACCGAAGCACCCGATGTCGCTAGGCGGAGGCTGAAGGGCACCCGCGAGCGTTGAGTGCGGTGTCTACTTTCACCCAGCTTCGCTCCGTCCACTTTCACCCCATGCGGGCGACAGTTTCGCCTAGCTTGGCCGCATCCTCGCGGGCGTCAGCTTCGTGGTTGGCTCCGTCCACTTTGACCTATAGACTGGACGAGCCATGTCATCGATTATCCCGCTACATCCCGCTAGGAGACTAAATGGCACGGAGTTCCTTGCAAGTGATTCGCACATGGATGGCCCTCATTTCCCTTGCACTGAGCTTGCTCGTCGCCGGCATGGGACCAGCCCTGGCGGCCGGACCCAATGCCGTCCAGGCCCAGTTTGACGTTGAGGTGTACTCCCAGCGCGGTCAGGCCTTCGGGTGCGGACTGTCGTTCCTCGCTGGTTGGCTAAATGCAGACCAACAGGTCTTAGCGGCGACCGGCACGCTTAACTACTTCGCCATTGACCCTTCGGGCGCGGGCTCAACTCTGAAGGTGGGCGCCACTCTGAACAATCAACCTCAATCTGTGTCATTTGCTTGGATTGACGCTTCGAGCGATACGACTAAATCGTTCAGCCCGTTACTACCGAGGGAGCCGGGGTCGTTTTCGGCGTTCTTCGCGAAGCCGGACATTAATGGTGTTGCGCGCTTAATGGCCGCAGCGAACTCTGGCTTCACGCTAGGTCTTACCTTCGTGGCCTCGCCCCTGGACGAGACGGCTAAGCTACCCGCTGCGCCCCGCGAGGTTGTTCGGCGCCTAAACAATTGCATCTCCGAAATGACCGCTCGGCGTGCCAAGCCATAGGTGCACATTCGTCTAGCGCGGCAGTCTCCTAACCCTTCCATCGAGCGGACGTGTCAAGGGCCGCTTCGCGCCCTTTGGCTCGCCGCTCATCACAAACGTTGATATGGCTTCATTTGTCAAGTGCAGTCAATGTAGGGCGCACGCGTTCCCCTGCGATGCAGATCTGTATGAATAGCCGTTGCCGGACGGGGAACGCGACGGAGCCTTTGGTTGCCACCCGTGATGGATGTGCG
>JBBQNG010000460.1:0-2224 GCA_038329645.1 Burkholderiales bacterium
AGGAGCTGGCAGGCGCGGAGCTGCGCCTTGGCTTGATGGGCAAAGCGGTCGCCGACGCCGAGGGAAAATTTTTCAAGGGTTAGCATAAGGGGCGCGAAGATAGGCAGACGGGCAGTCCACGCGCAAGCAACTCACCGTCCCCGAAAATGAAGCGGGCGGCAGTGCTGCGAATACAATCGCAGACTGCCGCCCACTCGCCTTGCGGCGCGTCGGGGGACGAAATCTATTTTCTGAGCGTCGGCTCAGGATTGCCGACCGGAGTGGCGAGAGAAGCGGAAAGTCGTTCGGACATGGATTGGGGGATTGGGCTGACGGCAACGGACCACGCCCGCGTGGTCCTATAATTTCCCTATATCGACGAAGGCGCTCATTGTTGAAATACTTCCTCCCTACCGGCACCATAGCGTTTGCCTATGGAAATGCACCAGCTTCGCTACACCGTTGCCGTGGCCCGCACCGGCAATTTTTCCCGCGCCGCCGAGCAGTGCCGCGTCGCCCAGCCCTCGCTCAGCCAGCAGATCCAGAAGCTCGAACACGAACTCGGCGAGCGCCTCTTCGACCGGCTCAAGAGCGGCGTGAAGCTGACCGCCGCCGGCGAGCTCTTCCTGCCACGCGCGGCGCGCATTCTCGACGAGGCAGAATCCGCCCACCGGGAAATGCGCGATGCCCACGCCCTCGCTCGCGGAAAACTTAACGTCGGCGTCCTGCCGACCATCGCGCCGTATTTCCTGCCGTCGATCATCGCTCGATTCAGCACGGAATTTCCCGGCATCGAGGTTGTCGTCCACGAGGATACCACCGCGCGCCTGCTCAAGCTCGCCGCCGCATGCGAGGTGGACCTGGCCGTGCTCAGCCTGCCGATCGACGATCCGGCTTTCGCAACCCAGACGCTTTTCACCGAGGATCTCCTCGTCGCCCTGCCGCCCGGCCATCCCTTCGCCACCCGGCGCACCCTGCGCGCGATCGACCTCGAGACCGAACGCTTCATCCTGATGAAGGAAGGCCACTGCCTCGGCGACCAGGTGCTGAGCTTTTGCACACGGCGCGAGATCAGTCCGAAGGTGACCTGCCGCAGCGCGCAGATCGAGACGGTTCAAGCCCTCGTACACGCCGGACTCGGGATCTCGCTGGTCCCTGCGATGGCCTGCCACGAGGGACGCGACCCGGGTCCGATCTATCGCCGGCTCGACCGACCACGGCCCACCCGCACGATCGCAGCCATGTGGCCGACGCAGCGCCCCCCGAATCGCGCCGCGGCGGAGTTTCTGCGCTGCCTCAAGCAACGCTGATCACTTCCACCGCTCGATCAGTTCGACCAGGGTGCGCACGCCGAAGCCGGTGGCGCCGCGGGCGAGGTCGGCGCGATCTTTGCCAGTGTGCGCGACGGGGGCGATGTCGAGGTGCGCCCACGGCGTGTCTTCGGCGAAGGCTTTCAAGAATGCGGCGGCGGTGCTGGCCCCGCCGAAACGGCCCGCGGCGTTTTTGATCAAGGCCACGTCGCTTTTGATTTGGTCTTCGTGCTCAGGGAAGAGCGGGAGCGGCCAGAGGCGTTCGCCGGTGGTCTCCGAAGCGGCGAGAAGGCGGTCGCGCAAAGGATCGTCGCTCGTGAAAAGGCCAGCGGCGTACTCGCCGAGCGCGACCACGCAGGCGCCGGTGAGCGTCGCGAGATCGACGATCGCGGCGGCGCGACAGTCGCGGCGCGCATAGGCGATGGCATCGGCGAGGACCACGCGGCCTTCCGCGTCGGTGTTGATGATCTCGATGTGTTTGCCGTCGTAAGTCGTGACGACGTCACCAGGACGGTAGGCGTTGCCGCCGGGCATGTTCTCCGCGCTGGCGATGAGGCCGACGACGTTGCGCTTCACGCCGAGCCGGGCAATCGCGGTCATCGCACCGAGCACGGCCATGCCGCCGCATTTGTCGAAGATCATGTCTTCCATATTCGCCGCGGGCTTGATGGAAATGCCGCCGGTGTCGAACGTGATCGCCTTGCCGACGAGCGCGATCGGCGCCTGCGACTTCGCGCCGCCGCGATGCTCGAGGATGATGAAACGCGGCCCGCGCTCACTCCCCTTCCCCACCGCGAGCAGGCCGCCGAATGTGCCGGCGCGCAACCGCTTTTCATCGAAGATACTGCACTGAAGCTGGGCGCTGCGCGCGATCTTGACGGCGTGGGCCGCGAGCGTTTCGGGATAGAGCAGGTTGCCCGGCAGGTTGCCGATCT
>JBBQNG010000461.1:0-2214 GCA_038329645.1 Burkholderiales bacterium
CCGATCATGTAGCCCAGCGCCTGCGCCGGCAACGCGTAGTAGCGGTCGACCTCGGCTTCGACCGTGCCCCGCGCCATTCCGGTCCGCTCGGCCATCCAGTCGATCGCCTGCGTGCGTGTCCAGCCGAGCGCGTGGATTCCCGTGTCTACCACCAGCCGCGCGGCGCGCCAGGCCTGGCCCTGCAAATGGCCGAAGCGGCTGTAGGGGTCCTTGTACAGGCCAAGCTGGTCGCCAAGCGTTTCCGCATACAACGCCCAGCCCTCGACATAGGCCACATAGAACGACGCGCGGCGGAATTTCGGCCGGTCCTTGAGCTCGACCGCGCGCGCGATCTGCAAGTGGTGGCCCGGCACCGCCTCGTGGGCGAACAGCGTCTCCATGCCCCAGATCGGACGCCGGTCCAGGGCCACGGTGTTGGCGTTGAACCACCCGGGCCGCGAGCCGTCGAGCCCGGGACCGTCGTAGTTTTCCACCATTCCGGCGCCCTGGTGCGCGGGTATCGCACGCACGCCGTAAGGCGCGCGCGGCAGCTCGGCAAACAGCTTGGGCAGCTCAGGGTCGACGCGCTTGGCGATGTCGCGGTAGCGCGCGAGGAGCGCCTCGGCGTTGGGATGGAAGAAGCGCGGATCGGTATTGAGGAACACGATGAACTCGGCGAAGGTGCCCGTGAAGCCCGCAGGTTTCATTTGCGCTTCCATCTCAGAGCGCAGGCGCGCGATCTCGCGCTGTCCGATCGCGTGGATGGCGCGGGGATCGAGGTCCGTCGTCGTGCGGGCGCGCACGAGGTGCTCGTAAGCCGCCGGACCGCCGGGATACGTGCTCATCGCACCGTCCTCCGGCGCGCGCGGCAGGTACTCTTCCACGATGAAGCGGCGCAACTTCTGCAAGGCGGGGTACACCTGCACTTCGAGGGCCCGCCGGCCTTCGAGGGCGAGTTGGGCCTGGGTGGCCCCGGGCAAGTCGCGGCCCATGCGGGTGAAAGGCTCGTACAGCGGGCTCTTTGCCGGGTCCACGGCCAGCTGGCCGTCGATCTGCGCCGGCACCCGCACCATCGACGAGCGGATCGTCACCCACCCCAGGCGCATGCCTTCGCGAAGGCGCCCGATCACCTGGTCGACATTGCCCGGGAAGGCCACCATCCGCGCGAGAATCGCGCGCAGGTCGGCCTCGGTCACCGCGGGGCTTTTGCGCATGAGCTCGGCAAACCCCGTGTGCACGCCGCCCATCGCGCTGACGGCCTGCGTGCGCAGCCCGGCATGCGCCTCGCGCTCGAGCCATAGCATCACGCCGCGCAGCGCGATCTCGTAGGACACGCGGTCGGCCGGCGGGAGCTTGGCGCGGTCGATGGCCTCCAGCTGGCGGAGCTCTTCGCGTGCGTGCCTGAACTCATCCGCGTCGGATTCGATCGACCGGTCGTTCAGGCGGTCGCCGTAGCGATGGTCGCCGACCTCGGTGGCCCATTCGGGAAACGTCCGCATGCTCCATTCCCACTCGGCGTCGAAGTGGTCGTGCAGGCGGCGGGTTTCGGCGGGGTCGGGCTGCGCGTGGAGGGCGCCGGCCGCGGCCAAAAATATCGCGGCAAACGCGACCCGCAAGCAGGCGACGGCCGTAAATGTTGAAGATTTGTTTACGAAGAACCGCTCCAGTAGCCATTCTCCGCCGCTTTTTGTATCGGTACCGGTACATTTCCCCACTGCCGCCCCCTTTGCGCCCGCCCGCCCTGATCTGCCGGTCCTCGCAAGCGCATAATGCCCTGAAGGCGCACGCATGAGAACGTTTCCTCCCGCCAGCCTGATCGGCCTGGCTCTCCTTCTACCTGCGACCGGCATCGCCGCCGGCTGGCTGCTGCGCGAGCCAGCCATCGTCGGGGCGCTTCCGGGCGCAACGATGGTGTTCAACACCGCGCTGTGCCTCGCCCTGTCCGGACTTGCACTGGCGTGCGAAGGCCTTGCGCCGCAGGAGCGCGACCGCGCGCAGGCCGTGCTGGGCTGCGCCATCGCCGCAATCGCCGTGATAGTCCTTGCCGAGCACGCCTCCGGATTGGAGCCGGGTATCGATTGGCCTGCGCTGCACGCCTGGTTCGCCGCGGTCCGGCATCCTGGGCGGATGTCGCCACCGACGGCGCTCGCCTTTCTTGCGGGCGGCGCATGCCTGGCGACCATGCACCGAGTACGCAGGTTGTGGCAGGGGGTCGGCGTCCAGCTGCTCACGGCC
>JBBQNG010000462.1:0-2212 GCA_038329645.1 Burkholderiales bacterium
ACCGCCGCCCACACACCGCCCAGGTAGCCCGCCTGGATCAAGGACCCAAGGACCACGAGGTGCATCCACTGGCGCCTGTCGGCCGGCCATGCAGGGCGCGCGAACGCCATCCATGCACCGAAGCAGACCAGCGAGAACGCATAGCGCAGCGACAAGAAGGTCAGGGGCGGGGAACGCGGCATGCCCAGCCGCGCAACCACGAAGCCGGTGCTCCACAGCAGCACGAACACCCAGGGCGTCGCGCGCACCCAGTGACTCCGCGGCCGCGCCACCACCGCGCCGAGATCCGGGTCGCGTTTCAACGAGCCGCTCCGATGCGTCGGCGTGCGGGCGCGACCGACCGACCCGTGCAGCCTTCGACGCGTGTCTGGATTCGACTGGCCACTACCGGACTTTCGCGCGAATCTCGGGGAGCGCCTTCTGGAGGTAATAAACCATCGACCAGATCGTCAGCACCGCCGACCCGTAGAGGAGCCAGGTGCCCCATGCCTGCGTATCGATGCGGCCGAACAGCGTGCCGTGAAAAAGCAGGAACGGGATCGCGACCATCTGCACCACGGTCTTGACCTTGCCGAGCATGTGCACCGCCACGCTTCGCGAGGCGCCGATCTGGGCCATCCACTCGCGCAATGCCGAGATCGCGATTTCGCGGCCGATGATGATCAGTGCCACCAGGCTCTGGACGCGCGCCAATTCCACCAGCACCAGCAGCGCGGCGCAGACGAGAAATTTGTCAGCCACCGGGTCGAGGAAGGCACCGAACGATGACGTCATGTTCAGACGCCGCGCCAGGTAGCCGTCGGCCCAGTCGGTGAGGGCCACGACGATGAAAAGCACCGTCGCGAACAGATTGCGATCGGCCTCGAGGAGCGGAAGGTGAAACACCCCCACGATCAGCGGAATCGCGACGATGCGTGCCCAGGTCAGCAGGGTCGGCAGATTGAAAAACATGCGTTGATTGTGACCCGAACTCGCAGCCCCTTTTGGTGCGAGGTCTGCCATGGTGCCGCTCGCGCAGCCGGCGCTCATTGATCCAGCGTGCGGGGCTTGAACTTGCGTTGATCGTTGAACAGGAAGGTCTCGGTGAATCGCCACGGCTTGGGAAGGTGCGAGACATCGCCGAATGGCGCTGCCCGGCGCACCACCTCCTCCGCGAGCTTCGAAGTGTCCCGGGCCTCCTGCGGATGGCGCAGCACGACGATGGCACGAATGCTCCCGTTGCCGTTCAATTCGATCTCCAGCACCGGGATCGCGAGCAGCGGTTCGACGACGTCGCCCGCGTAAGTGCCTCGTGGGTTGGATGCCATCAGGCGATGCGCGGCCTGCAGCCGAACTTCGGCCCAACTGTGCACGGGACCGGGCGGTCCGAGCGGCACGGTCGAGTGCGTGGCCATCGCAGCGGTTTCCCCGACGGCAGGGACCGCAGGCGCCGACCGCGGACGGGTGTCTGGTGTCGGGGACGCGGTCGGGGGCGCCGTGGTGGAGCAACCCGTCATCAGTCCGATGCCAACGACGCCGACGCGCAAGCTTTTTTCAATGGAGGACACGGTAGATTTCCTCGGCCAGGTCTTTGGAGATGCCGTCCACGCTCAACAGGTCTTCGACGCTGGCATTGCCGACACCGCGCACGCCGCCGAATCGCTGCAGCAGCTTCGCACGTTTCTTCGGTCCGATACCGGCAATTTCTTCCAGTTTGCTGCTGCCGGTGCGCACGCTGGCACGCCGGGCGCGCATCCCGGTGATCGCAAAGCGGTGCGCTTC
This sequence comes from Burkholderiales bacterium, assembly GCA_038329645.1. Classification (GTDB taxonomy): domain Bacteria; phylum Pseudomonadota; class Gammaproteobacteria; order Burkholderiales; family SG8-39; genus SZAS-79. Next base: position 1,762 of record JBBQNG010000462.1, read on the forward strand.
GTCGCGGATCTGCGCCACGAGCATCAGCGCCGCGGACTCCTTGCCCAGGTAGACCTTGGGCCGGCCGTCGGCGAAGACCAGCTCTTCGAGGCCGACCTTGCGGCCCTCCCCTTTCTCGACGCCGACGATCCGTCCCAGGTCGATCCCGAGCTCTTCGAACACCTCGCGTGCCATGCTGACCTGGCCGCGACCGCCATCCACCAACACAAGTTCAGGCAGCCGCGCTTCGCCGCGGCTCGCCGCCTCGGCAAGCTTCGCATAGCGGCGCGTGAGCACCTGGCGCATGGCGGCGTAGTCGTCGCCGCCGGTGATGCCTTCGATGTTGTAGCGACGGTACTGCGCGCTTTGCATCTTGTGGCCCTCGAACACCACGCAGGACGCCTGGGTCGACTCGCCGGCGGTGTGGCTGATATCGAAGCACTCGATCCGGAAGCTGTCCATGTCGTTCACT
>JBBQNG010000463.1:0-2211 GCA_038329645.1 Burkholderiales bacterium
GGCGGGGCCTGCTCGAAACGCCCGAGGCGGCCTGATTGGCCGGCGCCGTCTCCTCGTCGTCCCCGCGAACGCGGGGACCCATAACCTCCGATGTTCGCTGTAAAGGAAAGCTTCTGCCACATTGCCAAAACGAGACAGCACGGCGTATGGGTCCCCGCGTTCGCGGGGACGACGTATTGCGTTTGCTGTTCGGCTTGTTGGCTTTGATCGTCGCATTGTCGCTCGGCACATCGTCCGCACAGGCCCATCCGCATGTCTGGATCACCGCCAAAAGTGAATTGATCTACGCGCCCGACGGTTCAGTCACGGGCGTGCGCCACGCCTGGACTTTTGACGACATGTTCTCGACCTACGCGCTCCAGGGCATCGAGGCCAAGACCAAGGGCGCCTACAGCCGCGAGGAACTTAGCTCGCTGGCCCAGACCAACGTGGAGTCGCTGAAGGAGTTCGGCTTCTTCACCTTCGCCAAGGCCGACGGTAAGAAGGAGAAGTTCCTGGAGCCGGTGGATTATTTCCTCGAATACAAGGACAGCGCGCTGACGCTGCATTTTACGCTGCCAACCAAGACGCCGTTCAAGGCGCGGCTGCTCGCGCTGGAAGTGTTCGATCCCTCCTACTTCATCGACTTCACGTTCGCCGAAAAGGATCCGATCAAGCTGGTCGGGGCGCCGGCTACCTGCCAGATGCAATTCCAGCGCCCGAATGACGGCACCGCCAACGCCGCGCGACTCAACGAGCAGAATTTCGCCAACGGCGACAACTCGAATTACGGCGCGATGTTCGCCAACAAGATCACGGTGGAATGCCCGTGAGGTCACCCACACATTTATCGCGCGGCCTCGCGACGGTGGCCGCGGTTCTGATTGCCATTCTCGCGCTCGACGGCGCGCTGCATGTGCTTGCGGCGCAGAATCCGTTCGGCGGTCCGCGGCCGGCGGCACCGGAGCCGCAGGTTGGCGGCCTCATTGGCTGGCTCTTGGCCAAGCAGTCGGAATTCTACAAGGAGATGTCGGCGACCATCCGCGCCGCCAAGTCCGACGGCTCGGCGGTCTGGACGCTGCTGGCGATATCGTTCGCCTATGGGATTTTCCACGCCGCCGGCCCCGGCCACGGCAAGGCGGTGATCTCCTCCTATCTGGTCGCCAATCAGGAGACCGCGCGGCGCGGCATCGCTCTCGCGTTTGCCTCGGCGATGCTCCAAGCGCTGGTCGCGGTGGTGGTCGTCGGCATCTGCGCGTGGCTGCTCAACGCCACCGCCAAGACGATGTGCGGGGCCGAGAAAGCGATCGAGATCGCAAGCTACGCCCTGATCGCAGCCTTCGGTTTCAGGCTGGTCTGGACCAAGGGCGCGGGTTTTATGAGCGCGCTACAGGCGAAGCCGGCGATGGCCGTGGCCCATCATGATCATGGTCACGACCATCATCATGATCACGATCATCACCACGACCATGTGCATGACGAGCATTGCGGCCATTCGCACGGCCCGACGCCGGATCAACTCGCCGGTCCCGGCGGCTGGCAGCGCGGCTTGGGCGCGATCTTCGCCGTGGGCCTGCGGCCCTGTTCGGGCGCGATCCTGGTTCTGGTGTTCGCGCTGGCGCAGGGCTTGTTCTGGGCCGGCATCGCCGCGACCTTCGTGATGGGCCTCGGCACCGCGATCACGGTCGCGACCATCGCCGTGATCGCGGTATCGGCCAGAGGCCTCGCCCAGCGCCTCAGCAGTGGCCGCGAAGGCGGCGGCGCGCTCATCATGCGCGGCATCGAATTCGGTGCCGCCGGACTGGTGCTGCTGTTCGGGCTTGGCCTGTTGTTCGGCTATCTCGCGGCGGAGCGGGTGACGTGTTTGTGACCTCATCCTGAGGAGCCGCGAAGCGGCGTCTCGAAGGATGGGCCGCGGGTCACATGGTTCTAGACGCGCGAAGACGCGCTGCTCACCATGAGGTAGTACGTAGGGCGAATTTGCCCAGGGTATTCCGCCATCCCATTTGCGTGGCGGTGGACGCCAGAGCCTGTCATCGGGCCTTGCCTTGCGCGGATCCGCTGGAACGGTCCCATTCAGGCTGTCGGAACAAAAGTGATCCGACCGGCCTCGCCGCGTTTGCGATGCGGCCTGACCGTGATTTCCACGTCCTGATCGAGGGCAGTCAGCGTCAGCATCAGCTTTTCCACTGAGACCAGCTTGAACTGGCCTCGAAGCAGCTTTGACAGATC
>JBBQNG010000464.1:0-2194 GCA_038329645.1 Burkholderiales bacterium
ATATCGGCATTCGACTCCTCGTTGAGCCATACCGGAACAAGCGCCCACTCGGGCCTTTCAAGAGAGGCGTCAAAGGTCTCGGCGTAATGCTTCCACTGGGCCTCCGGAAGGCCCGCCTTGGGCAACGTCAGCGCTGGCCAAATCTTGGTTAGGGCAGCTTCGTCCTCAGGCGCCAGCGGATACGCGACACCATCGGGCGCAGCTTGCTTCGCCAGATATGACACGACCCGACCAGAGAGCTTGCGCGGATGAATGGCGAGCGCCAGGAGACCAGGAATATCGGCGACGGTCACTTCATCGGTGCCGGCCGGCAAGACGATCTCAAACACTGCATCCCCCGATGCACCCCGATTGATAAGAACCCCAGCGCGGCACGTCGGGGGCCGTGCCTTCGGCCTGACGGCCTAGCTGGAGCAATCGAGTTTATGCGGTGCTCGCCACCACGCGCAGACCACCCGGCGCGGCATTTGCCGGGTCGAAGTCAATCCCCGCCTTTTCGAGAATGAACGCCTCCACTTGCGCCAGATACGGTCGCAGCGCGTCAATCGAGCGCGGTTTGTAGCCCTCGGCAATCGCGCTAGGCCGATGCCCCATCACTTGCGCAATCGCTCCAGCGGGGGCCCCTGCGGCTTCACCCAACAGGGCGAACGTTCGGCGAAGCCCATGAATCGATACGTGCGGAATGCCAGCGTCGGCCAGAACGTCGGCGTGCGGTGCTCGGGGCTCTGCGATGCGGCCGGATTTGCTCATCGTGCTGGCGAACACGAACGGGCTCGATTCCTTGCCCCCAGTGACGCGCGGCAGCGAGCCCAACAGCGACGCCAAGTAGGGAGTGAGCGGAATAACGCGCGTCGCCGCCACCTTGTCCGCGATGGTCAACTTCCGCCACCGAAAGTCCACATCTGCCCAGTGCAGCCCGGCCATTTCCTCGCGGCGTGCGCCGGTCAACACCAAGGCTTGAAGGTACGCGGCAGCGGTGCGGCTGCGCAGTTTGTCTGTGCCCTTGAACCACGCCGGCAATTGGTCGAGTTCGATTGCATCGGTTCGGCGTTTCGTAGCGGGCAGCACGTCGCCCAGCTCGCTCGCACGCGCGCAGTCGCGGTCGACCAGCCCTCGGTATTCCTTGCGGGTAGAGCACCACGACAGAAACCCGGAGAACATCGCCACCGAACGGGCAGCCTGAACAGGTGCGCGCTTCTTTTCGCTCGCGTACCAATCGCGGATGGTGTCTTGGTCGATTGTTGCCAGCGCCAGCGGCATGAGCGGTGCCAGGTGGCCCGGTAGCGTCTTGCCTTTACCCCGCTTCTTTGGCTCGCCACCCAGCGACGCAGCTTTGTGCAAGTCAGACAGGTAGCGCGGCTTCCATGCGTCCTTCTTGCGCGGTTTGCCTTCGGCCATGTAGCGCGGCCACACATCCGCCACGGTCAGCACGCCGGCGCTGTCAGCGCGGCGCTTGGCAACATCGGCAGCAGTGGCCTCAGCCTTCACCTCGCGGGGGTCGCGGCCATCGTCAATCTGTCGCTGAAGTTGCTTGGCCCTTTCCTGCGCGTCACCGATGCCCCACGAGTTGAGGCCGCCGATGGTCATGCGCAGCGTGCGCCCTTCAAATTCGCCTTGGAACACATAGGCGCGCGCGCCGTTCGCGGTGACACGCAGTCCCAAGCCGGGCGCCGTAGCGTCCCACAGAAACGCCTGCGGCTTCCCTTCAGCGCACCTGAAGCGAGCGATGCGGGCCGCCGAAAAATTGACCTTGGGCACGTTGCCTCCGCGCCTTACATGACGTCCCATGTAAGGCGCCATGTAAGACCAATTGCCGAAAACCAATCAACGAGGCTCTACACGAACTTCCCGCAAAGCCTTGCTGCACATAGGTATCAGCGTCAGTTATCAACGCGGGCGAATACGGGCAAACACTATTACATCCGCATTCGTAATGCGAAGGTCGGGAGTTCGACTCTTCTCGCCGGCACCAGATCACTCGGGTTTAGCGGCATCGGGACAATGCACGGCGAGATCCGACGAGCCGCCCGCCGGGTCGTGAGCGCCCAGACCACCGAACGCCGAGTCGGCGGCGACCTCGGGATCCAGGTGGCGCGACTCCAGGAACAGGGAATCGGCGACGTGGAACGCGGAGTCGGGATCGGTTTCCGCCCCGCCTCTCAGCACATGGCCGATGAAGGCGGCGATCCAGGGT
>JBBQNG010000465.1:0-2174 GCA_038329645.1 Burkholderiales bacterium
GCTTGAGCGCGCGGGCCAGCATCTCGGTGCCGAGAAACGAGCCCGAGCTGTGGCCGACGATGACGATTTCCTCGGCGACACTCGCGCGCGCGATGTTGACGAGGTGTTGCGCGAAGCGGTCGAGGCGCTGGTCCCATTCGGGGCGCGCGCGGTGCGAAAACTCCCAGGTCCAGATCGTGTCCGACAGCACGTAGAGCAGATAGGTCTGGTTTTCGGTGTATTTCAGCACGGTGCCGAGCAGCGCTACGAACAGCGCGACGGCGGCAGCGGTACTCAACAGCTCGGGGATGCCGAGCGCATCCAGCCCCTTTCCGAACCCGTAGGCGAGGCCGGCCGCGCATACCGCCTCCAGCAGCAGCAGGAAATGCGGATAGGTGATGAAGGTCGCGAAGCGCCAGTTCGCCCGCCAGAACCGCGCGATGGTGCCGGCGAACACCAGCCGCCAATAGATCCAGACCGCCTGGAGCACCGTGCGCCAGATCGGCGCGGCGAGGTCGCGCTGGATGAAATCCTCAAAGCGCAGGAAATCGTAACTGGTGCGGGTCTGCCAGTCGCCGGCCTTGGTCTCGATGGTCCAGGAAGCGATCTCGCCGTCGGGCGCCGCCTGCGGGCGGCCCATGGTGGCGGAAAGCTGATAAAGCCGGCCAAACTTCCGCAGTTCGGTCCGGAACATGCGATAATACTGCGCCAGCCCGCGCGGATCGTATCCCTGGATGTAGATGACATGGCGGTGCTGAACGCGCACGAACGGTCCCCGAAGTGTTGGCGGCACTATATCAGGCCGGGCAACGCGCCAAGAGCTAATTGAGAACTAATTGAGGGCTAAATCGGCCAGCTACCCGACCCCGGCGGGGCGGCGGCGTCAAATTCGCCTAATGTTCTCGATTGTTGCGGCGCGCCCGGCGGGCTGGATGCCCACATCGGGCCCTCACTGCCGGCCTCACTGAACGTCGAGCGGCTCGGTCCCGGTCACCTGGCCGGAGGCATCCGTGGTGATCTTGTCGACGCGGGCCTCGGCCTGCCGCAGCAGTTCCTCGCAGCGCCGTTTCAGGGCCTCGCCGCGCTCGTAGATGGCGACCGATTCTTCAAGCGGCACCTTGCCGTCCTCGAGCCGCTTGACGATCGTTTCAAGCTCCTCGATCGCACGCTCGAAGCTCAGCTTCTTGACGTCCACTTGGGTGTTTTCGGCCATTATTTGCGTTCCCGGATGCGTTCGCGATCCAGCCCGGATCTCACGGCTAAGAATCAAGCGAAGTTTTGCGGGCGTATTGTGGCGGGGATTCAGGCGCCCATCAATGCGGTGACGTGCGCCGCAACCGACTCTTTCAGCCCTTGCAGGTCGTAGCCGCCCTCCAGCACCGACACAACCCGCCCTTGCGCGCTTGTCTCGGCGACATCCATCAGCTTGCGCGTGACCCAGCCGAAATCCTCCGCCTTGACGTTGAGGGAGGCCAGCGGATCGAGGTAATGCGCGTCAAAGCCGGCGGAGATGATGACGAGTTCGGGGCTGAACTTCTGCAACTGCGGCAGGATCATGTTTTCAAAGGCGGCGCGGAACTTAGCGCTGCCATCTTCGGAGGCGAGCGGCGCATTGACGATGGTGTCGTGCTCGCCGCGCTCGCCGCTGGCGCCGGTGCCGGGAAACAGCGGCATCTGGTGCGTCGAGCAATACATCACGGTCGGATCGGACCAGAAAATATCCTGGGTGCCGTTGCCGTGATGGACGTCGAAATCGACGATCGCGGCGCGGCCGATGCCGTATTTGCGCTGGGCGTGACGTGCGGCGATCGCGACATTGTCGAAGAAGCAAAAGCCCATTGGCTTGCTGGCCTCGGCGTGGTGGCCGGGCGGGCGCACCGCGACGAACGCGTTGTGATGGGTGCCCGACATGACCGCATCGGTCGCGGCCACCGCGCCGCCGACACCCCGCATCACGGCTTCCCAGGTGCCCGGCGACATCGAGGTGTCGCCGTCGATATAGATCAGCCCGCTGGCGGGGGCGACGTGGCGGAGTTCGCCGACATAATGCTCGCCATGGCACAACGTCACGGAATCGAGGCTGCCTTCCGGCGCTTCGCCGCGCACCAGCGGCTTGAAGCGTTCCTCCGCCAGCACCTCGCCGACCGCGCGCAACCGGTCGGGGCGTTCGGGGTGTCCCGGGGGCGTCAGATGGT
>JBBQNG010000466.1:0-2169 GCA_038329645.1 Burkholderiales bacterium
ATTATATTTAGGATTCCCCGCGACATCGCTGCCTTCCGGCAGCTCCGGCATGGTAGGGCGGACGCAGCCGCCTGAGAGTAGCACCGGTCCCGCGGTTCGCTGCAGTCGAACACGTTCCACGCAAGGATATCCAGCATGGCCTCCGCCTCCCTCAGCGCCGAAGCGCGCACCGACACCGGCAAGGGCGTCGCCCGCAAGCTACGCGCGGCGGGCCGCGTGCCGGGCGTCGTCTACGGGCACGCGCGTAACGCGCAGTCCCTCTCGGTCAACGCACGCGACCTCGACAAGCTCCTGTCGCACATCGCCGCTGGCAGCACGGTCGTCGAGCTCGGCCTCGCCGGCGCGACGACCAAGACGCTGATCCGCGAGATCCAGCGGCACCCGTTCAAGAAGGTCGTGCTCCATATCGACTTTCAGGAGCTCGTCGCCGGTGAAAAGGTGACGGTCGACATTCCGCTCGTCTTCACGGGCGTCCCCGAAGGCGTTCGCCTGAGCGGTGCCCTGCTCGAGCAGATCATGCACAGCATCTCGGTGCTCGCCGATCCGTCGAGCATCCCGAATCACGTCGACGTCGACGTCTCGCACCTCGGCATGGGACATTCCCTGCACGTGCGCGACCTCAAGCTCCCCGCCGGCATCGAAGTGCTGTCGGACGAGGATGCGACGATGTGCGCGGTCATCGCGCCGCGCGCCGCGATCGAAGCCGCCGCCGAGGGCGAGGCCGTCGCCGAGCCGGAGCTGATCACGAAGGGCAAGGTCGACGAGGAAACGAAGTAACCCGCTCCTGGCTGGCCACACTGGCACGACGGCTTCGCTCCTTCGGGGCGGAGCCGTCGTCGCATCACCACCCGCGGGAGCACGAGGCAGCGATGAAGGTGATCGTCGGGCTGGGCAATCCAGGCAAGGAGTACGAGAACACCCGCCACAACGTCGGCTGGTGGCTCGTCGACCATCTCGCCGAGCGCTGGGGCTTTCCCGCCTGGAAGAAGGACGGTCAGGCGAAGGTCGCGCAGGGGCAGCTCGTGGGTGTGAAGGAAGTTGTGCGCCTCGTCAAGCCGCAGACGTTCATGAACCTCTCGGGCGGCGCGCTTGTGCAGTACGCGCGGCGCCCCTTCTGGGCCGCGGCGAACGATCTCCTCGTGCTTGTGGACGACGTCGCGATTCCCGCAGGCGCGTGGCGCTTTCGCGTGGAAGGGGGCGCCGGCGGACACAACGGCCTCAAGTCGATCGACCAGGCGCTCGGCACGCAGAAGTATCCGCGACTGCGGATCGGCGTTGGAGATCCGGAGCGGCCGCCCGGTGGACCGCTGACGGATTTCGTGCTCGGCGCGGTCGGCAAGCGCGAGGGCGAGGCGATTCGTGGATTGTTCGCGATCGAGGTCGAGGCGATCGAGGCGTGGATCCGGGACGGGAACAAAGGCGCACTCGACGTGCAGTCGCGGGGACCTTCGTCAGCATGAATGATGACATACAACGACTGACTTCAAATTGTGAAACAGCAGGTTGCAGCGCCGGAGGTTGGAGCTGCGAGAAGGTAGCAGTGAGGGATGAGGCATGAGGGGGTGTGGCGCGACTCTCCGTTCCGCCACACCCCCTCAGACCTCAGGCCTCAACCCTCCGACCCCGCTACTCCACCCTCTTCCCTTCCCGTTCGCTTCGACGCATGACTGCACTCCGCGCGCTGGCGCACGCTGCGAGCGAACGCAAACAGCACCCGTCGCACTTCACCGATATCTTCGTCCAGCACAGCGTGGCTCGTTGCGTCGAGCCAATGCATGTCGTGTGCGAAGATGAGGTGATTCTCCACTTCCTTCAGCGAGCCGAGCGCGATGTCGAGATAGCGCGCGAATTCACCATCCGTCCGCTTGCCGCATCCTTCGGCGATGTTCGCAGGGATAGAAGCGACGGCGCGCAAGAGCTGTCCCTTCGTCGGGCTGGCGATTGCAGGCATGCCCGACTGAATGACGAGTCGGTGCGCAGCCAGCGCCAACGCATGCGCCTTCTGCCAGGCGATTAGCTTTCGAAAATCTCGCATGCCGAGAATCGTCGCGCGCGAGTCGTCGCCAGGCGTCATCGTTCTGCCGCCCCTCACGTCGTCTTTTCCAACACCACATGCTCAGACTCGGCATCGACGGTCTTCCCAACGTCGGCAAGTCCACCCTGTTCAAT
>JBBQNG010000467.1:0-2152 GCA_038329645.1 Burkholderiales bacterium
AAGGTCCGTCTCGATCTCGGCCGCGTCGGGCGCGCCGTCGTGCCGCATGCAGATGCGAAACGGAGCCGGCGCCGGCAGCGGCGCGGGCAGCGGCACCGCGGGCGCCTCGGTGTAGAGCGGCGCGATGGGAATGCCCTCGAGCGTCTGCTGCACGAGGACCTTCTCGAACGACTTCCCAGCGAGCTCCCCATCCACCTGGGCGCGCCACTGGGCGAAGGTGACGGGCATCGGCTGCTCCTTCATGCGGTTCACCTGCGGTTACATGTTGCGTCGGTACTGGCCGCCCACCTGGTACAGCGCCTGCGAGAGCTGGCCGAGCGTGCACACCTTGCACGCCTCCATCAGCGCGCTGAACACATTTTTTCCGTCGAGCGCCGCGCGCTGGATGGCCTCCAGCACCGCCGGCGCGGTGTCGCCGTTGCGCTTCCAGAAGGCGTCGCGCGCCGCGATGGCGTACTCCTTCTCCTCCTGCGTGGCGCGGATGACCTCGGGCGGCGTCACCGTCGGCGAGCCCTTCGGGTCGAGGAAGGTGTTCACTCCGATGATGGGCAGCGTCCCGTCGTGCTTGAGCGTCTCGTAGTAGAGCGACTCCTCCTGGATCTTCGAGCGCTGGTACATGCGCTCCATCGCGCCCAGCACGCCGCCGCGGTCGGAGATGGCGCGGAACTCGGCCAGCACCGCCGCCTCCACCAGGTCCGTCAGCTCCTCCACGATGAACGAGCCCTGCGTGGGGTTCTCGTTCTTCGAGAGCCCGAACTCCTTGTTGATGACGAGCTGAATGGCCAGCGCCCGCCGCACGCTCTCCTCGGTCGGCGTGGTGATCGCCTCATCATAGGCATTGGTATGCAGCGAATTGCAGTTATCGAACAACGCATACATCGCCTGCAACGTGGTGCGGATATCGTTGAACTGAATCTCCTGCGCGTGCAGCGACCGACCCGACGTTTGAATGTGATACTTCAACTTCTGCGAGCGCTCGTTGCCGCCGTACTTGTCCCGCATCGTCCGCGCCCAGATGCGCCGCGCCACCCGACCGATGACCGTGTATTCCGGGTCCATGCCATTGGAGAAGAAGAACGACAGGTTGGGCGCGAAGTCATCAATGTTCATTCCGCGCGACAGGTAATACTCGACGAACGTGAAGCCATTGGTGAGCGTGAACGCGAGCTGGGAGATCGGGTTCGCGCCTGCTTCTGCAATGTGGTACCCGGAAATCGAAACCGAGTAGAAATTGCGGACCTTGGAATCAATAAAGTACTGCTGAATATCGCCCATCAGCCGCAGCGCGAACTCGGTGGAGAAGATGCAGGTGTTCTGCGCCTGGTCCTCCTTGAGGATGTCGGCCTGCACCGTGCCGCGCACCGCCGACAGCGTGGCCGCGCGGATCTTCTCGTAGACGTCGCGCGGCAACACCTCGTCGCCCGACACACCCAGCAGCATCAGGCCCAGGCCGTCATTTCCTTCAGGCACGGTGCCCTGGTAGCGCGGGCGCGCCACGCCGCGGCGCTGGTAAATCTCCGCGATCTTCTGCTCGACCTCTGCCTCTTTGCCCTGCTTCTTGATCCACTTCTCACAAGCCTGGTCGACCGCGGCATTCAAGAAGAAGCCGAGCAACATGGGCGCAGGCCCATTGATGGTCATCGAAACCGAAGTCGCCGGGTCCGCGAGGTCAAAGCCGGAATAGAGCTTCTTCGCGTCATCGACGCTGGCAATGGAGACGCCCGAATTACCCACTTTGCCGTAAATGTCCGGCCGGTGATCCGGGTCCTCGCCGTACAGCGTCACCGAGTCAAAAGCCGTGGAGAGCCGCTTTGCAGGCAGTCCACGCGAGACATAGTGAAACCGCCGGTTGGTGCGCTCGGGCCCGCCCTCGCCTGCAAACATGCGGGCCGGATCTTCGTTTTCACGCTTGAGCGGAAACACGCCCGCCGTGAACGGGAATTGCCCCGGCGGCGCCTCGCGCATCAGCCAGGTGAGGATGTCGCCCCAATCCTCATATTTGGGCAATGACACCTTCGGAATACGCAGGTGCGAGAGCGACTCGGTGAAGAGGTCGATCTCCACGACCTTGTCGCGCACCTGAAACTGGTATTTCGAGGCCGCATAGCGCCGCTTGGTCGCGGGCCACTCCTCGAGCAAGCGGCGGCAATCC
>JBBQNG010000468.1:0-2089 GCA_038329645.1 Burkholderiales bacterium
AGTGGACCTGCCCGAGCTCTGGGATTTCTTTACGTCGCTGCCGACCACGGTGGTGGTCGACCACATGGGCCGTCCCGACGTGAGCCTGCCGGTCGACGGCCCGCAGTTCGAGTTGTTCATCCGGTTCATGCGCGAGTGCCCGAACGTGTGGTCCAAGGTGACCTGTCCTGAGCGCCTGAGCGTCGCTGGCCCGCCGGCCTTGAACGGCGAGCGCAACGCCTATCGCGACGTCGTTCCGTTCGCGAAGCTGCTGGTCGACACCTTCCCCGGTCGGGTGCTGTGGGGCACCGACTGGCCGCACCCGAACCTGAAGGATCACATGCCTGACGACGGCCTGCTGGTCGACTTCATTCCCCACATCGCCACCACGGCCGAACTGCAGCGCAAACTCCTGGTGGACAATCCAACTCGCCTGTATTGGAAGAACTGACTTGCCGCTCGACAAACCTTACCTCGACGTTCCCGGCACGACCATCTTCGACGCGGATCAGTCGCGCCGCGGCTACCATCTGAACCAGTTCTGCATGTCGCTGATGAAAGCTGGCAACCGCGAGCGCTTCAAGGCCGGCGAGCGCGCCTACCTTGACGAGTGGCCGATGAGCGAGGAGCAGAAGCAGGCCGTGCTGGCGCGCGACCTGAACCGCTGCATCGCGCTGGGCGGCAACATCTATTTCCTGGCCAAGCTCGGTGCGACGCACGGCAAGAGCTTCCAGCAGATGGCTGGCAGCATGACCGGCATGACAGAGGACGAATATCGCAACATGATGATCGCGGGCGGCCGCTCGGTCGAGGGCAACCGTCGCATCGGTGAGGACGGCAATGCGCAGGCACATCGCCAGCCGCAGGGCTCTTCCGACAAGAAAGGCCTGTGAGATGGCAAGAATCACCGCCAGCGTCTACACCTCGCACGTTCCCGCCATCGGCGTGGCGCTGGACCTGGGCAAGACCGGCGAGCCGCATTGGCAGCAGGTGTTCCAGGGTTACGAGTTCGGCAAGCAGTGGATCAAGGAAAATCCGCCGGACGTGATCTTCCTGGTCTTCAACGACCACGCGACCGCGTTCAGCCTGGACATGATCCCGACCTTCGCGATCGGCACCGCGGCCGAGTACCAGATCGCCGACGAGGGCTGGGGTCCGCGTCCCGTGCCCAAGGTGATCGGCCAGCCTGACCTCTCGGCGCACATCGCGCAGTCGGTGATCCAGCAGGACTTCGACCTCACGATCGTCAACAAGATGGATGTCGACCACGGCCTCACCGTGCCGCTGTCGTTGATGTATGGCCAGCCGAAAGCGTGGCCGTGCCCGGTGATTCCGTTCGCGGTGAACGTGGTCCAGTATCCGGTGCCCAGCGGCAGGCGTTGCCTCAACCTGGGCAAGGCGATCCGCAACGCGGTCGAGAGTTACGACGAAGACCTGAAAGTCCACATCTGGGGCACGGGTGGAATGAGCCACCAGTTGCAGGGGCCACGCGCGGGCCTGATCAACAAGGACTTCGATGCAGCCTTCATCGACCGCATGATCGCGGATCCGGAAGGCCAGGCCGCCGTGCCGCATGTCGACTACGTGCGCGAAGCCGGCAGCGAAGGCATCGAGCTGGTGATGTGGCTCATCGCACGCGGCGCGATGTCTGATCTCTCGCGCGGTGCCAATGGCGACCTGGCCGGCGGACCTGCGCCGAAGGTGATCCATCGGTTCTATCACGTGCCAGCGTCGAATACGGCAGTGGGTCATCTGATTCTGGAGAACGGATGACGCCACCAACAAGGAGAACCTCATGACAATCAAGGTCGCACTTGCCGGCGCCGGCGCTTTCGGCAGCAAGCACCTGGATGGCATCAGGAACATCGACGACGTCGAAGTGATCTCGCTGGTTGGCCGCGAGCAGGGCAAGACCCAGGAATTCGCCGACAAGTACTGCATCAAACACGTCACCACCGATCTCGCCGACAGCCTGGCCATCAAGGAAGTGGACGCAGTCATTCTTTGCACCCCCACGCAGATGCACGCCGCGCAGGCGATCGCCTGCATGAAGGCCGGCAAGCACGTGCAGGTGGAGATCCCGATGGCGGACAGCCTGAAGGACGCACGG
>JBBQNG010000469.1:0-2062 GCA_038329645.1 Burkholderiales bacterium
CTGCCATCGCTGAGGGTCACCGCACGGTCGCGCAATGCATCGCGCGCGTTGAAGCGGGCCTGAAACGGCGCGAATCCTGACGTCTCGAATGTCCGCAGTGCCATGACCAGCGGCTGCGCCACCGCGATCAGCGCCTGCGCCGCCGACTGCCCGGGCAGCAGTTCCTGCAGCGCGGCTGGCGGCGTGGAAAGGCCCCCGGATGGCCGCGGCGCGATGTTGATGCCGACGCCGACCACGCCGTAGCGTGCGGCTGGCGCGCTGTCCCCGAAGCTTGCCGTTTCGATCAGGATGCCCCCAAGCTTGCGGTCGTGCAGCCACAGGTCGTTCGGCCACTTGAGGCGGACGTCTGGATGGAGCGCCTCGGCCAGGCACACGCCAACCGCGAGCGAAAGGCCGGACCAATCCGCCGGCGCCAGGGTCATCGCCAGCGAAAAGGTGAGCGATTCGCCCTGCTGGCTATGCCACTCGCGTCCCATCCGCCCGCGTCCCGCGGTCTGCCGTTCGGCCACCAGCAGCGCCGGTTCGGTCCGCCCGGAGCGGCCGCGCCGCATCAACTCGCTGTTGGTCGAATCCAGCTCAGGCAGGATTTCGACCGTAAAGCCCGGGAGCAGCGGCTCGATCGCCTGCCAGATCGCTTCGGCCGGCCAGCGCACGCTTCACTTCCTGCGTTTCGGCGCGAGCAGGGTGCCGCGGCAGCTTTTCGACCCGCACCAGCAGGGATATTCGGCTTTGAGCTTGGGGGTGTAACGCTCGTCGATGATCAGGCCGTAGTCGTAATTGAGCTCCTCGCCGGCCTTGATGTTGCGCAGCGCCTTGATGAACACGCGGCCCTCCTCCTCGTCGGCCTCGCAGTTGGGATCGCAGGCGTGGTTGATCCAGCGCGAGGAGTTGCCGCCGTGCTTGGCGTCGATGACCCTTTTTTCGTCCACGTGGAAGTAAAAGGTATGGTTCGGGTCTTTCGGATCGTGCGGATGGCGGCGCTGGGCCTCCTTCCAGGTGACGATATCGCCCACGTATTCGATGATGGTTTCGCCTTCGGCGATGTCCTGGACGGCAAAGACCCCCTTGCCGTGGACCCCCGAACGGCGGGTCTGGATCCGGCGCGAATCGCCACTGACTGCTTTTGCGGGCATGAAACGAAAGTCTGTTAAGTTGAAGATGCACATGTGCGCGCGTACGCGTACGCGCGATGGAAGCCGAGATTGTAAGGAGGCCGCAGCGTCCTCCATGAAGCGGCATATTGAAGATTGGCAAAGACTGACATGACGAAGACTCTGGTGATTGCGGAAAAGCCGTCGGTGGCGCAGGACATCGTGCGCGCGCTCACGCCCCATGCCGGCAAGTTCGAGAAGCACGACGAATTCTTCGAAAGCGACGGCTACATCGTGACCAGCGCGGTGGGCCACCTGGTCGAGATCCAGGCGCCGGAGGAGTTCGACGTCAAGCGCGGCAAGTGGAGCTTCGCCCACCTGCCGGTGATTCCCCCCTATTTCGACCTGAAACCGGTCGACAAGACCAAGACCCGCCTGAACGCGGTGATCAAGCAGGCCAAGCGCAAGGACGTGACCAACATCGTCAACGCGTGCGACGCCGGCCGCGAGGGCGAGCTGATCTTCCGCCTGATCGAGCAGTACGCCGGCAGCCAGAAGGCCGGCAAGTTCGTGCCGCTGGGCAAGCCCGTCAAGCGGCTCTGGCTGCAGTCGATGACGCCGCAGGCGATCCGAGACGGATTCGCCCAGCTTCGCAGCGACAAACAGATGCTGGGTCTGGCGGACGCCGCCCGCTCGCGCTCCGAGGCCGACTGGCTGGTCGGCATCAACGGCACCCGGGCCATGACGGCCTTCAATTCCCGCGATGGCGGCTTCTTCCTGACCACCGTCGGGCGGGTGCAGACGCCGACGCTGGCCGTGGTCGTGGTGCGCGAGGAGCAGATCCGCAAGTTCGTCAACCGCGACTACTGGGAAATCCACGCCACCTTCCTGGCCGAGGCCGGTGAGTACAACGCCAAGTGGATCGACCCCAAGTGGAAGAAGAACGCCAGCACCGGGGAGGGACCCGGTGC
>JBBQNG010000470.1:0-2041 GCA_038329645.1 Burkholderiales bacterium
GAAAAGTCGAGGTTCTCCGGGGCCTTGTAAAACGTGATCTCGACTTTCTCCCACATGTGCTTCCACTCGACGAGGTTCTCGGTGCCGACAAGCGCGCCGTGCGGCACGAGCAGGCGGGTGCCGGAGCGTGCGGCCTGCGCGAGGAGCCGCTCGCGCAGTGTGTCGTCGGCTAGCGCGGTGACCGACAGGGGCAGGTAGTCCGCATACGCGAGGATCTGCTCGCCGTGGCGGCGCGTGTATTCGGGGTGCGCCATCTCGACCACGAGAGCGGGCTTGCGCGCAGCGGCCTGCGCGAGATCGTCAAGGACCAGGGAGGAGGGAACGCCCTTGAGGCGCGCGGGATTGCGGTTGTGGACGAAAGCGACTTCGAGGCCCAGCCCGGGCTGGGAGCGAATGCGCTCGTAAACCTGCGAGCCGATGAAGCCGAACCCGACGAGGCCGACCCGGGTTGCCGCTTCCTTCACTGCATCACCCATCCGGCGGCCTTCACCTGCGGTGCCCAAAGCGCCATCCCGGCGCGCACCTTTTCGCCCATTGCGGAGGGCGTCCCGGGCGCCGGCTCGAACACCAGCTTGGTCATCCGTTCCCTCACGTCGGGCAGGGCGAGCGCTTTTGCGAGCGACGCATTGAGGCGCTGCACGACAGCCGCGTCGGTCTTCGCCGGCGCGAACATCCCCAGCCAGTAGTCGAACTCGAGCTTGTAGCCCAGCTCCGCGAAAGTCGGCACGTCCGGCACCAGCGCACTGCGGCGCTCGTCCACGACCGCGACTATTCGCAGGCGCCCGGCCGCGTGCGGCTCGAGGAAATCGCCCATCGCCGTCGTCCCCGCCGAAAGCTGGCCGCCAAGGATGTCCTGCACCAGCGGCGCCGAGCCTTTGTACGGCACGGTGGTCAGCGGCACGTTCGCCTGCTTGGCAAAGGACAGCATGCCGAAGTGTGGAATGCTGCCCGGCGCCGGGATACCGACGTTGGCCTTGCCCGGATTGGCCCTCGCCCATGCGATGAATTCCGGCAGCGTCTTCACGCCAATGTTCGAAGCAACGGCGAAGGCGCCCAGGTAGCGGGCAACCTGGCCGACTGGCGTGAAATCCTGCAGCGAGTCGTAACCCGGCGCGCTGACCGTGAGCGGCACAATGACCATCGAATGGTCGGGCGTCAGCAGGAGGGTCTTGCCGTCCGGCGCGGCCTGCTTTACGGCCTGCGCGGCAAGCTGGCCGCCGGCGCCGGCGCGGGTCTCGACCACCACTGGCACGCCGAGATCGTCCTTCATCTTGTCTGCGATGACGCGTGCGACGACGTCGATGGTGCCGCCCGCCGGGAACCCGACCAGGATGCGCACGGGACCGGGCTGCGCGAGCGCCGCACCTGCGGACAAGGCGAGCGCGAGGAGGGCAAGGGCGATTTTTGGCATCGGGTTTTCCTTCAGGTGACGGCGTTGCGTTGATGGAATCGGGGGGTGTCCCAAGCGCGGGTCTCGAGGAGCTCGCGCAAGGCCGCGACGGCGTCCCAGGTTTCGGAGAACCGGTTGTAAAGGGGCGCGAAACCGAAACGCAGGATGCCGGGCTCGCGATAGTCGCCAATCACGCCGCGCGCGATCAGCGCCTGCATGATCGCGTAGCCGTGCTCGTGACGCAGGCTTACCTGGCTGCCGCGCCGTGCCGCGTCGCGCGGGCTCGCGAGCGTGAGGCCGAGTCCGGCGCATTCCTGTTCCACCAGTTGGATGAAGGTTTCTGTGAGCGCGACGGATTTCTCGCGCACGCGGCCGATCCCTGCCTCGAGCATCAGATCGATCCCCGCCTCGGCCACGGCGAGCGACAGCACCGGCTGCGTGCCGCAGAGGAATCGCGCGATCCCCATGGCCGGGCGGTAGGCCGGCGAGAACTCGAACGGCGCCGCGTGTCCCCACCAGCCCGACAGCGGCTGCTCGAATGCGTCCTGCCACTGCGGCGCGGCGCACAGGAAGGCCGGCGCGCCCGGACCGCCGTTGAGGTACTTGTAGGTGCAGCCCACGGCAAAATCCGCGCCGGTCGCCTCGAGGTCC
>JBBQNG010000471.1:0-2030 GCA_038329645.1 Burkholderiales bacterium
ATTGAGCGTGCCGGCGTGGATGACTTCGCCGGAAAGAATTTTCGCCATCGCCGCCTTTGTGCCTGCCAGCGCGGCGAACGGCGTGCCGCCGCCGATGGCCTTGCCCAGGATCGTGAGGTCGGGACGGTAAGCGTAATAACCCTGCGCACCCGCCGCGCCGAAGCGGAAGCCCGTGATCGTCTCGTCAGAGATCATCAGCATGCCGTCGCGGTCGCAGAGTTCTCGAATGGTACTCATCAGGCCCGTCACCGGCTCGAGGCAGCACGTGTTGCACAGCACGGGTTCGAACACGATCGCCGCGATCTGGCCGCGATACGCGTCCACGCGCCGGCGGAGATGCTCGGGATCATTCCAGCGCGCGACGACAAACTGCTCCAGGACCTCGGGGATCACCCCCTTGCTCGGGTGCAGCCGCGCGGGGCTTTCGTCGTCGCCCCACTTGTCGGCGGGAGGCGCAAATCCCACCAGCCCTTCGTCCGCCCAGCCGTGGTAATGACCCTCAAATTTCAGGATGAGCTTCCGCCCCGTGTGGGCGCGCGCGAGGCGGAACGCCGTCAGCACCGCCTCCGTGGCCGAGTTGCTGAACCGCACCAGCTCGGCGGAGGGAATCATCGCCTGCAGCCGCTCCGCCACCTCGAGCTCCAGCTCGCATTGCGCGGCCCAGTGCGTGCCCAGCCGCGCCTGCGCCGCGAGGACGTCGGCCATGCCCGCCGGGGCGTGGCCATAAAACAGCGCGCCCTGCCCCAGTTGGAAATCGAGATAGTGGTTGCCGTCCACATCCCAGAGATTCGGCCCGCTGCCCCGCGTGAAATAGAGCGGCACGGGCGCCTCCATCTTGCGGATGCCGCTGTTGACGCCGGCGGCGATGCTGCGCTGGGCCCGCGCAAAGAGCTCCGCGGATTTGGTAAACGTGTAGGGCATGGAGGCGAAGCGGGCGGTGACGGTCAACCGGACCGCACCCGGAGCATGAAGCGGCCGGACGGCGCGCGCCAAGCCCACGTTTTGACGTTGCTTCACCCTCCCCGCTGACGCGTATTGGCGTTCAACCCGAACGGTCCTGTGCTCATCGACTGCCACAACCACCTCGGAGTGGATTTGTTTTTCTACCTCAACGGCTTCTCCCCCTACGCGCAGGATCTGCCCGCGATGGTGACCGAGGGCCGGCATGGCGGCATCGACCGCTGGGTGGTGTTTCCGATGGTGTCGAACCTGACCTTCGACGTGCCAGCCATGCGGCAGGGCAAGCTGGTCCCGGGCGGCTGCGAAACCGTCCCGTATGCCTTCGAGAACGAGCGCATGTTGCGCGAGATCTACGAGCTGTATCCCGATCTCGGCCGGCTGACGCTGCCCTTCATGATCCTGGATCCCCTGCGCGAACCGGCGGCCCAGGTCAAAAAACTGCGCGAGTTACATGCGCACTTCCCTTTCTACGGGCTGAAAATCCAGGCCACGGTCATCAAATCGGACGTCAACGCCCTCCTGCGCGAGGGCCGCGGCTTCCTCGAGCTCGCCGAGGAACTTAACCTGCCCTTCATCATCCACTCGAGTGTCGCGCCCGAGGACACCTGGTCGCAGGCCCGCGACATCCTAAAAATAGCCGAGGCCACGCCCGGCGTCCGCTTCTGCCTCGCCCACTCCTGCCGCTACGATCGCGAGTGCCTCGACCGCGTCGCCGAGCTCCCCAACACGTGGTTCGACTGCTCCGCGCACCGGATTCACTGCGAGAGCGTGGTGCGCGGATTTCCCAATGTCGCCCCGCTGGAGCGGCGCTTCCCCGCCGACTACCGCGATCCCACCGCCGTGATGCAGGCCCTCGCCGCGGCCTACCCGGCCAAGTTCATCTGGGGTTCCGACTCGCCCTTCCAGAGTTACGTGGACAAGGACTACTCGCTCCGCAGCACCTACGCCGAGGAAACCGCCTGCCTCCACGCGCTGCCCGCCAAACTCAAGCAAGCCGTCGCGCACGACAACCTGCTCGCCCTCCTCCAACTGAAAGATGCCCACCTTCTCACTCGCGGGTAGCTCCGCCC
>JBBQNG010000472.1:0-2012 GCA_038329645.1 Burkholderiales bacterium
TCCCAGTAACCCACATGGAAGGCCTCGACAACGGCTTCGCCGCGAGCGGCCGGCTCCTTGAGGGACGACAGCCACTGGTCCGAGGGCGGACAGGAGCTGCAGCCTTCCGAGGTGTAAAGCTCGATTACAGGTGTCAGGGAGGAGGTCGACTCACCGTGGCAAGCCGCCGTGCTCGCAAAGGCGGCACTGGAAAAAAACAGAATGAAAAAGCCGAATCGGCTTGGCAGTTTTGGCATGGCACGCTCCTGCGCAATTCTCTGCCTTTTTTCGTGCCTGCGTGGGGCCGCCCTCAGCTCAGGATCGTGGACCCGGAAGTCCCGAACCGCTGATCGTCCGGACGAGACCCGAGGCGGGCTTCAATCTCGCCCAGCCGCGTCCCCAGCGTCTTGTTCATCAGTTCGAGATGGCTGCGCATTTCCCGCTGGCTTTGCGCCATGGCCTGAACCCGCTCCGTTGCCGCAATGACGTCTCGCTGCTGTAGTTCACGCAGTTGGGCGTCCATGTGCTGGCGCAGGTCGTTGAAGCGTGACGCCTCCGCCTTTTCCGCGAGGTCCCGCTGCGCTTCAAGCGCCTTCGAGTGCTGGCGGTGGTCGAGCAGATTCACGGTCCGCAGATGCGCAGAGCTGGCCAGGAAAGCGAGCAGGGTGATGACCAGCATCCCCAGCAAAATCATGCCGAGCGAAGCGTCCATCACGAACACCCCGAAGCTCAAGGGCGTCTGGCGCAGAAATTCAGACCAGTTCAGGGCGGCGAACCCCGCAATCAGCAGGATGGCGGTGACGAGAATGATGAGTCGAGCGCGCATGGGGTGCTCCTTAGGATGAGGTTGTCCATTGTGGAAACGGCTGGCTCAGCGCGGCTGTCAGCGGACACGCCGAAGTGCTGTCCGTGCGCTGTGGCAAACTCGCGCCCCTTGTTCCGTGTAGCAGCCAGAGAATGCAAAAAATCATCCGCCAGATCGCCGCCGAACTGAAGGTGCAGCCGGGCCAGGTGCAAGCCGCCGTCGCCCTGCTGGACGGCGGTGCCACGGTGCCCTTTATCGCCCGCTACCGCAAGGAGGCGACGGCCGGCCTGGACGATATCCAGCTGCGCGCCCTGGAGCAGCGGCTGGGCTACCTGCGTGAGCTCCAGGAGCGGCGCGAGGCGGTGCTCAAGAGCATCGAGGAGCAGGGCAAGCTGACACCGCAGTTGCGTTCAGCCATCGAGGCAGCGCCGACCAAGCAGGAGCTGGAAGATCTCTACCTGCCCTACAAGCCGCGGCGCCGCACCAAGGGCCAGATCGCGCGTGAAGCCGGCATCGAGCCGCTGGCGGACCTGCTGTTCGCCGACCCCACACGGGTTCCTGCGGATGAAGCCAGACCGTTCGTGCAGGCACACAAGGGTGAGGGCGGCGAGGACTTCACCACGGTCGGCGCGGTGCTGGACGGGGTGCGCGACATCCTGTCCGAGCGCTGGGCCGAGCACCCGATGCTGGTCCAGGGCCTGCGCGAATGGCTCTGGCAGGAAGGCCTGTTCAAAAGCGCGCTGGCCGCCGGCAAGGACGAGAACCATCCCGACGTCTCCAAGTTCCGCGACTACTTCGACTACGACGAGCCGATCGCCCGGGTGCCGTCGCATCGCGCCCTGGCGGTGTTCCGTGGCCGTCAGCTCGACATCCTGGAGGTGAAGCTGGTGGTGCCGGAGGCGCAGGCGCCAGCGACCGGCAAGCCAGGGCCGCTCCAGCCGTCGCTGGCCGAAGGCAGGATCGCGCAGCACCTGGGCTGGAGTCACGCTGCCCGCGCGGCTGACGACCTGATCCGCAAGTGCGTGGCCTGGACGTGGCGCGTGAAGCTGTCGCTCTCGACCGAGCGTGACCTGTTCACCCGTCTGCGCGAAGAGGCCGAGAAGGTCGCGATCAAGGTGTTCGCAGACAACCTGCGTGACCTGCTGCTCGCTGCGCCGGCCGGGCCTCGGGTCGTGATGGGTCTTGACCCGGGCATCCGCACCGGTGTCAAAGTGGCCGTGGTCGATGC
>JBBQNG010000473.1:0-2001 GCA_038329645.1 Burkholderiales bacterium
TATTGGACATCACCACGCTCCCGCCCGAAACTTCCTGCAACCCACGGAATCTCAACCCCGCACAAAGTGCAATGCCTAACTCGAAATATCATCCAGGCAGCCTGATGCCGAAAGGCTCACACGCTCACTGGAGTGGCGCGCGCCTAGCGATCAGTTGAGCCCGTAGAGCTTCGTCACGTTGTCGTGCACGATCTTCTTCTGCACCGAAGACGAGAAGCCGGCGAGGTTCCTGGTCAGCGTGTCGCGCGAGTTCGGCCAGATGCAATCGGGGTGCGGATAATCGGCGCCCCAGATGATGTTGTCCTCGCCGATCAGCGGCACGATCGGCTCGAGATACTTGTCCTGCTGGTAGGTGACGTAGCCCTGCCGGCGGAAGTAATCGGACGGCTTCATCTTGAAGCCGAGCGCGCGGGCGCGGTCGTGATATTCGGTGTCGAGCCGATCGAACACGTAGGGCAGCCAGGTCACGCCCGATTCGCCCAGCACGAAGTTGAAGTCGGGATATTTCTCGCAGGCGCCCGAGGCGAGGATAGAGACCAGCACCTCCATCGTGTCGAGCTGGAACAGCGCCGAGCGCACCAGCCGGTGCTGGACGGCGTATTCCTTCTCCATCTCCGGCGTATCGGGCGCGCGCACCGCCTTGAAGCCGGTCGAGTGGAAGGAGATCGGGAACCTGCACTCTGCCGCCGCCTCCCACAGCGCATACCAGGCATGGTGATAGAGCGGCAGGCCCATGCGCTTGAAGGCGAGATCGCCGCCCTTCAGGCCGAGCTTGGCGCAGCGCCGCACCTCGGCCGCCGCCGCAACCGGATCGGTGTTGGGAATGATGGCGAGCGGAAAGACGCGGTTGGGATCGGACCGCTTGGCGAAGTCGGCGGCCCAGTCGTTGTAGCGCGCGTTGCTCCAGATGCGCAGCTCGGCGTCGTCGATCAGGTCGTTGATCATCAGGCAGCCGTAGATGATCTCCTTGGACAGCCCATCGCGGTCGAGATCGGCGATGCGCAGCTCCGGCGTGGTCGGCCGCGGGGCGGCGCCGGGATAGCTGTCCCACACGAAGCCGGCATCCTTCATCTCGTCGACATGGCCGAACGCGCCCCTGGTGTAGGGCAGGAAGCCCGGACCGACGCCATTCCACATGCCGCGATCCTTGTCGTCGACGAACCAGTGCTGCCCGTCGTTGCGCTCCTCGACCCGAGGCGCGTTCTTCTTCCACTTGGCCGGCGCGTGGGCCGACCACAGGTCGGCGGGGCAGTAGGTGAGATCGATGTGGTTGTCGCCCGAGATCAATTCGTGTTGCATGGCGCTTCGTCCCCTGTTCCAGAGCATAGTACAGGGGTTGCTCGCGGGCGCTCAAGCGGCGCTGGCCAAGAAACGAACGGGGAGATCGGGATCGCCGATGCTTCAGATGGGCCTGTTCTTCGTGGTCGCCGGGGTGCCGGTGTTCCTGTTCTTGCGCAGCAAGCGGCGGCTGCTCAAGATCGGCCCGATCTACGCGCTGGTGCTCACCCTGCCCATCGTCGCCGTCCTGTGGTTCGCGATCCAAGTCGCGGTGGGGCTGGGCCGGCTGTAGGCGGCCGCCCCGCCGGGCACCTTCGCCTACGGATCGACGATCCATCTTCTTGCCGTTGCCGGCGTCCTCAACAGTGCTCCTGTCCGGCCGCTCGGCGGCGTTCGGCGCGGCCGGGCATCCAAGGAAGGTGGCGCAGGTGTGAAACAGGCGACCGGCCCGTGATGTCGCGGAACACAATCGATGGAGCGATTTTGCTGCCACCTTGGCATCTTGTTTGCGACACTGGCGGACATGGCCAAGCATCCGACCTACACCGTGATCCGCGGGGGCAAGCTCCTCGACGCCGCCAAGCGCAAGGCAGTTCCTGTCGACATCCTGGTGAAAGGCGACACGATCACCGAGATCGGTCGGCCGGGCCTTGCCGCCCCCGAAGGTGCGGCTGCGATCGACGCAAGGCATCGGCTGATGCATCCGGGCCTGGTCAACGCCCA
>JBBQNG010000474.1:0-1962 GCA_038329645.1 Burkholderiales bacterium
TGGCTGCCCACGATCGGGATCCAGATCGGCGGATGCGGTTGCTGCACGGGGCGCGGCCAGATCGACACGTCCTTGTACGACCAGAACTTGCCCTGGTACGAGAACACATCCTCGGTCCACGCGCGCGTCACGATCTCGAAGGCCTCCTCGAAGCGCGCGCGGCTGTCGGCCAGCGGCACATTGTGCACCTGGTACTCGCGCGGAATGCCGCGCGCGAAGCCCGAGATGATCCGCCCGTTCGACAGGCAATCGAGCATCGCCAGTTCCTCGGCAAGCCTGAGCGGTTCGTGCAGCGGTAGCAGATTGCCGTAGATCAGCAGCTTGAGCTTCTTGGTGCGCTGTGCGGCGGCCGAGGCCATGAGGTTGGGCGAGTTCATCAGGCCGTAGGGCGAGCAGTGATGCTCGTTGAAGCCGACACCGTCGTAGCCCAGGCGATCGAGTTCCTCCCAGGCGTCGAGATGCTCGGCGTAGGTGCGTACCGCCACCTCGGCCTTGAAGTGCCGCTTGCTGAGCGGATAGGGCAGCTCGGTGCCCTGCTTGAGGTGGTCGAGATTCTCGCCGTAGGCGAGCAGGTCGAAAACGAAGACTTTCATGGGCTGAGGCTAGGAGCTTTCCGGCCGGGATTGAACCCATAAGCTTTATATTATTGCATTATAGGCGTCCCACAGCCGCGGGGCTCCGGAGCCCAGAGTCCCGCGCGGGCCGGCGAATCGACGAGTCGCGGCAAATTTTGTAAAGCGAATCCCGCGTCATGATCGTCAAGCTGAAACCCAAGCTCGCCCTCTCCCTTGTCCAGGCGCAGTCGATTGTCGATCGCGCCGCGCCAGGGCGCATGGTCGCCCGTGTTTCCGAGCTTCAAGGCGGCGAAATCAGCGCGATCTTCCAGATCGACCTTGCGGATGGTTCGCGGTCCTTAATTCTCAAGGTCTATCCGGATTCCCTGCACTGGAAGATGCGGAAAGAGGTGACGGTCTCGCGCCTGCTCGAGGGCCGGCTTACGGTGCCCGTTCCCCGGATCATCCTGGCCGACGATACGAAGCTGCTGCTCGATCTCAACTATATCGTGATGAGCAAACTCGACGGTGGCAGCTTGATCGAACGCGAGCGCGACGGTGCTCTCGGCCCATCGAAAATCCTGACGGTCTACAGCCAGATGGGAAAGGCGCTGCTGGAGATCCACGCCATAACGATGGAAGCATTCGGCTACATCGGACCGGACGGCGTGCTCAGCCCCCACGCCACCAATCGCAGCTACATGTCGACCCAGTTCGCCAGGAAGCTGGCGGAGTTCACCGAGCGCGGTGGGCCTGCTGGGACGGCGAGCAGGTTCAATTCCTTCGTGGAAGACCGCTTGACCCTGCTCGAAGCCTGCGCCGTCCCGCGCCTCTGTCACTGCGACTTTCATACCGGGAACATCCTGGTGGCGGAAAGAAACGGCGCACTCGGGCTTTCGGGTCTTCTCGACATGGAGAATGCGATCGCCGGCGATCCGCTCATGGATATCGCCAGGACTCTCAACTACGCGATCCGTGACGATGAAACGAAGAAGGCCGGCTTCATGGCGGGCTACGGCCGCATCGAGCGGCCGAATCTGAAAGAGACGCTCGCCCTCTACAAATTCTACGATCTGCTGGAGTTGTGGTGCTGGTGGACGCAGATCGGCGACCATGAGAGGGTCGCCGGGCTGATGCCGTCGCTGCAACGCTATGCCTAAGCGGCCTTGTCGTAGCGCCTGAGGAACAGGCGCGTGGCCGAGGTGACCGCGGGCAAGGTTGCGCGCCCGACCAGCGGGCTGAAACAGCCGTCCGCTGCCTAGCGCCCCGTCTTTGGACTGACAACGGGCTGGTCCCCCAGCCACTTGCGCGCGGTGTGGATGCTGGTGAACACCTCGGCTGGCCGTTCCTTGCCGGTGAACTGGGCGAACAGGCGCGCCAGCGGCCCGTTCCGGTCGCCGGTCACCAG
>JBBQNG010000475.1:0-1947 GCA_038329645.1 Burkholderiales bacterium
GCATGCGGGCTACGTCCTCAAGCGGCTCGAGGCGGACGCCTTCCCGCTGATCGGGGCCAAGTCGGTGCGCGACCTGGACGCGCCCGCCTTCGTGCGCATGGCGAAGGGCATCGAAGCACGCGGCGCGGCGGACATCGCCCGGCGCGTGCTGCAAACGTGCGGGCAAGTGATGCGCTATGCGGTCGCGCACGGGATCGCGGATCGCAACCCAGTGGCGGACGTGAAGCCGGGCGACGTGCTGCGGGCTCGCCGGCAAGTGAATTTCGCCCGCATCGATGTCGACGAGCTGCCCGAGCTGATGAACAGGATCATGGTCTACCCGGGCAGCGTCTATACCCGGCTCGCGCTGCAATTGATGGCGCTGACCTTCGTGCGAACGAATGAGCTGATCGGCGCACGCTGGCAGGAATTCGACCTGGCCACAGCGGAATGGCGCATCCCTGCGGAGCGTACCAAGAGCCGGCGTGAGCACCTGGTGCCATTGTCAAGGCAGGCGCTTGAAGTCCTCGCCTACGTGCAGACGGCGCACGGCGACCCGGCGCGATGCAAGGGCGCGGCGCTGCTCTTTCCTGGCGAGCGTGACCGCACGAAGCCGATGAGCAACGGCACTCTCTTGGGAGCGCTGAAGCGCATGGGCTACGGGGGGCGCATGACCGGGCACGGCTTCCGGGGTGTCGCGTCAACCGCGTTGAACGAGTCGGGCTATCGCCCTGACGTGATCGAGGCGCAGTTGGCGCACGTCGAAGAGAACCGCGTGCGTGCTGCCTATAACCATGCCCGCTACGTCGAAGAGCGGCGCGACCTGATGCAGCATTGGGCGGACCTGTTGGACGCGGCAAGAGCCGGCCGGCAGGTGGTTCCACTCCGGCGCGGGCGACCGATGCGGGCAGCTGCCTGAGCGGCGCGGATGTTGCCGACTGAGGACACTGAGGACAAACCGGCAAACTGCCCGGGAACCCGCATGGGTGCTGGCTTTCGAGGCAAGGGGCCGACTGAGGACAAAGTGAGGACAGAGTGAGGACACTTCATCCATTAACGTCCGAGGCGGCGGTTTCCCTTGCCCGCGATGCTGCCCCTTCACTGGTAACGAAGGGCCGGCGAAATCGCGCGAAAGTAATTTTCCCCGCACGCAATCCGTGACCCGGCGGCGGGCTTGGCAGTCTCAACTACAACGCGGCACAAAGGAGGCAAGCATGAATGACAGGGAATTCATTCCGAGGCAGGAAAGCGCAGTTGCACGTATCGAAACGCCCAAGGCGGTGATTGTCTGGATGCGTGGGCTCGTCGATGAGTTGGCCGCCCGCGACGACAAGGTGTATGCAATTGCTGCCGTTGGGTGCGAGCGTTTGAGTGCTCGCGACGATGGCGAAGCGCCGGGACTGGCCCCGGATCCAATTTCGGCGAACCTGTTCGAAGTGATCGGGGATCAGGTCGAATCAACCTTTTACAAGATGGAGCTACACGCCGGCATTACGCGCCTGGCTGAATTTCTGGGGCAGCGTGATCGCGAAGGCGGCTTGCCTCCTGGGCAATAAACCGTGTTGCACGAATACAACAATTGATAGAGATAGCCTATCATGCGTTAGCATACTATTATGCGTTTAATGTAATCAACGGGTTACGGCCGGAAGCTCGAAACACGAGCAGCTCACAACGGGTTTTATGTTAAATCCGCTAACGCATATTGTGCATTTAAGGATGCGGTTCTACACTTTCGACACGGCGCTGCACTTCGCGGCGCATTCCCTGGAGGCCACATGGCAGAGACACGGCGGATTACGCTGACAATCAGCGAGCGGGCGCACAAGGCGGTGCGGGTGATTCAAGCAATAACGGATGAGACCCAGCCGGCGCTATTGGAGCGGCTGGTCCTGGCGGAGTATCAGGTGGTGGCGTCGCGGGGGGTGGAGGCGCTTGCAAAAGAGCCGAAGGGCGGGAAGCCCGCGC
>JBBQNG010000476.1:0-1849 GCA_038329645.1 Burkholderiales bacterium
TCTCCTTGGAGCGGCGCCTGGGGCGGCAGTCCGCTGTTGTCCCCGCTGTTAATAGTTTTTGTGGTTGTTGAAATGACGGCCGGAGACTGAATTGGCGCGCCCGACTGGAGTCGAACCAGTGACCCCTGCCTTCGGAGGGCAGTACTCTATCCAGCTGAGCTACGGGCGCCCGGTATTCACCACCTACCAGATCCTGCGCGAAGGGGCGAGAGAATATCGGTTTTCCCCGGGTTCGTCCACGCGGGCGGTTTTCCGGCGGCGGACTTTCGCGCTAAAATCATGGCTTTGCCGCCCCATCATCCGTATTTCAGCCGTATTTTGATCGAAGGGAAGCCTGCATGAGCCAGTCAGCCGCAGCCGGTCCGGGCAGCACGCACGAAACCGCGCCTGCCGAGCACACGTCGTTTATCAAGACCCCTCAGCAGCTTCTCGTGGTGCTGGCGCTCTCGTTCCTGGTGCCGATAATAGGGATCCTCTTGCTCGTGTACCTGGTGCTCGGCGAGCACGCGGCGGACCCGGCGACGTTCGAGCCCAGAACGGTTGCAGCGCGCATCCAACCCGTGGGCAGCGTCGAGGTCGTCGACGCGAACCTCCCCAAGGTCATGAAAACCGGCGAGGAAGTCGTCAAGGCGGTGTGCGGGGCCTGCCACACCACGGGCGCCGCAAACGCGCCCAAGATCGGTGACAAAGGCAGTTGGGCGCCCCGCCTTGCGCAAGGGCTCGACGGCCTGACCAAGAGCGCGATCAAAGGCAAGAACGCCATGCCGCCGCGCGGCGGCGTGCCCGACCTGACCGATTTCGAGATCGCGCGTTCGATCGTATTCATGGCCAACCAGTCGGGCGCCAGCTTCAAGGAGCCCGCGGCACCCAAGGAAGCGGCACCAGCGACAAAAGCTGCGGGCGCAGCGGCAACGGTCGTAATGCCGGCCAAGAAATAGGCCTCCCCCCGCGAATCGAGGGGCAGGCCGCATGCCTGCCCTTTTTTGTTCCCATCCGGCATCGTCGGAGTGACCCGCACCATGCAGTTCCTCTTCATCATCGACCCGCTCGAGTCGCTCAAGGCCTACAAGGACTCGACGGTCACCATGATGCGCGATGCGGCCAGGCGCGGCCACGCGGTCTACGCCTGCGAGCAGCACAGCCTCGCCCTCGCACGCGGCTCGGTCACCGCCGCCGTCACCCGCCTTACGCTCGCCGCGAACGATGACGACTGGTATCGCGCCGGCGGGATAGAGGAGCGCAAGCTCGCTTCGTTCGATGCGACGCTGATGCGCAAGGACCCGCCTTTCGAGCTCGAATACGTGGCCAGCACCTGGCTGCTGCAGGCCGCCGAGCGCGAAGGCGCGCGCGTGATCAACCGTCCTTCGGCGCTGCGCGACCACAACGAGAAGCTCGCGATCGCGGAATTTCCGCAGTTCATCGCGCCCACGCTGGTGGCGCGCGACCCGGCCCGGCTGCAGGCCTTCATCGACGAGCATGGCGACGCGGTCCTCAAGCACCTCGACGGCATGGGCGGCGCGCGCATCTTCCGCGTGCGCGCCGACGACCCCAACCGCAATGTCATCGTCGAGACGATGGCCGAGTTCGGCGCGCGCAGCGTGATGGCGCAGCGCTACATCCCGGCGATCGTGGCGGGCGACAAGCGCATCCTGCTGATCGGCGGCAAGCCAGTGCCGTTTGCCTTGGCGCGCATCCCCAAAGCCGGCGAAACGCGCGGCAACCTGGCCGCGGGCGGGCGCGGCGTCGCGCAGCCCCTGTCGAGGAGCGACCGCGAGATCGCCGAAGCGCTTGCGCCGGTGCTCTTCCCCCGCGGCCTGCTGCTCGTCGGCCTGGACGTGATCGGCGAGAA
>JBBQNG010000477.1:0-1822 GCA_038329645.1 Burkholderiales bacterium
GGAAAGTGGGCCGAAGTATAAGCGACCCCCATGCCCGAATCGCTTCACGCGGCCCTGGCCGGACCGCCCCTGATCGGGCAGTCAGGGGATCTCCGACGCGCCCATGCGCTGGAGAATGATGCCGGTCTTGCGCTCGAGCCAGGCGGAACCCCGGTGGGTGTCATAGAAGCGCGGATTGGGCACCATCGCCGCGAGCCTTGCCGCCTGCGCCGGCCCGAGGCTGGCGGCGCTGGTCTTGTAATAGTGGCGTGCCGCGGCCTCGGCGCCGAACACGCCGTTGCCCCATTCGATGACATTGAGATAGATCTCGAAGATGCGCTGCTTGCTCATCACGACTTCGAGCATGACCGTGATGACGGCCTCCTGCGCCTTTCGCCAAGGCGTGCGTTTCGACGACAAAAACAGGTTCTTGGCGAGCTGCTGGCTGATGGTGGAGCCTCCGGCCACGATGCGGCCCTTCTTAAGGTTCTTCTCGTAGGCCTTCTGCAGCGCCTCCCAGTCGAAGCCCTCGTGGTCGAGGAACTTGGCGTCTTCCGAGGCCACCAGGGCGCGCTTGAGATGCACCGATATGCGCGAGTACGGCACCCACAGGTGCTTCAGTTCTGCGTCGGGGTTCTTCTCCTGCATCACCTCGAGCCGGTCTTCCATGAATTGCGAGCTCGACGGGTTGAACCACACCCACCACACGATGCAGGAGAACATCCAGAGCTGATAGACGAGCAGCAGGGCGAGCAGCAACAGGAACACACGCCAGACCTGGCGCAGGATCAAGCGGACCATACGAATTTACTTTGCTTCGCGTAGCAGTCGCAGTACAGGCGCCGTTTCGGGCCTGATGCCGCGCCACAGCAGGAACGACTCCGCCGCCTGCTCCACCAGCATGCCCAGGCCGTCTGACTGACGCGCGCTGCCGGCGGCGCGCGCGGCGAGCAGGAACGGCGTCTCGCCCTTGCCATACATCATCTCGTAGGCGAGGGCGCCAGGCGCGTACACCGATGGCGCGATCTGTGGTGTCTCGCCGCCGAGCGTGGCCGAGGTGGCGTTGACCACGATATTGAAGGCCCCCGGGACTGCATCGAAACTTGACGCACTGATCCGGCCGTCGTGGGGATACCGGCCCGCGAGTTCCCTGGCCTTCTCGACGGTCCGGTTCGCGATCACGAGCCTACCGACCCCGGCATCGAGCAGCGGCAGCACCACGCCGCGCGCCGCGCCGCCAGCGCCGAGCAGCAGCACCTCGGCCCCGCGAAGATCGGCACCGAGATTGACCTCGAGATCGCGCACGAGCCCGGCGCCGTCGGTGTTGTCGCCGAACACGCCGACAGCGTCGAACCGCAAGGCGTTGACGGCGCCAGCCGCAACGGCCCGGGCGCTGCGGCGCGACGCGTAGTCGAACGCGTCGATCTTGAACGGCAAGGTCACATTCATGCCTTGACCACCCGCCACCCGAAACGCCTCGACCGTCACGCGAAAACCGTCGACGGGCGCCAGGATTCGCTCATAGGTCAGGTCATGACCGGTCTGGCGCGCGAAGGCGGCGTGGATCTCGGGCGACTTGCTGTGGGCGATGGGATTGCCCACCACGGCATAACGTGCGCTACTCACCGACGAGTTCCTCTTCACGGGTGAACTGCCAGCTGCGGGTGATGCTCAGGATGTCGAACTCTTTCTTGATCGCCGGCGGGAACGGCGCGAACGGTCCGGAGAGCTCCACGATGCGCAAGGCGGCCTTGTCGAGGATCGGGAAACCGCTGGAACGCTCCACCTCGACCTTCTCGATGCTGCCATCGGCGCGGATCGACACCGTCAGCAGCAAGGTGCC
>JBBQNG010000478.1:0-1803 GCA_038329645.1 Burkholderiales bacterium
TCAGGCAACATCTCCGGGGGTTCGACGTTTGCACGTCTGGCGCTTTCCCGGGCCTCCTCGGCCTTCGCCTTGTATTCGATCGCGCTCTTGAGCCACGCCATGTTGCTCGCGTGGTCCTCGCGTTCCAGAAGGGACAGCAGCTCCGTCAACAGCCGCTGCGCCCGAGCATTACCTTTCGCGGCGGCGAGCCCCAGGGAGCGGACGGCGGCCTGCACCACTGACATCTTGATCTGGCGGTTGCCGTCGTTGACCCGGATCGCGCGGTAGGCCTCCTTGCGCACAATCGCTTTGAGCCGCTCGATCGGCGGCGGCCTGTTGGGAACCCCTTTCGGCCGCCCGTGCGGATTACCCGATTGCCCAGGCTTGAAGCGCGTCGCTGCCGGAGGTTTGCCGTAGCCCACTTCATAATCGGAACCGCCCGGCAGCCGAAACCGCCGCGATTTGTTCGAGTTTGCCATCTTTCGCCTATCTGCGCGCTGGTTTCGAGCCGACGGGCCTGGCTGCAGGCTCGCCTGCGTTGGGATCGACCTCCGAGCGCGGCTTCCCAGCCCTGCGTTCGCCTGTCCCCGAGGGCCTGCGCGACCGGGACACCGTGTCAAAGGTCAGCGGCTCGCAAGAGCCCTCCGAGCCGGCTCCGCATGCAATCAGGAGGGCATCGTCCTTCGCATAGCTCTCCCACCGCCGGATGATGCGGTCGCAATAGAGCGGATCGAGTTCGATCAGATAGGCTCGCCGGCCGGTCTTGTGCGCGGCAATCAGCGTCGAGCCCGAACCGCCGAAGCCATCGAGCACCACGTCGTTGCGCTAGGATACATCCTTGATCGCATCCACGATCATCGCGACCGGCTTCACCGTCGGGTGCATACTCAGGTCGTCCAGCCGACCGGCCCCGAAGCCGCTGGCGCCCCGGTACTGCCAGACGTTGGTCCGATAGCGCCCGTGCTGGCCGAGCTCGAAGCTGTTGGCATGGGCCAGCGTTCCCTTCTTGAAGGTGAAGATCAATTCGTGCCGCGAGCGGTAGAAGGTCCCCATCCCGCCATTGTCCTTGACCCAGACGATCAGGTTCTTCAGTTCGGCGTAGGCCGACGCTCCGGCCTCGAGCATCTCGCTCATGTGCCGCCAGTCCATGCATACGAAGTGGATCGACCCATCGATGCTGTAGGCCGCGAGGTTCCGCAGGGCTCGGCCCAGGAAGGCGGCGAATTCGTCGCGCGACAGTTCCCCGCCGGCCATGGCAAACTCGCGGTGCTTGATCGACCCGGAGCCCCCGACATGGCCTTCGATCGGCACGTTGTAGGGCGGATCGGTGAACACCATTCGCGCCCGCTCCGCGCCGAGAAGCTGCGCAAAAACCTGCGCCTCCAGCGCGCTGCCGCACACCAGGCGGTGCGGCCCAAGCTCCCACACGTCGCCCAGCCGCGTCACAGGCTCGCCGTCCCCCAGCTTGGGCAAGCGCTCGGCCGCCGGATCGCCCGGCTCCTCAGGCGCCTGCCCCTCGATCAGCTGATCGACCTCGGCAATCGAGAACCCGGTCAGGCCGATGTCGAAGCCATCATCGACCGCGACCAGATGTTTCAGCTCCTCGGCCAGAATGTCCTCGTCCCATCCCGCGTTCAGGGCGAGCTTGTTGTCGGCGAGCGCATAGGCGCGCTTCTGGTGCGCCGTCATTGTCGACAGGCGAACACAGGGCACCCGATCCAGCTTCAACGACTTGGCAGCCTCCAGGCGGCCGTGGCCGGCGACGACAACGTCGTTTTCGTCGATGAGGATGGGATTGGTGAAGCCGAAGCTCGCGATGCTGTC
>JBBQNG010000479.1:0-1778 GCA_038329645.1 Burkholderiales bacterium
GTTGTTCTTGACCCGGTGGTGAATCTCCTTCAGGAGAACTTCCTTTTCGTGCAAAGAAGCCTCGAGCTCGGAATGCCGCGCAGCACGCTCGACCTCGATCAGCTTGTGCTCGGTGATGTCGTGAATCGTCGTGACCAGACCCTGCACGGCGCCTTCGCCATCGCGTTGCGGCACGACCGTGACCTGGACGTGGCGGATGCCGCTCGGCGTCGCAAGATCGCGTTCGTACGTGACGGGGTTCCCCGCCAATGCCATCTCCATGTGCGGCCGTATACCGGCATACACCTGCTCGCCGAACACCTTTGGCAGGCTCTGCCCGATCAGCGAAGCAGGTTCAATCTGCAGCCAGTCCTGATAGGCCCGATTGGCAAAGCGGAAACGTTGGTCCCGATCGAGGTATGCGACCAAGGCCGGCAAGTTGTCGGTGACAAGGCGGAGCCGCTCCTCTGAGTCGCGTCTGCCAAAAATCTCGCGCGAGAGGGAATCATTCGACACGGCGAGCGTCTGCCCCTGCTGCTGAAGTGCCATGGTCATCGAGTCGACGGCGCGCGCGGCGTCTCCCAGTTCGTCGCGCGCACCGGTGTCGCAGCGAGTACCGAGATTGCCGTCACGAATGCTGGTGACGGTCGCCTGTAGATGGGCAAGCGGTCTGAGGACGCGGCGGCCGACCATGATGCCAAGCGAGACCAACAGGAGCAGCAATGCGGCGGGCGCGGCGAGAACCATCGCCGTGTACGCGCGCCGCTCCCGTTGCTGAGTTCGGCTGATCGCGACAGACCAACGGTAGCTGCTCTCGGTCACCTCTTGGGTCTCGGTAAGGAGGCGTTCAAACAGAAGGTCGCGACGCCGCTGGGCTACAGGTGTCGATGGCTCATGTCCGATCTCGACGAGTTTTTCAAAGAGCGAAGGCAGGGCTTGAATGTCGACCTTCAGGTCCTCGAGCTCCGGCGACGACGGGCTGTGGCGCTGCATGGCGCGCTCGACACCCGCAAGAAGTTGCGAATGGCGCACGCGCCATTGCGCGGTGGCGCGCTCGCCGCCGAAGACCGAGAACTCGCTGGTAAGAGACAGCATGTTGGCCAGATCCCGACCGACCTGCTGCGATTCAGCCTGCTCGCTCAGGCCGGCCTCGGCTTGTCGCGTGACATACAGCAGCCCGCCGGCGATCAGCAGCGAGACCAGCCCGGCCAGCGTGGCCGACGCGATCAGTTGAGAGCGAATCCGCATGTCTGTAGCGGGCGCAGTGCTACTGCACCAGGCTGACCGCTCCGGGGACGGCCTCTCGCAGGAGCGCCGGCTCGATGCTTCGCAGCAGGTTGCCGGGACCGCTCGAGTGCACGACGCCTTGGCGTATGGCCCAGCGCGCCTGGCCGTCCATCGTTGCAATCAATGACTGTTCAAGCGTAAGGCGGAAGTCATGTTCAAAGAGGTTTTCCGAGCCCTCGTCACTGCTGAGCCGTGCCTTCAGGATCAGCTTCGCCTGGGCGGGGTGCTCGGCAATGAACCGTTCGGCACGCGCCAGCGCGCGCAGCAGCTTGATCAGATCAGCTTCCCGATAAGAGAGGGCTTTCCGGCTGGCGACCAAGGTGAAATGCTGGGTATAGACGCGCGGACTTGTCATGACGATTCCATCCCGGGCGAGGGCAGCCAGGGCGGTGGATGCGATGGGCTCCCAGACGGAGATGGCGTCGACCTCGCGGCGTTGCAATGCCAAGACCAGCTGATCCGGGGCCAGGGGAATGATGTGGACCTGGCTGGATTCCATTTGGTGGAAGACC
>JBBQNG010000480.1:0-1763 GCA_038329645.1 Burkholderiales bacterium
ACGAACTGGCTGCCTTGTTGCGTCGCGTCCAGCGCGAGCATGCGATCACCGCGCTCCACATCACCCACAGCCACGCCGAGGCCGCGCAACTCGCCGACGTGGTCTTCCGCCTCGACGCGGGCCGCATCTCGGAGTCCGTGCTTTCGCCCCTCGAACGCTCATGACTCGCCAGAGGTCCGATCATTTAACCCCCGAGGAACGCGCCACCTACGAATGGCAGATGTGGCTGCCGGGCTTTGGGGAGGAAGGGCAGCGGCGGCTGAAACGCGCGAGCGTGCTCATCTCGCGCGTGGGCGGGCTGGGCGGGCTGGTCGCGTACCAACTCGCCGCCGCGGGCGTCGGCAAGCTCGTCCTCGCCCACGCCGGCAAATTGCGGGCCGATGATCTCAATCGGCAACTGCTCCAGACCCACGACCACGTCGGCAAGCCGCGGATGGAGAGCATCGCGCGGCGGCTGCGCGAACTGAATCCGCGAGTCGAGATCGTGGGCGTGGCGGAAAATCTTTCGGAGGAGAATGCCCGGACTCTCCTCGCCCAGGCGGATGTCGCGGTGGATGCGGCGCCTTTGTTTGAGGAGCGCTTTGCGCTCAATCGCGCGGCGGTGGCCGCGGGCAAGCCGATGGTCGAGTGCGCGATGTATGCGCTGGAGGGGCAGGTCACCGTCTTCCAGCCCGGGCACACTGGATGTCTCGCGTGTCTTTATCCGGAGACACCTGCGCACTGGCGGCGGGAGTTTCCAGTGCTCGGAGCGGTGTCGGGCACCGTAGCGTGCCTCGCGGCGGTGGAGGTGGTGAAGCTGCTCACCGGCCTCGGCCAGCCGCTGACCGGCACACTGCTGACGATGGATCTCGGCACGATGCACTTCCGCCGGCATCGGCTGCGGCGGCGACCGGAGTGCCCGGTCTGCGGCGGGCTCTTTGCCTGAGGTTACCGCGGAGACGCAGAGGCGCAGAGGTGGGAAGCAGGACCCTCGGGGAGCGAGCACTTTTCCCCACCCGCCGATCTCCGCGTCTCTGCGCCTCTGCGGTAAAAAATGAAACGGCAGCGCGCCGCGGCCCGTGTCCTGCTTTTTCCGGAGGCAACTTGCCCATGACCACTTCCGCTCTGAAAAGAAACGCCGGCTTCAGCCTGATCGAAATCATGATCGTCCTCGCCATCATCCTGGATATCGCGCTCATCGCCCTCCCCTCCTTTGCCCGGGCGCGAAAGGTCACGCAGGACACACGCTTCCTGACCGATCTCCGCGCCGCGGTGGACGGCTTCGACATGTATGCCGCCGAACACAACTCCTACCCGCCCAATGCCGGCCCGGGCGTGATCCCCGGAGGCATGCAGCAGTATCTCGCGGGCGTGGACTGGGCGAGCCCGACGACGATCGGCGGGACGTGGAACTGGGATAACAACCGCAACGGCTCGGTGGCCGCCGTGGGCGTGCTCTTCGCCAATGGCAGCGGCGACGACGTGCGCATGGCGAACATCGATGAACGCATGGATAATGGGATTCTGACCACGGGCGGTTTCCGCAAGAAGACGGACGACATCTTCGCCCAGGTCATCGAGTAGGCGCTCAGCCCCGCGGGGGAAGGCTGCTCGCTTTTTTGCGAGAGATTCCCGGCTTTGCGAGCGAGCGGTAGAGATTCACGTAGCGATCGACCATCGCGCGGTAGCCAAATCGGCGCAGCGCATGATCGCGCACTTCGCGCCGGTCGAGCTTCAGCGCCGGCTCCACCATCGCGGCGAGGCCATCGAGCGAGATGGAGTGA
>JBBQNG010000481.1:0-1721 GCA_038329645.1 Burkholderiales bacterium
GCGATCTCGGTCTGGGCATGGTGGTCAAGATCGACACGTCCGAGCTGTACGCGCCGTTGCGCGAAAGCCTATACACGGTCTTCGCGCTGTTGGCGCTCATGCTGGGCGCCGGCGTCTGGTTGCTCTACCGCAACGTCACCCCGCTCGCGCGCGAGCTTGCGACCAGCCAGGAGCGCCTGGAGCTCGCGCTCGAAGGCTCCGGCCTCGCGCTGTGGGACTGGGACGTGCGTGCCGGGCGCGTGATCCTCAGCGAGCAGTGGGAAAGCATTCTCGGGCGCCCGCCCGGCGCTACTGCCGTCCCGATCGGGGAATTGCAAGCCCTCGTGCATCCGGAGGACGCCAGCTCTGTCGCCGATCAGTTGCGGCAGGTCCTCAGGGGCACCAAATCGCGCTACGACATCGAGCATCGCGTGCGCACCGCGTCCGGCGGCTGGAAATGGTTGCGCAGCCGCGGGGAGACCGTCGAGCGCAGTCGTGATGGGCATGCCCTGCGCCTTGTGGGCACTAATTCGGACATTACCGTACGCAAGGAAGCGCAGCTGTCGATGGCCCACCGCGCGACCCACGACGCCCTGACCGGCTTGCCGAACCGTAGCCTGTTCGCCGACCGGATTGAACAGGCTGTAGCGCGCGCGCGCCGGAACAAAACGCTCTTGGCCTTGATGTACCTGGACATCGACAAGTTCAAGACCATCAACGACACCATGGGGCACGACACTGGCGACCTGCTGCTCAAGGAATTCTCGCGGCGGCTGGCCGGCTGCGTCAGGGCCACGGACACGGCGGCCCGCCTCGGCGGGGACGAATTCGTGGTCATCCTGGAAGCGCTCGCGGACCGGGCAGACGGCGAGCGCATCGCCGAGAAAATCGTTGCCGCCATGCGTCCGGAGTTCAATCTCGGCGAGCGCAGCCTGTCGATTACAACCAGCGCGGGCATGGTTTTCCTCGAACGGAACGCACAGGTCGACGGCGACGCGCTGCTGAAGAGAGCGGATGAAGCGCTGTACAAGGCCAAGGCGGCGGGACGCAACAACTTAATGGTATCACCGCCCCATGGGGCGCCTTGCGGGGCGCAGCCTGCGCCGCGGCCGGCGAACCGATAAACTTTGGCATGCCCCAGTTCACGCTCGCCGATCTCCGGCACCGCGACGCCCTCGATCCGCTGGCCCCGTTTCGCGCCGAATTCGACCTCCCGCCCGGCGTGATCTACCTCGACGGCAACTCCCTCGGCGCGCGCCCACGGGGCGCGCTTGCCATTGCGGACCGGGTGCTGCGCGAAGAATGGGGCAACGGCCTCATCCGCAGCTGGAACAGCGCAGGCTGGTTCGATCTGCCCCGCGTGCTGGGCGACAAGCTCGCCTGCCTCGTCGGCGCCCCAAAGGCTTCGGTCGTCGTCACCGACACGACTTCGGCCAACCTGTTCAAAGTCCTCGCAGTCGCACTCAAGCTCAGGCCCGGGCGCAAGGTGATCGTCTCCGAGCGGGAAAACTTTCCCACCGACCTCTACATCGCGCAGGGCCTCGCGCGCTTTCTCGATGCCGGCCACGAGCTCCGCCTGGTCGACGATGCAGCGCAGATCGCCGGCGCACTGCGGGACGACACCGCCGTCCTCATGCTCACGCACATCAACTACCGTACCGGAGCCATGCACGACATGGGCGCCCTGACCCGCCTCGCGCACGAGCGCGGCGCGCTCGCCGTATGGGACCTGGCGCATTCCG
>JBBQNG010000482.1:0-1718 GCA_038329645.1 Burkholderiales bacterium
CCATCACCCTGATGCTACTCGAGCGGGGCAAGGCGCCGTTCACGCCCGGCCAGCTCGTGTTTGGGCGCGACCCTGCGCGCTCGAACA
Source organism: Burkholderiales bacterium (assembly GCA_038329645.1). Taxonomy (GTDB): domain Bacteria; phylum Pseudomonadota; class Gammaproteobacteria; order Burkholderiales; family SG8-39; genus SZAS-79. The sequence continues at coordinate 88 of JBBQNG010000482.1, forward strand.
TCGCCGTTCACCACCCGAACGTCTCCAGCCACCACGCGACGTTCACGCTCAACCCACTCGCGGTCACCGATCACAACTCGACCAGCGGCACCTGGCTGAACCAGCAGCGTATCCCGCCCAATCAGCCGCAGCCCATGGACGCGCGCGGCTTCGTCGCGCTCGGCCCGGTCGCGGTTCCGGTGGACCTCGTACTTCACCTGGCCAGCTTGTTCGGCGGAGCGCCGGCAGGCACTGGCGCCGCTGCGCAGCCGGGTACCGCGCTCGCGCCTCAGCACCCAGGCGCGCATGAGCCCGCACCCGCGGACCGCAGCTCGAGCCCCACGCCGCGCCCCAAGCACAAAACGGTGATCGGTCAGATCCGCGCCTCGGACGCCAACAGCGGCGGCGGCACGCGCACCATCGGCCGCACGCCGGACAACGACATCCAGATCCCGCACCCGCAGGTCTCCAGCCGTCACGCGGTACTGCACGTCGTAGCCGGCCAGCTGTTCATCGAAGACAAGGGCAGCGCCAACGGCACCTACGTGCGCGGCGCGCGCATCCCCGCGAACCTTCGCGTCCCGGTGCAAAGCGGCGAAAAGGTCCTGATCGGACCAATGCCGCTCCTGCTCCAGTCCGACGGCGGCGAGATCGCCGTCGTCGTGGAAGACGCGGCGCACTGGGAAGGCCGCCCCCTGTACGAGATCGAAGCCTGGGATCTGCTGATGCAGGTCCCCGATCGCGACAACCCCGGCGAGCTGAAGACGCTGCTCGATCACGTCAGCTTCAAGGCCTTACCAGGGGATTTGATCGCGCTCATGGGCCCCAGCGGCGCGGGCAAGACCACGCTCTTGCTCACGCTCAACGGCTACCTGCCGCCCACCGCCGGCCAAGTGCGCATCAATGGCGAGGACCTGTACGCGATCTACGACGCGCTGCGTGGCTCGATCGGGTACGTGCCGCAGGACGACATCGTGCACCCCGAGCTCACGGTCTTCGAGGCCGTACGCTACAGCGCCAAGTTCCGCCTGCCGCCCGATTACTCGGAGGACGAAATCGAGCGCCGCGTGAACACCACGCTCGCCCAATTGGGCCTGGAAAATGTCGCCCATTTGCAGATCGGAAGGCCCGAAAAGAAGGTCCTCTCCGGCGGCCAGCGCAAGCGCGTGAACATCGCCATGGAGCTCGTCACCGATCCGGTGATCATGTTCCTCGACGAGCCGACCAGCGGTCTGGCGGCGGACGACACCGCTGCCTTGGTGCAGCTCTTGAGCGAGCTGGCCAAGCAAACCGGCAAGACGATCATCACCACCATTCACCAGCCCGCAAAGGAAGAGTTCGAGAAGTTCAACCTGGCTCTGATCTTGGGCCCGGGCGGTCTACTCACCTTCTACGGTTCACCGAAGGACGGCTATCGCTTCTTCGGCTCGTGGCTCGAGCGCCAAGGCAAGCCGAACTCGGTCGACAACCCGCGCGACATGTTCGACATGCTGAACCTGCGTGAGCGGCCGATCTTCGAGGCCATGCGGGCGCAGAACCCGAACACGCAGCGGTTCGCCGCGCGCGCTCAAGGCGCCCGCGAGTGGAACGCCGAGTACCTGAACCCGCAAAACCCCGTATTTCAGAAGATGTTCTCGGGCAGGCGCGCCGTC
>JBBQNG010000483.1:0-1670 GCA_038329645.1 Burkholderiales bacterium
TGCGAAATGGCGTCGGCCACGCTGACGGCGAGCGTCGAGTCGATGCTCTTGCTGAGCTTGGCCGCGGACTCGCCCTTGATGTCGACGTCTTGAATGAGCGCGCCGTCCGCCCCGTTGTGCACGCTGATCGTTAGGCCCGAGCCCTTCTTCACCGTGCCAACGAGCACGACGGCTGCTCCGCCACTGCCCTTGGCGTAGGATTTGTCGTCCTTGCCGGGCTTGACGCTGGCCGAGTCGCTCACGTCGTACTCGCCGTCGTCCTTCAGTGCGGAGATGACGGCATTGCGCGCCTGGTCGGCCTTTGGCCCGTCGAAGCCACCAACGAGCACTTTCTTCTTTTCAGAGCCGCCCTTTTTCTTCGCGCTCGAGTCGGCTTTCTTGCCTTTTGCATTGGCCATGGGCGCGCTCAGCGCCACCGCGATACCCAAACTCAATCCGATCAGCCCACGCACCGTAACTCGGGTTTTTCGCATCACGTTCCACCAGTGCCCGCCGAGCTCGAGCCTCCACCACTTGCTCCGCCCGAACCGCCGCTGCCGGCCGTTGCTGCGCCACCGGCGCCACCGCCAGCGGCCGCCGCGCCGCCGCTACCACCACCGGCTGGCGCACCGCCCGTGCCGGCGATTGCGGTGCTGCCGCCCGTGCCCATGCCGCTCGTTCCGCCCGTCGACGCGCCGGCGTCTGCCGCCACTCCCATGACGTACGACGTGATGCAAGCCTTCTGCGTCGAGCTGAGTGTGCCGACCTGCGGCATTGCTGAGCCGCAGCTGCCTGGCACCGTGCCGCTGATCTTGACGAGCAGCCAGCTCGCCGTCGGATTTGCGGTGTCGATGAGCTTGGCTGTCGGGCACATGACGACGCCGCCGTCCATGTCGACGCCGGCGTGCGTTGCGTCCACGTTGATCAGGCGCGAACCCACCATAGGCGACGTTAGGTCCAAGCCTCCACCGAGCCCGATAGGCCCGCCGCCGGGGTTATGGCAGCCGTTGCCGGCGCAGCTTCCGACCAACGGATTCTTGTTGAATATCTTGGCGAGGCAATCGGGAATATTGTCAGCCGGACCCGCGGTTCCACCGTCCTCGAAGCGCTGCGGGTTGTCCAAGTTGGCCGGGCAACCCGCGAGGGTGAAGAGGGCACCCAGGCCGAGGGCTCCGATGCCGCCGAGTGCCCAGCGCCGCAGGGCTTGCCCGCTCGAGGCGCGCTGTAACCGAGCGCTGGGTGAGGAGGGCAGCGCGTCACGCGCCGGTTGAGAGTCAGGTTGGCGCTTTTGATTTACTTCCACAGAGCCTCACAGCCTAACACCACCTCGGCCAGTCGAGTCCAGCCAGAAGTGAAGCTAGAGATTGTCATCTGCTAGTGTCGCAGCTTCGCGTGCATACGTGTGCTTCGAAGCGTACAAAGTGGGTCAGAAATCTTTCTTCTGCGTCAGCGTCGAGGCGGCGAGGTGCCGTGGTCTTTCTCGCCCGCGCTGGCAAGCAGTTGTGCGCTGCCATCGGGTTGGGCATCACACGAAAGAGCAGTGTCCGCATCCGTTCGCTTCCACGACGAGATGCTAGCGGCATAATTTTTTACTGACAGCGACGGACCCGACGTGTGTCGTACACACATACCGACCAGCCTGTTTTAGCGCCAATCAAGCCGCGCAACAGCGCTATTTGCTCAGTCACGCC
>JBBQNG010000484.1:0-1619 GCA_038329645.1 Burkholderiales bacterium
CGGACAAGGAGCGTGTGCCCACCTGGAACTACGCTGCCGTACACGCGTACGGCAAGGTAAAAACGTTCCATGGCGCGGAGGAAAAACGCGCCGCGGTTGCCAAGCTGGTCGCGCACCACGATCCCCGGTGGCAGCCGGAGTTCGAGAAACTGTCGCTGGCCTATATGGAAGGCATGCTCGGCGGGATCGTCGCGTTCGAGATCCCCGTCGAGCGCATCGAAACGCGCTGGAAGCTCTCGCAGAACCGCGGCCGGCAGGAGATGGAGCAGATCACCGCCGAGCTGGAAAAATCCCAGTATGGTTGGGAGCGCGACCTCGTCCCGCTCATGCGACGGCACCTGGTCGGCAAGTAGTGCGGATTGCGGTCCTCGGCGCGGGGCTGGCCGGCGTCACCACCGCCTGGTGCCTCGCGAAGGACGGCCACGAGGTCATCCTGTTGGAGAAGGCTGCGCGCATCGCCGATGCAGCCAGCGGCGCGAACGGGGGCATCGTCTCGGCCAGCCGCGCCTTCCCGTGGCCAAGCCCGCAAATGCTCAAGACCTTCCTGAAGGCGCTCGTGCGCAACGACCAGTCGGTGCGCGTCTACCCGATGCGCTGGGATCCAGAGTTCTGGGCGTGGGGCTTGAGGTTCCTTGGCTGCTGTAGCGCCAGCCAGTACGCCGCGCTGCTCGAGCGCAAGGTGCGCTACGTGCGCTACTCGCAGGAACAACTCGGGCGGATCGCTGCGGACTCCGGCGTGTCGTTCCACCGCAAGCAGGGCGGCGTGATGTACCTGTATCGCAGCCAGGCGGCGCTCGAGGCGGGCATCCGCAAGGTTGCGCCGATGAAAGCGTTCGGCTTCCCGTTCCGGGTCCTCGACAAGGCCGAAGCCGTGCGCATCGATCCGGGCCTGGCCAATGCCCCGGTCGCGGGCGCGGTGTTTTCGGAAAGCGACGAGAGCGGCGACTCGGGAATGTTCTGCCGGGAGCTGGCCAAGGCATGCGAGGCGATGGGCGCCAGCATCAGCCTCGGGTGCGAGGTCACCGGCATCGCGACCGAAGGCGATCGCTTGACCGCGATCGAAACTTCCACGGGACGCATCGATATCGATGGCGCGGTGGCCGCGCTCGGCGTAATCGACCCGATGCTCAAGCGCCTGCTCGGTGCGGATCTGCCGATCTACCCGGTCAAGGGCTGCTCGGTCACGATTCCCATCGTCGAGCCCGGCCTCGCCCCACGGCACGCGGGGATGGACGAATCGAAACTGGCGGCGTATTGCCCGATGGGTGACCGCCTGCGGCTTACCGGCGGGGCGGAATTCGCAGGCTACGGGCGCGAATACCGCCCTGGCGAAGCGGCGCGGCTGCTGGCGCTTGCCGACGAGCTTTTTCCCGGCGCGGCCGACGTGCGCCGCGCCGAAGCACGCGCCTGCCTGAGGCCCATGACGCCGCAAAGCACGCCGCTGTTCGGCACCGGGCGCTATCTCAACCTCTGGTTCAACGTCGGGCTGGGGCACATGGGATGGACGATGGCATCGGGCGGCGCGCGCATTACTGCCGACCTGGTCGCGGGCCGCCCGCCCGGGATCCCGCTGGACGGTCTGCTGGTGGATGCGGCCTGAACCGGCGAATTCAGAACAT
>JBBQNG010000485.1:0-1587 GCA_038329645.1 Burkholderiales bacterium
ACTGCCACAAATCAGGTCCACCTTGTCGCCGAGCCCGAAGTGCTCCGTGGTGCCGCGACCCTGGCGGCCAAGGACGCCGAAGCCGTGCGCGTCGTCGAGGATCGTGAAGCAGCCGTATTCCTCGCCGATGTCGGTGAGCTCCGGCAGGCGGGCGATGTGGCCCTCCATCGAGTAGACGCCCTCGATGACGAGCAACTTGGCGGCGTCGTGGCTGCTGGTGCTTAGCACCTCGCGCAGGTCATCCGGGCTGTTGTGGGAAAAGCGCTCGACCGTGGCGTGGGAGAGACGGATGCCGTCCCAGACGCAGGAATGCAGGTTCTTGTCGCCAGGAATGACATCACCCTTTTGGGCGAAGGTGGCGACCGTCGTCATCACGGACATGTAGCCGGCCACATGGATGTGACAGGCCTCCTTGCCGAGGAAAGCGGCGAGCTTGTCCTCAAGCTCCACGTGGAAGGAACGCGAGCCATTGGAGGAGCGGGCGCCGTTGGTGCTGGTGCCCCATTTGCGGGTGGCGGCATTGGCGGCCTCGATGACCTTGGGGTGGAAGGACAGCCCGAGATAATCGTTGCTCGAAAGCATGATCATGTCGCGCCCCCCGAGGCGGACGGTCGTGTCCTTCTGCGCCTCCATCGCGAGGTAGTAGGGCGCGTATTTCAGCCGCATCTTTGTCGCGTAGTCGTCGCGGCAGCGGTTGAGGACGGCCTTTTTGTTTTTTACAAAGAATGAGAGCGCCATGGAAGCGATGAACGATGGGGTCGGCGGGGCGGGATTGGCAAACGGAAAGGCTGGGGGAATCAGCTCCGGCGGGGCAAATCCTGCATCCAGGCCGTAAGCTCGGTGGCGTAGCCGGACCACGTATGGAACGTTCGCGCCGAGGCCGCCGCGGACAAGGCGGCGAGTTCGCCGGGCGAGGCCAGCAGTTGCGCGAGGGCGGCGGCGAGGCTCGTGGCATCCACGCGGTCGAGCGCGACGCAGCCCCCGCCGCGGGACAGTTCACCGAGGGCGCCGTGCGCGGAGCAGACGCAGGGTCGGCCGCGGGCGAGACTTTCAATCACGGGCAGGCCGAAACCTTCGGCGAGCGAGGGATAAACCGTGAAGGCGCAACCGGCATAGGCGGCATCCAGTGCCGCGTCCGCGAGCGGCCCGTCGTAGCGCAACGGCCGGCCCGCGAGCTGCAGGGCCCGCAGCTTCTCCAGCGCGGCGCGCCCGGTCTCCCGGTGGGCCGAGCCGACCAGCCGCAGCTGGAATTGTTCCCCGCGGGTCCAGAGCTGTTCACAGGCTTCGAGCAACGCGAGGTGGTTCTTGCGGCCTTCGAGCGTGCCGACGGACAGGACCACGGGTAGTCCGGAGCTGGCGCCGGCCGGAGCGCTGGCCCCGGCTGGCGGCAGGTCAACGCCCAGGGAGATGGTTTTGACGGGCGGCGGATTGCTCACACCCAGCCACCGCCAGTAGGCGAGGAGGGACTCCCGCGATTCCTCGGAGACCGCCGCGATGCCGTCGAAGCGCAGCAATTCCTGCAGGTAACCCGGGAAGCGGGCGACAGTGCCGGGCGGCGAAAGTTCGGGGAACCGCAGCGCGATCGCG
>JBBQNG010000486.1:0-1576 GCA_038329645.1 Burkholderiales bacterium
AGTCGGCTCGAAATCGGCAGCTCCGCTCGAAATCTTCGCTCGGCAACTCACACATGACGCCGCGTGAAGCTCACCCGCCCGGTCAGCCTTTGTAGGTCTCTCTTATTCGAACCGGGCGACGTGCCACGTCTTTTTGCCGCGGCGGATGAGCGCGATCTCTCCGAACAGGAGCCAGTCACTGGTGACGCGGGTCTCGGCGTCGGCTTTGCGCGCGCTGATCATGATGGCGTTGGTCGACAAGAACTCGCGCGCTTCGCGTTTGCTCTTCACTACGCCGGCTTCGACCAAAAAGTCGATCGCCGGTAGGCCTTCGCCCTCGAGCTTGGCCTTGGGCATCGTCACCGACGGCGCGCTTTGAAACAGCTCTTCGAGCGTGGCGCGCGGCAAAGACGAGACGTCGCCGCTGAACAGTGCCTGCGTCGCGTTGCGTGCGTGCGCTAAACCTTCGGCGCCGTGCAAGAGCGCGGTGACCTGTTCGGCGAGGGCGCGGTGTGCCGCGCGCGCGCCGGGGTTTGCGGCGTGCTCTGCGCTCAGCCGCTCGATCTCGTCATGCGGCAGGAAGGTAAAGGTCTTGAGGTACTTCACGACGTCACTGTCCAGCGTGTTGAGCCAGAATTGGTAGAAGGCATACGCCGACGTGCGCGATTCATGGAGCCAGATGGCGCCCGCTTCGGTTTTGCCGAATTTGGTGCCGTCCGCCTTGGTCACTAGCGGTGCGGTCAGGCCGAATGCTTCAGCCTGGTGTTTACGGCGAATCAGATCGATGCCGCCGACCACGTTGCCCCACTGATCGGAGCCACACACCTGAAGCGTGACGCTGTGCTGCTCCCACAGGTGCAGAAAATCGTACGCCTGCAGCAGCATGTAACTGAACTCGGTGTAGCTGATGCCCTGCTCACGGTTTTGCAGCCGATCGCGCACGCTGTCTTTCTGGATCATCATGTTGATCGAGAAATATTTGCCGACATCGCGCAGCACCTCCAGGTAGCCGAGGTGCTTCAGCCAATCGGCGTTGTTCAAGATCACGGCCGCGTTCGGACCCGTGAAGTCGAGCAGGCGCTCGTAGATGGCGCGCTGCCCGTTCACGTTGGTTTCGATTTGCTCGAGGGAAAGCAATTGACGCTCTGCGTCCTTGCCGGAGGGGTCGCCGATCATGCCGGTACCGCCGCCAGCGATCACCACCGGCCGATGGCCCGCCTGTTGGAAACGGCGCAGCATCAAGAGCGGCACCAGATTGCCAATCGTCAGCGAATCTTTGGTGGGGTCGAAGCCGCAATACACCGCCCGCGAAGAGGCGAGGTGAGCGCGCAGCCCCTCTGGGTTCGTCTGCTGGTGAATGAGGCCGCGAAAGGCGAGATCGTCGAGCAAGTCCATCTGGAGCAGCGTAATATATCATCCGCACTGGCCGCGCTTCATTTGCCGCCCGCACCTGCAAAAGTGCCGCAAAAGAAGCGGATCTTCGCCCGAGCTCGCTTAGTGTCCGCCCCTCACGCATCGCGCATACAAAACGCGAACGTGCTCGAAAAAGTGGTGCGTTAGGTGCTGGTCGCGCGTTTCGTCCCGTTATCGAGGGCTG
>JBBQNG010000487.1:0-1574 GCA_038329645.1 Burkholderiales bacterium
GCCATGCGCTCCATCATGACCGGCGGCGCGATCATGTCGTCGCTGCCGGCCACCACCAGCACCGGAACTCCGATGCGCGCAAGGTCGGCGCGACGATCGAAAGTCGTCAGCATGGCCACCGCCTTGCGATAGATGTCCGGCGGGACCGTCGCCATCACCTGCGCCGCCAGCATGAGTCCCATGGGATCGGAAGCGGCGCCGTGCATGGTCGGCATGAGCCGCGCGGAAATCTCCGCCATGGTGCGCCCCAGGTCGAGGGGCTTGATGCGCGCGTCGATGAACTGCTGCGCGAAGTCGCTGCTGGTACCGCCGAACGCCGGGCTCGTGAAAGCCAGTACCAGGGCGCTGAATTTCTGCGGAAAGCGGGCGTAGGCCTCCTGCGCGATCATGCCGCCCATGCTGTGGCCGATGGCGACCACCGGGCCGCCCAGCCGGTCGATCGCCGATTCGAAAGCGCGGGCGGCATTCTCGAACGTGTATGGCTCGACGGCGGGCGCGCTCCCATAACCGGGCGCCTCCCAGGCCAGGGTTGTGTAGCCGCGCGACTCGAAGTACGGCAGCTGGCGCTGCCAGGCCGCGCGGCCGCCGCCGATGCCGTGCAGGAACACCAGCGTCGTCAAGCGAGGTCTCCCTGCAGCACGCCGTCCCTGACCACTTCACGCCCGTCCAGCGTGACGGTGCAATGGCGCAAGGGCAGGTCGTAGTGGCCAAGCGTGTGGCGGCCGGCCACTTCATTCGCGCCGGTCGAATAGAGGAAGTTGCCGGCGAACGCGCGCTGCTCCGTGCCGTTGCAGTCGCGCTTGTCGTACATCGCCAGGGATTCCCAGCGGGCTTTCGGGTTCATGCCCCAGCCGACATGCGAGACGGCGTAGGCTTCCCGATCGCCCCACGCGGCGAAATATTCGCGCATGAGCTCGGCGTCGAGCCCCTCGCCGTCGATCTTCGTCACGTAGTCGTCTTCGATCCTGAGCCGGACTGCGCTCTCAAGGTAGCGCTTGAAGGTCAGGTTGAGATCGCCGGGGGCCATGACCAGCGCGCCGCTCACGCTATTCGCCTGCGGGAAAGCCAGGCACAACCCGCCGGGCCAGTGCGAAAGCGTTCCCGGCTTTTCCGTGTAGCCCCACACGCCGCCCACTTGCGCGCCTTCGATGCGAATGGACAGGTCCGTGCCGGCGGGGGAGGTGACACGCATCGATTTCGCCGCGCGCATCAGGCGCATGCCCGCCCTCACCTTCTGCTCGTCGGCGGAGGAGGGCGCGAGCCGCTCGAGCGCTTCGGGATGCTCGTTCGAGATATACAGCACGCGCGCGCCGCCCTTGAGGATTGCGGGCAGCTCGGCCGCGTGCATGAGTCCTTCGAGCGTGCAGTCGGCTACGAACACAGATCCGGCAAGCGCGGCCAATGCGGGACCCAGGTTTTGCAATGCTGTCGAAGCACCGGTGGATCGAACCGGAACCGGCGCAGCTTGCCGTGGGGTCGGCACCACAAGGTGGAAAGGGCGCGCTTTCAACTGCAGCAGCGCCAGCTCGGCGAGCTGCACGTTCAACGCGCGGGACTGGGTTTCGGACAGGATC
>JBBQNG010000488.1:0-1567 GCA_038329645.1 Burkholderiales bacterium
CGCTTCACCACCGCTTCATCCATGTTCAGCAGCGAACGCCCGATCATGACCAGAGCGTCGTTATCCTCGCCGTCGACATCGCCGACGTAGACCCCCTCCTGCTTCGCCAAGGCGTTGGCGAAACGCACGACGTTCGGGGCGCTGAGGCGATCAGAATTGTCGTACTCCTCGCAGTCCCTGATGCCGCGTATCACCACGTCGTGCATCTGCCACTTCTCGGCGAGCGCGACGCCGACGCGGCGGTGGGAGCGTTGTACGACGCCGATCCACTCCTCGCTGCTGAGCCAGGTTGCCTGGCTGCGGCTTCCAAGTACGGCGCGTTCCGCGTCCAACAACATCGACGCGACCACCGGCTTGCCGATGTCGTGCAACAGGCCGGCGAGGTAGCCCAACTCGGGATCGCCTTCGTTGGTGAAGGCCATGACGTCGCGGGCGAGTATGGCCACGGCGAGGGAGTGGGTCCAAAGCCCGGCCGAGGCGGCGGCGATGCGGGCGTCGGGCGACTCGAACAGCTTCCGCGCCGAGGCGGCGACAAGGAACCCGCGCAGCTTCGCTTCACCAAGCCTGGTGACGCCAGCGAGAACACTCTTGATGCTGTCGAGCCCGCCCATGGCGGCGCTGTTGACGAGCTTCAGAATCTGCACGGTGAGCACGGGATCGGTTTCGATGATGCGCGCGGCGTCCTTTAGAGAAAAATCGCGGTTCTTGAGCAGGTTGAGGCATTTGAGGGCGACGGCCGGCAAGGGCGGGAGCACCAGCTGGTCGGAGGCTATCCGCTTGTGGATGATGGCTTCCATCTGATCGGCCACCCGGTCCTGCACGGAGGGCGTGGCGGACGGCAGCTGGCTTGGCACGTCAGGCGTCTCCCGCGCTCTGGGCCTCGGTGACCGAGCGGAACACCTTGACCGACGCCGTGTCGGCCAGCTGGCGGAACGTTCGGGCGAGGTCTTGCGAGCCGACGATGCGCAGCTCGAGACCGACCTTTTTCGCCTTCTCTTCGATGTCGAGCACGAGCCGCGCGGCCTTTTCGAGCACGAGTGGGAGCTGCGATAGATCGACGATGACGTCGGCGAAGCAGGCGGCCGCGATGTCGTCCACCGACTTCCCGGCAAGCGTCTGCAGCTGCATGAAATAACCGGGCAGACGGGCCTCGCGACCTTTGAAGGGAGCCACCCGCAGCACGTTGTCGTCGCGGGCCAGGAGATCCTGGTTGTCGAAGTAGCGCAGCAGGAACTCGTCGATCCCCTCCTGGTTGAAAGGCTTGAAGAGCACACCGTCGAACCCCAAATCCCGCGCTTCGGCCTGTACGTTGCTGGAGGAGCGCAACGCGAGGTAGACGAAGCCGGCTTGTGGCTGCAAGAGCCGCAGCTGCTTCATGAGCGAGGCGCTGTTGACGTCCGGCATGTCGTTGTCGACGAGCACGACGCGAAGCGCGCGTTCACGACAGGCGGCGAGTGCCGCAGGGGCGTTCAGCGCCGCGGCGAGAGTGATTTGCTCGGGGATGAGCGTGCGCAGCCGCTTGCTGACGTTTTCCATGTCATCGACGACGAGAATGTCCGCCGTCGGC
>JBBQNG010000489.1:0-1535 GCA_038329645.1 Burkholderiales bacterium
GGCCAAAGCCGGCCCAGCGCCTCCGCTGCGAAATCTGAAAGCCATTTCATCGTTCCGGCCCCATTGCGCGCCCATTTCCGCCTCGCGCGCCAGGAGGGCGCGGCGAGCGTTGACGGGCTGGCGGTGCAGCCCGGGCGGCGAACTGCGGCAGCATCTTGGGGAGGTGTTCCGCAAGCTGGCCGCGCAGAAGGAAAGCCGGATCGAGGAGAGCGGTCAGCATCCAACCGCGCGCGTGGCCCGGGGCGACAACGACGTTGATGGCGGTCATGGGCTCCCCCGATGCCTGAACAAATGCCTAATCTCTGCGACTTACAATGGAAGCGGTGAACCGCGCGCGCCTTCGCGGGCAGGTCCTATTGCAATGTCCAGCCGCCGCAACCTCCCACCCGGCTTCATCGTCCCGAGCGCGCCCGAATTGCGGGACAGGCCGCCGAGCGGCCCGGGCTGGATCCACGAAATCAAATATGACGGCTGGCGGCTGATCGCCAAGCGCGACAGCGAGCACGTGCGGCTATGGTCAAGGCCGGCCCAGGATTGGACGGCGCGTTTTCGCAGGATCGCCGCCGCCGTCGCCAGTCTCCCGGCCGGGTCCGTCACGCTAGACGGGGAGGCAGTCGCTGCCGGTGCTGACGGGCTACCTGATTTCCACGCGCTGCGGAGCCAGGAGGGGCAGCTCGGCGCCGTGCTGGTCGCGTTCGATGTCCTGCAGCTGGACGGCAGGGACCTTCGCGACCTGGCGCTCGAGGAACGCCGTGCTGCGCTCGGCGGCCTGCTCAAACCGGCGCCGGACGGCATCGTGATGAGCGAGGCGATCGAGGGCGAAGGCGAGACGGTGTTCCGCCACGCATGCGCGCTCGGGCTGGAGGGCATCGTGTCGAAGCGGCTCGGCTCGCGCTACCGGTCGGGGCCCACTGACAACTGGCGCAAGGTCCGGTGCCCGGCGTACGAGCGAAAGTAGCTCCCCGATGGAACGCTACACCGGCCCTGCTATGTCTCTCGGCAACCTCCGCGCGCTCGGCATGCGGTCGGTCAAGGCTTTCTGCGGTTGCGGCCATCAGGCCATTATCGACGTTTCGGGCTTGCCGGACGGGCTGGAGGTCCCTTCCGTGAAGCATCGTCTGCGCTGTACGTCTTGCGGAGAGCGGCCCCGAGAAACCCGGCCGAACTGGCTGGAATATCGCTCCCGAGGCGACGGGCGGACGCCGATCGAGTGAACATAATCCCTCCCCACGGACTCGACTCCCGGCCCAAACGGCGCGAAGCTGGCTTTTGCCGTGCTGGTTCATGAGCAGCGCGCGTCAAGCACATGAGTCCAAGAAAAATCGAGGGAGGACCAGGCGATGAGCACAGTAACGTGGCATGGACCGGGCGGCACGGTCACGAAGCCGACAAGCGGCGACTTTAACACCAAAGCAAATTGGAGCACTGGTTTTGTTCCGACAAACGCCGATGGAGCCTTTTTGCCTGCCGGATCGTATGAAGTTACCACTTCCGCGCCAACAAACGTCTCATCCGTGAAGAATAATGCAACCCTA
>JBBQNG010000490.1:0-1529 GCA_038329645.1 Burkholderiales bacterium
GACGGCTTCACGCGGGGTGACGCTTCCGGTCAGGGAGTAGGCCCATTCGGCCACGACCTTGATGCCGGGGAAGCGGGACAGCGTGAAGCGCAGGCCGTGGGTGCGCATGTCCCATGCTTCGTTGGACGGCAGGCTGACAACGCCGATGTTGCCCTTGCCTTTCAGGCGCTGGCAGATGTAATCCGCGGTGACCGCGCCCATGCCAAAGTTATTGTGCATCGATATCGACTGCACCGTCGCGCCCGGCACGTAGCTGTCGCACAGGAAGGTGGGGATGCCAGCGGCGGTTGCGGCCTGCACCGACTTCGACACCGCGGCCGGGTCGGTCGGGAGCACGAACAGAGCATCGGGCCGAGCGGCGACGAAAGAGGCGATCTGATCGGTCTGCTTTTTCACGTCCCAGTTCGCGTCGGCGATCGTCAGCTTGCCGCCGAGGCGCCCGACGGAATCCTGATATCCGGCGATGATGCTCTTGAAGGAGTCCTGCCCAGTGAACGGCACCGAAAGGCTGAAGACGTAGTCCTGGGGATCCTTGGCCATCGCCACGGAGCGTGCGGCCAGAGCGGCGCCAGCGACCAGGACGGTCCCTGCGCCGAGCAACTGCCTGCGGGTGGAGCCAAGCCCTGCACTATCTTGCCCTGCACTATCGCGCATCGTCACGTTTTCCTTGTTCCTGAAGTCTCTTAGGGGCTTGCCCATGCGTGCCCCGCTTTCGCCATCCCCGGGATGCCATCCGCACTCTGAGCGACCTGCGCCGCCGTCACTGCCCAGAGCCGCCGCGCGCAGTCGCGCAACATCAAGCTCTCGCGCCAGCGATCCGTCGTGTCCACGCCGTTGATGTCGGTGATCGCGTACGGTTGGGGTCCGAGTTCGCAAGTGAAAGTCAAGGAGGCATCCGCCGCAGCGCGCTTGCGCCAGCTTTCGAACCCGACCTGCCACCAGTGCTCGAACAGCTCCAGCCACTTGCGGTGCTGTGGAAAAGAGATCTCGACCTGCACCTGCTCCCTGCTGCCGACCCGGCCGTGGAACGACCATGACCGTTCGAGCACCCGGTATATGAACCGATGGTCTTCGTCGGTCACTGGATACGCGAACTCGCGCGCGACCAGGAAATGCGACAGGTCGGCGGTGAGGCGGAGATCCGGGAAATGATCGAGCAGGTCCAAGACCACCAGCAGATCGGTGGTCAGCCGATCACGGTGCGTCTCGAAGTAGACCGGAAAGTCGGCCTGGGCGGCGAGCCGTTGCCACCCCTCGATGTATGGCAGGCATTCCTCGAAGCGCCGCGGCCTGACATCGGGCTGGATGTTCAGGTGGTGGATGCCGACCGCCGACACATCGTCGAGCACCCTGGCAAGATCCTCGATGTTGCGGGGAAAGCAGGTGACCTCTCCGCTCAAGCGCGAAGCAGCGACCGTGTCGCGCAGGCAATGGCCCGGATCGGCACCGGCATACATGAAGCTGAAGCCGTCGAAGCCGGCCTCGGCGATCATGGCCATGTTCTGGTCGGTTGAGCGCTCCCAACCGTC
>JBBQNG010000491.1:0-1526 GCA_038329645.1 Burkholderiales bacterium
ACTACGTGCGCCCCATCCTCAACGGCAAAGGCAGCTGGGACAAAGTTGACATCATGTCGTCGGTGGTCGAAGTATCCGCCGGCGCCAACGAGTTCGCCGGCCCCTTCCTCGCCAAGATGCTGTGGTCGCTGCAGAACGGCAACAAAGCCTCGTGGCGCGACATGCTCGTCGCCGTCCGCAAGTCAGTCGGCGACTCCACCTTCGGCGTCAGCGGCGTCAAAGACAACTGCTTCACCCCGTCGGGCACCCGCTGCAAATAAGCAACCCAGCCATCCCTCAGTGAACAGAAGCCGAGTGGGCAAACCCCACTCGGCTTCGTGCGTTTCGGTAGAGGTAAATGTTGCTCTCGCCGGCCGTTTCGTCGCCTCATTGGGCACATGGCTTATCTGGCGCTCGTCACATATCGATCCAATCCATCCTACCAAGCGATGAGAGAGGCCCTGCTTCAACGTCGCTGGGAGGAGCTGCGTACCATTCTCGTCGCCTTGCACCCGTCGGATATCGCCGACGTGATCCTCGATGCGCCTCCGCCCGATCAGGGCATCATCTTTCGCCTGTTGCCGCGCAGGCTGGCGGCGGAGACTTTTGCATATTTACCTTTGCCGCGGCAGGAAGAGCTCATCGCGTCCTTGTCGAGCGACGAGCTGCACCAGATCGTCGCCGACATCTCCGACGACGACCGCACCCACCTCTTCGAGGAGCTGCCCGCGGAGGTCACGCGTAAGCTCCTCGAATCGTTGCCGCCGACGGAGCTGCAACACGCCCGTATGCTGCTCGGATATGCGGAAAAAACCGCGGGTCGATACATGACGCCCGAATATGTGGCCATTTCACCGACCATGACCGCGGCTGCCGCGCTCGACCATATCCGCAAAACGGGCCGCGGCAAGGAGACGTTGAATGTGGTGTACGTCGTCGACGACGCGGGCAAGCTCGTGGAAGACGTGCGGCTCGGCTCTTTGGTGTTGGCCGACCCGGCAACGGTGGTGATGCTCATCAAGGACCCAGCTTTGGTTTCGCTGCGTGCGTCCAGTCGCGTCGAGGACGTGCTGGCGGCATTCGAAAAATACGATCGCGTGGCGCTGCCTGTGACCGACGACGAAGGCAACATGCTGGGCATCATCACCGTGGACGACGTCCTCGATCTGGCCGAGGCGCGAAACACGCGCGAGATCCAGCAGCTCGGCGGCTCAGAGGCGCTGGAAGCGCCGTATCTGCAAGTCGGTTTCTGGACCATGGTCAAAAAGCGCGGCGGCTGGCTCTCGGCGCTGTTCCTCGGAGAAATGCTGACGGCGACGGCCATGTCTTATTTCGAAAACGAGATCGCCAAGGCGGTCGTGCTAGCGCTGTTCGTGCCGCTCATCATCAGCAGCGGCGGAAATTCGGGCTCGCAAGCGACATCGCTCATTATTCGCTCGCTGGCGCTCGGCGAGCTCAAGCTGCGCGACTGGCTCAGGGTCTTTCGGCGCGAGCTTCTCTCGGGCCTGGCACTCGGAACTCTCCTCGGCGCCATCGGCTTTAGCCGC
>JBBQNG010000492.1:0-1503 GCA_038329645.1 Burkholderiales bacterium
GACTCCACCGCGGGGTACAGCGCCGACGCCGACCGCCGCGCCGCCAAGACCATCGCCATCGCCATCGACGCGGGCGAGGGCCTGGCGCTCGCCAACGCCGATCGTCAACTCAGATCGCGCCTCGGCGGCCACACCTACGACAACGCCGCGGCCCACTTCTCGAAACTGACGCAGGACACGGCGCAGCCGGGCACACCCGTCGTCGTCCCCGGCTCGGGCCATGCCGTTCTCCCCGGCCCGCCGCAGGTGGGCGTCACGATCAGCCCGCACGCGTCGGCCGA
This sequence comes from Burkholderiales bacterium, assembly GCA_038329645.1. Lineage (GTDB taxonomy): Bacteria > Pseudomonadota > Gammaproteobacteria > Burkholderiales > SG8-39 > SZAS-79. Next base: position 282 of record JBBQNG010000492.1, read on the forward strand.
AAGCCTGCAGCGTGTCGTGCCGCAACTCTGCGACTTCATCACCGTGCCCATGCGCTGGGTCGATCTCGAGCCGAGCGAGGGAAAACTCTCCTTTGGCCCGACCGACCGCTGGATCGAGTGGGCGATCCGCACCGCCAAAATCCCCGTCCACGCCGGGCCTCTGATCGACTTCCGCGCGACGGCCGTCCCCGAGTGGATCTACATCTGGGAGAATGATTACGAAACCCTCCGCGACCTCGTCATCGAGCACATGACCAAGGTCGTGACGCGCTACCGCAAGACGATCACGCGCTGGACGGTCTGCTCCGGACTGCACGTCAATACGAACTTCAAGATCAGTTTCGAGCAGGTGATGGACCTGACGCGAGTCGCCGTCATGCTCGTGCGCAAACTCCACCCGCAGGGCAAGGTACAGGTCGAAATCACGCAGCCCTGGGGCGAATACCACTGCTTCAACAAGCGCTCCCTGCCTCCCCTCCTCTACACCGAGGCCATGCTCCAGACCGGTTTGCAGGTCGATGCGCTCGCGCTGCGCCTCCAGATGGGCCACGCCCAACCCGGTCTCTCCACGCGCGACCTGATGAGTCTCTCGGCCATCCTTGACCGCTACGCCCTCTTCGAGCGCCCCATCGCCATCACCGCCCTGGGCGCGCCGAGCCAGCAGATCCCCGCCCAGCCCTACGCCCCCCGCGCCGGGGCCGCGGCCGAGGGCTCGCACGAGCCGGGCTTCTGGCGGGCACCTTGGAGCGAAACTCAGCAGGCGGAATGGCTCATGCAGGCGATGACGATCTGTGCCAGCAAGCCCTACGTCCACAGCGTCTGCTGGCATGAACTCGCCGACCCGCCGCTCGTCGCCGGCCAGCCCGCCTCAACTCCTCCGGAGATGCCCCACGGCGGCCTGATTTCCCCTACGGGCCAGATCAAACCCGCCGCGCAGCGCATGGCACAACTACGCCAAGCCCTGAAAGAAGGCCGCAGCCCGCTGACATTGCGTTCGGTCTGAATGAATCCTTTCCGCCGTGGGAGGGGTTGGAGCGGCTTCGCGGAACGCAAGAAATCATCGCTTGATGAAACTTGGGACCATGCGAGACCGCCCCGCGAGGAAATCTTCCGCGCGCATCCAATTTCTCGCGGCATAAACTCAAACGTGAGTTCGCCTTGGGTGTGAGGCCGCACGAGTTCGCCGCAGGAACCCCCGATGACGTTGCCGATCAATCTTCCC
>JBBQNG010000493.1:0-1561 GCA_038329645.1 Burkholderiales bacterium
CGCCAAAGATGAAATTGCCGAGTGAATAAATGATCGGGCGACCTTTATAAATTTCTGCCCCTTGCAAAACGTGGGGATGATGCCCAACCACCAGATCGGCACCCTGGTCGATCGTAAAGTGCGCCAGATCCATCTGATAATCGCCGGGATACTTCGCTAACTCTTCGCCCCAGTGATAGTTCACAACAATCCAATCGACCTGACCTCGAATCGCTTTGATGTCGGCGGCGACTCGATCGTTCTGGCGAGAATTCGTCCCAGCAATGCCCTCTCCTGCTGCCTGAAAGTCTCCGTCATAGTAGCCGAGGTAGGCGATACGTTGCCCTTTGACATCCAAAATTTCTGGGCGACGGGCTTCCTCGATCGTGCGCCCTGCCCCAACGTGGCGAATTCCAGCTTGATCTAAGGTCTTAATCGTGTCTTCTAACCCAGCCGCCTGATAGTCCATCGCGTGATTGTTTGCCAGAGTTACAAGATCGATGCCGCCATTCTTCAACACCTGCACATTTTCAGGATCGACTTTAAAGTTAAACTGCTTGTCGGGTAAGGGCGTAGCTGACGTAGTAAAGGGCGCTTCTAAATTCACCATTGCCACATCTGCCTGACGCGCTTCACCCATTGCCGAAAATGCCCACTGACGATCGCTGCCCACTGAATCTGTGTAAGCATCGGTGAGCGTTACGTCTCCGCCAAACATCAGCGTCACGGTTGGATCATTGGCATTCTGCACGCCGTCAGGAGTTTCAACGGGGACGTTGCCCATCGCAGTCAGAACCGTATTCGGACGGGTTGAAGTCTCGATCGCCGCAGGAGATGCTGATGCAGTCGTTTGGTCGGTCGGCGCATCGCTGTAGCCCAGCCAGCAGCCCATGATGAAGGCGGCGGCGGTGGTGCCTGTGAGGAGTAGCGATCGCAGCGCCCGAAACTGCACTTTCTGACGAGTTGCTTGCCGGACTCGCGATTTAATCTGACTCGTTCTGCGAATTGAAGTCGCTTGTTTGGCAGGAAGCCCAAGTTTGGCGCGTCTCGCAGGAGACAGCACCCGCGCCGATTGCCGCCAAATCACTTGAGGCTTCCCTACAAATCGCGCTGTGATCTGCACCCCTTCGATCACGTCTGAGTTGAGCTTCCAGAGGTGATGACAGATAAACCGCACCAAACTGCTGCGATCGGGGGATTTAACGGTGCGATCGGGCGATGGATGACATTCAACGAGCACCTGCAAACAGCCCGACTGAGGGGCTGATTCGACCCGTGCATATAGGTTGTGAGGCAAGAGAAACACGTTTAGCCAATAGGCAATGGCTCGAAAATTGCCCGATCGGGCTAGTTCCAACACAGAGGGGTGATTAGACTCGCCCGTGTAACTCATACTTCAAAACTCCCACACGAAACTCGAAACAACAAGGAGATGCCCCCAACGACCGCGATCGCCAACCATTCGTCGCGTTTATGATGCAAATCACAGAACATTAAACTCTATATCTCTTCGTTTGCACTAAAATTCTTTTTTCGATTTTCGCTGGGGATGCGATAGAGCTTGACGTTCAAAAGGCTGCTT
>JBBQNG010000494.1:0-10625 GCA_038329645.1 Burkholderiales bacterium
GTGCCGCCGTCGCAGTCAAGGAAGCTGTCAGAACGGACGTTCGGGAGTCTGCCGCCACGGGTAATCCTTCAGTATGAAGTCTGGTCTCTCTACAGTCAATTGTATGACCGGGAAATAAGCGTTGTCTATTTGACAGGGTAATGGGTCATCCGGATCAAGTGATTCAAATACGGTGGACATGTGAAAGACCGAGGTTGGCGAGAGTAGGTAAGGACAGTCCGACTGTAACAGGCGTTTGACCATTGCCGCCCCCTGCACTGGAGGCTGTATAGGAGTAGTCAGTGGACGCCCAGGCACCACTAATAAAAGACCAAAGGCGGACATAGACGACGCTACTGTCAGTTGGCAGACCCGTCACAGTAGTTGTTGTGCTTGCCCCACTAGGAATGTAGATGTTAGCGTATTGTAATCCTGCGGGCGTCGAACCAACAAAAAGATCATAAGCCGTAGAAGACGTGCCAACAGTCCAAGTAAACGTAACAGTAGAACCAGGAAGAGTCGACCCCGGCGTCGGGGTCGACATTCCCCCCACCGTACCTTGCGCTTGACCCCCCGCAGGGTTTGAACTTAGAGGGGCTGACCGATAGACAAGGCACAGCTGACCCCAGTTAGAAGACCCTGAGAGAGTCGCACTAGATGACGCTGAACTTACCGCATTGACAATCTTCGACTCACTGAAGAGACCTGTAGAACCGTTAGGAGGCTGTACTGTCTGATTCAGAGAGTACGCTGCGCCGGGGGTGACGGTCATTGTTCCTGTTACGTTAGAAGACCACTCCCCGATCCCCACTACCAGTTCTTCCATAGAAACTGGCCTACCAGTCGTCCCTGAAACGAGAGATGTTACGTCCGCACCACCGCTTACCGCAGTAACATCCAGAGGGCTGGAGGGGTCGATGTTTCTATAGCTCTCTACTGCTATTGTCAACACAGCAGTCTCAGTGTCCACCCTCGCCGTGATCAGTTGGTTGAACGTTAAACCTTTAGAGTTCCCCGTTCTCCAGACATTGATGAAGATTGAATCTTGCGGAGTGATGTAGTTCGCATCTTTAACGTAGATGTTACCAGCGTCGTCGGTCACGGAAGTGACAGAGAGTCCCTGACTCTGAGTGTAGACGAAGATTGTGCTACCAGAGGGGACACCGATCGGGGGAACCGCAACTCGAGCAAACGTAGTCGTTCCCGTCTGAACAGCGGAGCTACCGACTACGTTAACCGCTGAAATCGTCATCGCTCTATCACGTTATCCTGGTACGCTTCGTGCTAATGAAGGGAACTGGTGTCGCCGCGTGCGGGGTGGTAGGAATGAATAGAGTTGAGTCTGGGGGCGACGCTACCCCGACAGAAGACACAGGAGCGGGGGGGTAGACAACACAGGCCGCAGACCAGTACGTAGAGATCGACAAGTTTGACCCCGCCGATTGTGGGCCACCGGCAGCGGCGAGGAACTGAGTCGCTACAAACAGACCCAGTGATTGTGGATTCGCACCCTGGAGACTAACCGTAGTTATGTAGCCGGGGTCAGGAATAAAGGTTTGTACTCCGAAGGTGTTTCTGAACGTCGCAACTACGCTTACGACTAGCTCAGGGCCGCCGCTAACAAGGGGCGTGTTACCAGATGTCGTAACAGTTCCGACACCACTGGACGCAACTGCATTATCGAGGAACGGCGCAAGAGTAGCGAGACCAAAATACGCGGTAGCTGCCGCCATCAAGACAGCCGTCTTAATTAGCGCTTGAACCACAATCTGGTTGCCACTGTCCAACAAAGCAGTAGAGCTCGCCCGGAATACCTGAAGGATAAGACCAGAACCTGGACTGGTGTAGAGAAGGTCGCTGACATAGGAGTTACCAGCGGTATCTGAAACATTGTCTATACCAACCGCGCTCTGGACAAAAACGAGAATCGTCCTGCGTGATGGCACACCGCCAGCAGGAACAGGTATAGAAACCTGAGACACCTGACCAGACGCCAGGGCAGTGCCTAACTGGCTGGCTACAGGAGCTGGTGGGGGCATAAGTTAGCTCCACGCTTCTTCTATCTCAGCAACTGGTGTAGCGCCTCCGGAAACGGCAGAGATCGCTGCCGTCGTATAGAACGCGCGTGACTCACCCGGCTTGAGGATGACGGAGTTAGCCGTCGTCGCTGTGACAGCACTGGATAGGTAGATAGAGTTCGTTGAGTCCAGGTTGCGCACGGCAACATAGTTTCGTGTAGATCGTGCTGCAACTAGAACGGCAGAAGTAGCACCGGTCGATACCTGACTCGTAGACCAATAGGGAGCACCTACTCCGGGAATCGTGTAAGCCATGAGGAACTCCTTCTCTTAAACGACGAACCAGTTAGTACCATTAGAAACAACAGTCAAGCTCTCACGTGCTATTAGCTGTGCGGTAGTAGAACCATCTATCTGAGACGCCCCTGCGGAGACGGTTACATTGCCGCCAGTTGCGTTGACTTGCTTGATCGTGAACTCTTGACCGACCACCGGGGGGGGCAAGGTGATGGTGAACGAACCTCCCGTGGCATCGGCAAGGACCGTAGAGTCGGTGACGGTGAGAGTCGTTGTCGTTGTCACAGTTCGTAAACCTGTTACCACTCCCGTCGACACGACCGTGCCGTTTGGAGAGATAGATGCGACAGCAACCCCGTTAACTCGCGCTTCCAAGATGTTTGCCGTCTGACCGCCAACGGAGTCGAGCACGCAGGCAAGGATACCGACAGCGGTGCTTTTCAAGTACGTCTGAGCAGCGTCTAGCGGGGCGGCGCCGACACCGAACAGACCGGTAATCGAAGCGTTTGTCACGACTGAAAGACCAACCCCGGGGGCGGAGAACGTCTGCGTTGCTGTCCACGATTGTGCCGCGCTCAGAGAGACCGTCGTACCGGTGTGCGTATGACCGGGGTTGACCGCCTGTTTGATCAGATACTCGTGCGAACCAAGCGAGGAAGAACCAGCAAGACCAACAACGGTCTCGATCGCGGTTATCGCGTCCTGGATGTTGTTAACGGTTGAAGCCCAGATCGTGCTCGTATTACTGTTCTCTGAAATGCCGACCTTGTTCGTACGAGCAATATAAACATCCAGTGACGTAGGGTACGCTGTGCTCATCACGTTCTCCTTAGAGGATCGTTACAACCTGATATGAGGAATCGACCCCCAGCCAGATGGCGAAAGGCTTCGAAGCAGAACCAATCGAGTACGCCGTTGGCTTACTGTTCGCCAGTCCGTTCCAGATCTGCGCGTCGATATCCGTCGACGTTCCCAGTAAACCGATCGCCCAGAAGATGTCTGCCCCAATCTGTTGTGTACCGTTATGTGAACCTACGTCGAGCGAGACAGGAGAGGTGAAAGGGATGCCACGCCCGCCGGTACGAATAAAGGCGGCGCCTCCGACCGAAATGCCGGGGCCGGAAGATGTCCAGATCGGTAGGATGGCGGCTACTGTACCGGCCGTAAACGTTTGAACCGCCGAGACCGCTTGAAGGATCACCCCGCTGTCTTTCGTCTCGGTGATGAAGTGGCCGGCTCCATCCCAGAAACAACGGATATAGTTGTTCGCATCCTGGTACAGACAGAAAGTGGAACGGACCGTGATATCTGTCGAGGGGAAGTTAAGCCGCAAGCTAGTAAGAAGGGCGCCCTGCCCAGGGTCCGCCCTCCCTACTGGCAACCGCGCCCTACCGGCAGGACGGCTCAGGACAACGGTTGAAGTTTCAATGTACGGCGATGCTATACCTCCGACCTCAGTCTGAAAGCCATCGGCCCAGATGTCCATCGGTGCGGGAGACGTCGACACCAAGGCGTGTGCTCCGCTCGCCTCTCCGGCCCCGGTTGTGAACGAGAAGGACAACCGTTGCTTCCCTGCTTGCAGAAGGAAGACGGGAGACCGGTAGGCATTAACCTGTAGCTGGGCACTTTCCCCACCCGCTATGGAGTAGACGAAGACGCTGGTCGTATAGGTAGTTGAAGCGAGCAGGGGCAGAGTCCACTGCGCTCCCTGATTTGCGGCCAGGGTAACGATCCGCAACGACCGTGTACCAAAGATCGGGTGAGTAAGATCCCAGGCAATGAAACTAATCCACGATAGCGAGGCCACGAACGACGACAAACCGGCAAAGACGACCGCCGAGGAAGGATACGCATTGGGATCTACCTGACTGACGAAAGACGAGTCTCCTGCCAAAACCAGCGTTCCCAGGTCTCCAACACCGTAGAGAGTCACAAAGATGTTGGAGTCGCCCGCGGTCACCAGACCACTAACAATACCGGGAGTAGCGAATAACGCTACATCCGCGTTGTGTGCCGGCTGTATGAACCACGGTGCTGGGCGGAACAACTCAGACGGCATTGCTTAGCGGATCTCCCTGAAGACAATACTCGACTCGTACGTCCCGGCCACACCGACTGGTATCTTCAAGCAAATGATGCCTGACGGTGGCACGATAATCCTCTGTTCCGGGACAGGCAGGTACAGCCAGGGAGAAAGAATGTTGAATGTATCCTGCACGAGTATGTCGCTGTCTGTCCCTTCAGTTTGGCTAGCAAGGTAGACCGCCGTCAGGGCAGGCCCACCAGCAGCGGCAGCAGCCGAATCTACCGCGTTGACCAGCAATGGGGTGAACGCGGTCATCGCGCCAGCAGCAACAGTCTTCCGGTTGATCTGGATTCGAACCTTAGTCGAAGTGACGCTTACCGTCTCTGAGACGCGAGCCTCGATCAGCTCGAGCGGCACGGTGCTGCTGGCAACAATCTGAATCAGGGTAGCCGCGACTGAACAGGCGACCGGACCGGAGTTGACGACGTAGTAATGACCCTGTGCCATAATGTCCCTCCTTGGACGCTAGAGACGATTAAGTGTATTGACGTGCGGGTCCGATATAGCGGGACCGTACCCAAGAGGATATGTACTTGTTGGTTCACCCTTGAGAGTAACCAAAGCTCCCGTCAGGTACCCGCCTGGACCACCGTTCCAAGTGGCAGAATAAGTTCCTGTGGCAGGGGAAGGTATCAGATACCCCGTCGTCGTGGCGGTAGACGCCGCAGATGGTGCATTTGTGGTGCCGCCACTCGCGCTAAACGGAGCGCTAGGGGCGTATGTCGGGGACGACGAATTATCAGAGTAATACGCCCCCAGTGCGGTGAATATCAGTTCGTTAGCGCTGCCAACAGACGGGCTTGTCGGACCTACAGTAAGTGTCGATCCAAGGCTGTTTGCAGTTGCTGTAGCATCCAGAGCAGGTGCAGCGAGAACTCCGGAGAACTCCTCAGCAACAGCAGTGATGTAATGCTGTACAGCTGTCGCGGTCTGGGTGACCGTGATCAGTTGTCCGGCAGAGAGGGCGTTACAGTTCAGTGCCGCAAGGATCGTAATCCGTAGGCCATCGCTTGAATACAGATTCGCACAGACCGAGTAGGTGTTACCGGCAACATCAGTAGCGCTGATGACGTTCGTCCCGTTAAGCGTTGTTACGGACAGAAGAATAGCGTGGCCAGCAGCAACTCCGCCCGCTGCCGCAGCAATCGTGTAGGAGGCCTGATCAAACGTTTGCCCGGAGATCGTTCCAATCGTACGAACGCGTGCTATCGTCATCTGCTAGGTCTCGTTCACGGTGAGCCCGCCTACTGCCACAGTAGGGGTTACGCCCGTGCTTACAGTAAGACCCGTACCGACCCAGCGCAGCAGATTCCCAGTGCCGATAGTTGGGGCGTCAACTAACGCAACAGCGACAATCACCGAAGAACCAGCCGTACACTGAGCGAATGTAAGATAATTAGCGTTGCTTGCACTGCCAGAAGCAGCGGCGTTCATGTCAGCAGCATTGATGATCTTACGGGAATACCCGGTGTACGTGGCTTCGGTGATAGTTGCGCCTGACATACCTACCGTTGGCATCACTGTACAGAGAGCGATGTAGACAGTTGGCATGGTAAAAGCAGCTTTGCCCATGCTGTGGTCGATTAGCTTCCCCTCAAGGTACGAAGACTTTCCACTCATTATGGACTCCTTACTTGACTGTGTAACCGCTAATGCCGGCTTCTAAGCCGCCATTAGGATTGAGGTTCTGCGCTGCCGGGTAAACACCTGTTGATCCGTCTGCTAACAATCCGTCACCGCTGGTGCCCAGGGACCGGGACAGGTCAGTTATCTCATTGCCGGAAAGCGTGACAAGACCGCCTGATACTTCTCTCTGATGGACAATAGGCCGAATGACGACCGTGTTCCCCGCCTGTATCCGCGCCTGCGTCAGTGGGTTGATAGTAGAGATGAGATTCACGGACAGTAAACCATTCGAATCAGCTGTCCGATTCAATACAACCCAGTTAGCCACGATCGTACCGTCACGCAGAACAGTGATCGGAGGTCCGTCTACAACCACTTGCGCGTTAGCTACAGGCAGAGGCAACCCACCACCGTCGACGATGAGTTCGCTGAGGGCATCAGTCGGCAAAGGAGACCACGACGAGGGGGCCGGGCTGCCGTTGACAACAATCGGAGTCGTCAGTCCGGAGGTCAGTAAGAAATTGAACTTAACGCCGTACGGTGCTTCAACAAGAACCGGCAGCGAGTTCACCTGGGGCCAGATGTGGCCGGGATCGAACAGTGTCACGGAGAAGCTGCCATCGATAGCCGTTACCGTTGTCAGCGGCCGTATCATCACCAACTCTACGGAATCGGTTCTATGTCCGGTCAGATCGATCGAAGGCTTCGGAGTGAAACAAATCTGTGCGCCGACAAGTGGTGTCCCGCTGGCGTCAACGAGACGACCGGAGACAACGCTGCCTCCAGCACGCTGGTTATCCCCGAACAGGGAATCACCCAGTTGACCGATTCCGTAAAGGGCAATTGCCTTTACAGATCCAAAAGCGACACTATTGAAGAGGACTAACAGCGGCATCTAGCTCACCGATATCAGTAATGTAGCCAGCCAGACCACGCCGGCTACCTTAATCCCCCAGCCTTTTGCTGTATCAGGAGCGATAGCCCGGTTAAAGAGGGTGCCAGAGGCCGGGAGGTCGGTCAGTAACCCCGGCATAGCAATCGTTGACCCGTTGACCAGCCCCATCTCAGCCCAGAGGAAGCTCGCCACTCCAGCACCAAAGGTTGCCTGATAGGCGATCTGGTTGAAAGCTACAGACTGAGAGCCGTAGCTAACCTGAGTCGGAAAGCCGGCGTCAACAGCTGCCCCTGCTTTGTTCGCGCCTTGAAGATCATACGGCTGCCCCGTGCCTGCGACCGCGGCAGGCGAATCACCAACGAAGATGTAACTGTTCGTACCGGAGTAGAACTCGTTGCCTGACGCCTGTCCGGAGAACAGCTTCCAGAGCATGCGCGTACCGCGAGGTGCGAACGCATTACCTTCATGAACGATTACTTCATACGGATCTCCAGCTCGCTGAAACTCCTCATTCTCGTACTTGGTGATCACCAGCGTCGTATGGTGGACCAGATTCTCAATACTGTTACTCACGGAGAACTCCTAAAACGCGTTCGATGCGACGGTAATGAGGTAGTAGTCAGGGGGCTGGGGAGCGCTGACGAAGCTGCCATCGAGCAACTGGATGCGTATATAGCCTCGATACGGAGAGTTGGCGGCAACCAGCTCGCCGGGGGTGCGGCTGTAATAAACATCACCCATCGTATCCAGCCAGCGGACTCGAACAGGATCCGCGATCGTTACCCCGCTCTGTTTGCCGTCCCAGCCGGCAATGACCAGCTGCACGATGGCGCCGATCGCGGAAGGGTAAGCCAATGTCCCCGAGAGAACTGGAAAGACCAGCGGGGCAGTATCAGACTCTCGTGTGTACAGAGGAATTGCCATGGACGGTCCTTCCTACGAAGAGAACAAGTCACCGGGGAGCTTCCCGGTATACCTGCCCGGGTACGCTCCGCGCAACCCGGTGATGATCACCAGACCCGCTGTGACCTTCACCTGGTCCAAACCAACCCCGCTGTCTGGTGCGATCGCTTTATTGGTAGCGCTACTATTGCTGTCATACCCAAGTCCCGCGTCAGAAGCGGTGACACGGAACGAAGGGGCGGTTGTGAAGTATGAGAGAACAGGAACCGAGAGATTAGTCCCGTTGGCAGCAATGACGCTCCACGAGTAGCTCTTGTTAAGAACCAGATTCTCGGTCAGCGGTACCTGCACTGACAGCGACGTACCGGCGTTGATATCTGGTGTTAGGGGAGTATTGGTCGCTAAATCAACAATCTTGACCGTGAACGTGGTCTGGTTAGGGATGTAGTTCGTTGCAGGCTGCGACCAGATAAGCAGTGGCGTGATCGAGGTCTGGCCGCCGTCTTGAGGTGACACCGGGATCGACGAACCCGGTGCTTGTGTAGACGCTCCGGCAGCGATATAACTAGCCTGAGATGTGGCAGGAGTCTGATTGGGGATGTAGGCGGTTATCTTAACCGCGATCGTCGAACCATCGGTAGGCAATCCACTGACCGTGATACTGTTCGTGTAAACAGTCGTACTGCCATAGGCAGTAGGGTTTGCGAGCGTACCCCGGTCAAGCTGGTAGTAGCTCGCTCCCGCGACAGCTGTCCAGCCGAAGGTAGCAGTAGATCCAGTAAAGACACTTCCGTTCGGTGGCGCTGTCAGGGTGACCGTCGCCGCCGCCTGTGTGTACGCCCTGTACGATCCCTGTGCAGACGGAGGAGAAGCAACACCAGGGACTGTGGAAGAGACAAGCGCAGTGATATAGCTACCATCAGTCGGCAGGCCGCTAACAGTGTAGTACGTCGTCGTGAGGCTGCTTACGTTAGCATAGTAGGCACCACTGGCTGCATTGTAAACCTGGAAAGCGTAGCCCGTTGCCCCGTTCGCCGCGCTCCATTGAAAGGTCACGCTCGTTCCGGACAAGACGCTGCCATTAGCGGGGCTGGTAAAGGCAATCGTGCTGGAATAAGCAGAAGACGTGTAGTAGGCCGTCGCTGTTTGCGCAGACCCACTACTGAAATTAGCCGTCACCGACAGCGTCAAGATCGCGCCGTTCTGCGGTAGATTACTAACAGAGAACGATGTCCCGTACAGCGTCTGGCTGTAGTAGTATGTTGAACCGGAGTAAAGAGAAACCGCGTAACTAGAGACCGCGCCTGAATTAGGTGGAGACCATTGGAATGTAGCGCTCGCTCCGGCTATAGGACTTCCTGACGTAGGGTACGTAATTGTAGGTGGTGTGTTATTGGCTGGGGGTGGTGTGTTGTTGGCTGGGGGAGGCGTATAGACAGAGGTATAAGAAGTATACTGAGCAATCCCCTGATAGTTAAAGACCCCATTAGCTTCATACAAAGAAACAACAAGCTTAATCTGCCGCCCGTCAGTAGGTAAGTTGTACGAAGTAAACGAACCTTGTGTCTGTCCATTAGCTACAGATAAATTAACATATTGAGTATTACTACCAACATCTAATAACACATAACCTAGATGTTGAGTACTGTTTACTGGGGATACAGTGAAACTAAACGTTTGAGTAGCGCTAGTTATCACAGCTCCGTTTGACGGGGCGAAAACAAAAGTCGGCGCCCCACCCCCACCCCCGCCTCCACCGCTACCTGCGGTATACGCAGTCCAGATAGAACTGGATCTATCTAGTTGAGTGCCATTAGAGTTAACTACGACCATCGTTGCGCTTATAGTGCTCCCGTTTGATGGCAGGTTGTTGGCTGTGAAATAACCAGTATTGTTTGTACCATACCCAATCTGGGCTCCGCCAGAATCATATAGGTAGAACTGATACGTAGTGGACGAGTTAGCTACCGTCGAAACAATCTGGAAGTTAACCGTTGTCCCAGTCAAAGTGCTGCCGTATGGCGGAGAGGTGGAGAAAGACATCTACGCCACCTCACTTAAACGACGTGAGTAAGCGTCACATAACGCCTTGTCCTGTCTCAACCGGAGGGCACAGGCGCGGTTGACGGACTCGTTCCGGCTCTCGGCGTCAGGACCAAGCAACGTAAAGACGGTAGCCGTGTCAACTTCGATCTGGCGCTCTGCCCGGGCCAAGTTCTTTGTGAGCGTCGCTTTCGTCCGAGCCTTCTCTTCTGGTGACAGCGCCTCTTTCGAAGTCTCAGCGTCTCTCGGATCTTCCTCTGGCAAAGCGTCGCGATTAGTCTCGGGATCACGGCCTACTTCTGCCTGCTCGAGTGAGACACGCAACTCACGGTCGCGCTGCTTGGCGAAGCGCGCCTCTTCGACAGCGTCGTCGAAGCCGGTCGACTCGCGGATCGTCTCTAGAGAGAGCACGCCAGGGATGGCGCCCATCTCGGCCACGAACTGCATGTAACTCGAGTCGTCCTCGAGGTGGGCGCGCTTCCAGCGGACGATGACCTTGATCGGCTGGCCGTTGTTGTCAACGTAGCCGCGAATCCGGCAGTACCAGCTAAAGACCTTGAGCTCAAGCAGACGCGAGAGCGCTGTCTGGCTCGACTTCAGCCGGTGCATCAGACCGGAGTACTGGATGCGGGCCGTAGCGTAGTTGGTCCAGTCACCGTAGAGGAAGGCCGAAGGAATCCCGATCGCGCCCATGATCCGACGGTTAGCTTCCATGATCTCGTTGGAGATAGCCATCGCGGTCGCCGACTCAGCACCGACGAACGAGTACTCCCAGTGG
>JBBQNG010000495.1:0-2161 GCA_038329645.1 Burkholderiales bacterium
ATTTCGTGGCGATGATGATCCCGCACCATGCCGGGGCTATCGACATGGCCCGCTTCGAGCTGGCCAACGGCAAGGACCCGGCTATGCGGAAGCTCGCCGAAGCGATCGTGTCCGCCCAAGAGAACGAGATCAGCGAAATGCGAGCGTGGCAGAAGGCGCACCCCGGGAGCCCATGACAGGCCCGCCCGCCATCGTCATTGCAGCGGCAACCCTGGCCCACCCGGCCGGGGCTTGCCCGCCGCCATTGGACGTTCGCATTGAAATGGTGGCCCACCTGGACCCGCTTCGTGTCGTTTCGGATATCCACTTGGCAGACATCGAGGAGCTACGGCGCCGCAGCGGCCAGCAGGGACGCCATCGGACGCTGGGTCTTTACAGCAGCATTCTCGCGACAGCGATTGAGCCTGGGCGAGCGGCTTCACGCGCTGACGACTGCGAGGAGATCGTGCATGCCACGGTCGATCGCCGGGTAACGGAGCGGCACATTCATATCGCCCGCGAGGCGGCCAACTTGCCCTGCCTCTTGGATGTCGCGATGTCCCACCTCACTTGCCACGCCGCGGCTGAAAGCGAGGTTTTCAATAGGCTGGTCGGCCGCTTCGAAAGCCGGCTTGGGTCCGCGGCGTTCAAAGTATTGGCCACGGCGGAGCGCACATCCGGGGGCGATGTCGACATTCTGGTCAAGGCTGCCGTGGATCAGGAGCTTGCCACCTACGACGTTGACCGCATGCAGATGCGGGACGAGACCGACAAGGTCCGGAATGCCCATTCCTGAACCTCGCGATGGTCTCATTGGAGTGGAGGCCATTTGTCATGACGCTCCATGAGGCCTGCCATCCGCCAGCCTTCCTGAGTAGTTTCCGTCCCTTCCGTGGGTGCTCGTTCGATGCCAGAATTTACCGCTAGGCATGTTTATAGGTCGTGGCTGTGGCTCGCGTTGTGAACGGGTCCGCCGATCCGGGCACTGGCTGTTGCACTGTCACAAGCTTTCCAAACAGCGACGGGGCTGATGGCCGAGATCGCCTACGGCCGCGTCGCCTGATCTCATCGCACACTGGAGACTTCTCATGTCCATCACCGCACGTCTGACACTCGCCGCCGCCGTCATCCTGGGCGGAACTGCGCTGGCTTATGCTCAGGCGGCTGACCCATCCCTCCACCATCCCGGATCGCCGATGACACCGGGCAGGCCGATGGCGCCTGTAGTGGGTGCGCCTGGGATGCCGCCGATGGACATGGCCAAGATGATGGCGGACGGCATGGGCGGGAAGCCGCCGATGATGGCCGGCATGATGGGTGGCGGTGGGGCCATGATGCCGCCCGGGCACATTGAAGGCCGCATCGCGTTTCTCAAGGCCGAACTCGCCATCACCGACGCCCAGACCCCGCAGTGGGACAGCTACGCGGCGACCATGCGCACCAATTCGAAGGGCATGCAGGATGCCATGACGAAGATGATGCAGACCGGGATGCCGACGACGGCGCCGGGCCGGGCGGATGCCATGATCCAGATGATGACGGCGCGGCTCGACGGCATGAAGTCCTCGGCGGAAGCCGACAAGGCGCTCTACGCGGTTCTCACCGAAAGCCAGCGCAAGATCGCCGACGACCTCATGCCGGGTCCGATGGGCATGATGTAGCCATGGCCCCCGACACTGGACTGGGCGCCGATGCGCCCCCAAGCCGAACCGGCAAGGCCGCTGATGCTTTGACCGGCACGGACCCTGTGTGCGGGATGCCCGTGAACCCCGCGACGTCGAAGCATCGCTTCGACCATGCCGGGACGACCTTCAACTTCTGCTCGGCCGGGTGCCGGTCAAAGTTCGAGGCTGACCCGGCCAGGTATTTGGCGACGAAGACAGAACCAGCTCCGGCCAAGCCCGGCGCGATCTACACCTGTCCCATGCACCCCCAGATCCGCCAGCCGGGTCCGGGCAACTGTCCCATCTGCGGCATGACGCTGGAGCCGGTTGAGGTCAGCGCCGAGGCCCAGCCGAACCACGAACTGGCCGACATGACACGCCGGTTCTGGATCGGGCTGGTGCTGGCGCTCCCGGTGTTCATACTGGAGATGGGAAGCCACGTTCCTGCCCTCGGTCTGGATCGGCTGGTGCCGATGCAGGCCTCCATCTGGATACAATTCGCCCTTTCGACCCCTGTC
>JBBQNG010000496.1:0-4522 GCA_038329645.1 Burkholderiales bacterium
GAGATGAGCAGCAAAAAGGCGGCGGTCAGTGCCCCCCAGCGACCCAGTTCTTTGCGAAGACCCAGCGGCCACAGACAGGTCAGCACCCCAAACAGAGCAGTCGAGAGGCGGGCGGTCTGGTCGCTATCCTGGAACAGCCAGAAAATCGCAGCCTGGATATGATACAAAAACGGGCCGTGCTTCCAGGGTTCCTGAGCATAGCCGTCACCATGAAACAGCCGCCAGGCGTAATAAGCGTGGACACCCTCGTCGTGGTGGAGGGCGCGGTAGCTCAGGTCATAAAAACGGGTGAAAACAGCCACCCCGATGAGCAGCCCGTACAAAGCCGCCTCGACACTCAAAAAGTAGCGCACCGGGCGCGGCCATTCGCCCGCGAACCGGGTCGGGCGGGCCACCGGCGGGTCGGTAAAGTCAAAATCGCCGTCCGCATCGGCCAGGCCAGAGCCTCCTTCGGTCAGGCTGGCTTGCAAGGTCGGGTTCTGACCGGCATCGGCGGCAGCGGAAATATCAGTTATCGGCGAGCGTTCGTTATCTATTGACATCTACAAATTCTAATCAAGCATCGGCTTTATTCCAGAGTATCCCGGTGGCGGGATGTTGTTTCCCCATGTAAGACGCTAAGGTCGGCTGGAAAGTTACCGGCTGATTTTACTACAAATGCCCGATTGCGTCTATGAGGAGCCAGGCAACCGGATACC
Source organism: Burkholderiales bacterium (assembly GCA_038329645.1). Taxonomy (GTDB): domain Bacteria; phylum Pseudomonadota; class Gammaproteobacteria; order Burkholderiales; family SG8-39; genus SZAS-79. Next base: position 699 of record JBBQNG010000496.1, read on the forward strand.
AGTGCTGTCGGCCAGGTCGACAGTAGCATCTACGGCTACATCTATGATGTCAAAACCGGCAAGCTGGTGGAAGTGCCGGACGCAACCGCCGTCGGTAAACCCACAGCTTAAAACCGTTCTCCATATAATTGATGATAGGCAAAGTCGGTGGCTCACACCCACCGATTTTGCTCGGTTCAACCTCAAATTCAGAGGCAAATTGACATAAGAAACTACTGGACATAAAATAGCTTATGAGTTAAAATACATGATATGTTAAGTTGATTTCAGGCAAAAGACGGCCCAGGCCCGCAGGCAGTCGCCAACAGGAGTTCGCAGATGAGCATTGGAAACCCAGGAAGTACCGGCGGAAGCGAAATCAGCAATATGCTGGTGGCCGGGTTCAAAGCGGCCAAAGAAAACCGCCGCGAAGAAGCTTACAACATCTTTTGCGATGTCGTGCGGCGCGACCCCAACAACGAGCTAGGCTGGCTTTATCGAGCCGCCACCACCGACGACCTATCCGAAGCCTATGTTTGCTTGCAGCGCGTGCTGAGCATCAACCCCAACAGCGAAAAAGCTCAACGCGGCATCGAGCGCATCCAGTCTCGGCTGGAAAGCGGCGAGACCAGCCCCGAAGCTGCCGTGCCCGCCAACAACAACCCGGCTCCGCCGCCACCACCCGCCCCGCCCCGTTTTGGCAACGAAGAAGTAGTTTCGGGCTTTAACCCGCCTCCCGCCTCCGGCAGTCAGGCCACCGCCCGCTTCCCCTACGAAGAAAATCTGGGCCGACCAGGGCCGGGCAGTCAGCTACCCGATATGCCGCCTTCTGCCGCGCCGCCGCCGTATCGTCCCGAATTTGACAACGATAACCAGGGCAACTTTAACGATTTTGCCTCCTATGCCAGCAGCCAGGGCATGATGAACCAGTCCGACGATTACGACCAGTCGGATTACGCCAACCTCAGCCCGGAAGATGTGAACAGTGCCAACCGGCGCGGTCTGTACGATGCCCCGGACGCTTCGCAACCGCGTGGTTTTTATAACACCCCCGAAGCTCCTGAGCCACCCCGCTATGACGACGATAGCGAACTGGTAGACGAGCCGTTCGAGACCACCGGCACAGCCCGCAACCGGACACAGGAGCGGCTCCGTAGCGGACGGGTGGGCGATGTGCCAACCGGAACCCGGAGCCGGGGTCTGGCCCCGGTCTTTGGCGGGATTAGCCGAGGACGACGGGCAGCGTTTGGAGCCGAGACTGCCACCGGCCTGGATGATACCGGACGCGACCGCGCTCGTCGGCTGATGTTACCTCTGATAATAGCCGGAGTTATACTGGCGGTACTTTTGGTCGGTTTGGTGGTGCTGGGCGTGCTGGGCAACAACAACCAGAACAACCAGCAGGCGATTGATACGGCGGCGGCAGGTCCGACTGTTCAGGTCGGCAGCCCAACTTTCAACCCGACCCCGCTGGTTGTCGGGACTAACCCGGTCGGCGGCACAGGCCAGACCACCGTCGGCGGGCCAGCCGCTTCGGTTCCGGTCGTCGGTGGCAACCCGACCACCAGAGCGGTGGGCAGTTCACCCGTCGCTACTGTGGCCACGACCCAGGCTCCCACTTCGCCGGTGACGACCGCAATTGCCGTTCAACCAGCCCCCACCACTGCCGCTCCGCCGCCCGCGACGACTGCCGCCCCGATTGTACCTCCGGGCAGTGCTACCCCCCGCGCGGTCGTTTACACGGTCAAGAGCGGCGACAACCTGACCCGAATTGCGGCTCAGTTTAGCACTACTATCGCGGCAATCCAGGCCGCCAACCGCAACGTCACCGGCACTAATATCTTCGCGGGCAACCAGCTGGTCATTCCGGTATCGCGGGGCGACTTCCGGGGCAAAGGCGGCGCAATCTTACAGCCCAACGAAACCCTGCAAACCATTGCCGACCGCTACAAAGTCGCGGTAGACGAACTGGCCCGCTTTAACGGGCTGGCGGCGGCGGGCGATGCCAAACCGGGCGACGCTATCCTGGTTCCCTAACTCAATATTTCAAATGTAAGCGGCGGCTCCGTCCGCCAAACCGACAGGCCGGGTGATATTTTCTCATCACCCGGCCTGTTTTAATTATGTAAACCCGATTTGGATTGGTAAAACCACAGATGATAGGGTAAGATAGGCCCGGATACACCGCAAGCAAAATCGCAGTTCACCTCGAAATTAGAATAGAATAAACTCAAAGGAGCTAAACACATGAGTTCAGTGCAGAACTTTACGGTCGAACTGGCCGACCTCAAACGGGTGGGCCAGGCTTTGCGTCGCCCCGAAAGCGTGATTGCCGAACGCGACGGCACGCTCTGGATTTCGCACGAGGAAGGCGGCGTGACCTGCCTCAAGCCGGACGGTAGCGAAACCCACCTACCCGGTCTGGCCGGGGAGTCGAACGGGTTGGCGATGGACGGCGAAGGCAACCTGTATATTGCCAATATCGGCGGCGGCAATCTGTACAAGCTGTACCGGGATGGCCGCACCGAACTGATTTTAGACCAGCTGGACGGCCAGCCGCTTGGTTCGGTCAACTTTATCTGGCTAGACCGGCAGGGGCGGCAATGGGTCTCGGTTTCGACCCGGCAGCGGCCCTGGTTTGGCGTGACCGCCACTGACGAGCGCGACGGCTACGTCATCCTGATAGATGCTAACGGCCCGCGCAAGGTGGCCGACGGCATCAACTTTACCAACGAAATCCGGCTGGATGCCGCCGAGAAGTATCTGTACGTGGCCGAGACTTTTGGCAAGCGGATGTTGCGCTATTCGGTCGCCGCCGATGGCAGCCTGGGCCAGTCCGAGGTGTTTGGCCCGGCAGACCTGGGAATGGGCGCGTTTGTGGATGGCTTTAACTTCGATAGCGAAGGCAATGTGTGGGTTACAACCGTGCTACGTAACGGCGTAGTGGTTATCTCGGCGGACGGCCAACATTCGCACACCGTTTTTGAAGACCCCAACCTGCCCGCCCTGGAAAATATGGTGGACAAGCTGGCTCAGCACGTCCTGACCCCGGCGGAAATGTTCGCCTGTGTCGGGCCGCAGGTGCAGTTCCCGACCAGCCTGACCTTTAGCGGCCCCGACCGCAAAACCGTCCTGATTGGTTCGCTGGCGATGCCGCACCTGCTCAGCTTCCAGTCGCCGGTGGCGGGTCAAGCCTAGCGTCTACCTCAATAGGCTGACCTGATTTCTGGTAGGAGGGCCGGGGACGGCCCTTCTACCAAGCCAGGTTCTTAGCCGCGTTCGGGTCAGGTTAGCAAAACCCGGTTGGGATAGTAGAACCAATCCCCAGACAATTTCAAACCCGATAGGTATAGACTCAACCGCTCAAAATCCTCTAATTGATGACCAACTGTGTAGCATAAATTACTACACCTGCCCTCCGATTTCTTATACAATCCTTATACGCAGCCAGAATATTTCTTAAACGACTAAATATACCCATAGGTAGATACAGGTAGACAGTCTAGTCTGTAGAGAAAGGAAATTTAGAAAATGACCACTTTTGCAACCGTTTGGCTGGTTTTGTTAGAAGAGACTGTTCCATATGAAAGTGTCGGGTTTGGCGAGTTCAGTCTGCGAGTGGGCGTAGGAATGACAGCGTTGGTAGTATTCATCGCGCTGTGTTGTCTGGCCTGGCGTACCGTACCAGCCCTCAAGCAAATTATCCCTGTTTTTATTGAGAGCAAATCGTCAGCGAGGTCTGGCTCGAAACTTCGCAAGCTCAACCCGGCAACTGATAACTCTAACTCCCTTAGTAGCGAGTTGAAGCAGGGTAAGTAAAGCCGAGGTATAAAGAAGATGTCCAA